>SXON01000114.1 GCA_005778355.1 Pseudomonadota bacterium | reverse complement strand
GAGCGACATCAAGACGCCATCGGTCATCGCGATCGCACTGAAGGAGTGGCCTGCGCCCACCACCTTCACCGCCTGTCCCGCCCCGGCGGCCTGCTTCACGATGGCGGCGACTTCGTCCTCGCTCGCGGGGTGTACCCACTGCGCGGGTGTGCACCGGTGACGACGGGACCAGTTCAGGAATTCGGCGGGCACCCAGCCCGGTATCCTGTGGTCGCGGCCAGGCGCCCTCGCCCCTGGCTCCCTACGCGACCTGTCCAGGCTTCCGCACGCGGCGCCACAAGCCCACGAGCACGTCGCTCAGCTCGCGGTTGCCGAGGAACCCCCGCGGCCGGAGCACCATCATCACCACCAGGAGCACGCTGTACACCATCATGCGGTAGCGGTCGGCGTTGGGGATGTCGCGCAGCACCTCGGGAAGCGCGGTGAGCACCACCGCCGCGAGCACCGGCCCCGAGAGTGAGCCGGTGCCGCCGAGCACCACCATCGCGAGCAGTTCGATGCTGCGGTCGAACTGGAATTGGGAGGGGAAGATGCTCGAGAGGTTGAAGCCGATGAGCGATCCCGCCACGCCGGCCCAGAAGGCGCCAATCACGAAGGCTGTCACCTTCACGCGGGTGGTGTCGATCCCGAGCGAGCGGGTGGCGATCTCGTTGTCGCGCACCGCCTCGAAGGCACGCCCGTGCGGGCTGTCGAGCAGGTTGCGAAGCGACACCGCCGCGAGGATCACCCAGGTGAAGGTCCAGCCGAAGTTGGTGACCTGAGGCACGCCGGTGAGGCCGGCGGCCTGCCCCAGAAGCGGCGTGTTCTGAATGATGACGATGATGATCTGGTTGAAGCCGAGGGTGACCACCGCCAGGTAGTCGCCCGAGAGGCGCAGCGACGGCACGCCCACTACCACGCCCGCGAGCCCGGCCACCACGCCGCCCCCCACCATCGCCAGTGGCGCGGGGAGACCCGCGTGCATGTTGAGGATGGCCGCGCCATAAGCGCCTGCGGCCATGAACCCCGCGTGGCCGAGCGAGAACTGGCCGGTGAACCCGAGCACCAGCGACAGGCCCAGCACCGACAGCACATTGAAGCCGATGCGGAGCAGCACGTTGGTGATGTAGGCGTCGGTCCAGGGGATCGCGTAGATCTCGATGGCCCACACCGCCGCGATCGCCGCCGCCACGAGCGCATACGCGATCACGACACGCTTCATACCTTCTCCACCTGGTGTCGACCGAACAGGCCGGAGGGCTTGTAGAGCAAGACGACAATCAAGAGGAGGAACGCGATGGCGTCGCGCCACGTGGAGGTGAAGTAGCCACTCACCAACGTTTCCGCGAGACCGAGCACAATTGCGCCCACGACGGCGCCGGGGATGCTGCCGATGCCGCCCACCACCGCCGCCACGAAGGCCTTGAGCCCGATGTTCGCGCCCATCGCCGGGTCGACCCGGGGGTTCTCGATGCAGAACAAGAAGGCCGCTGCGCCGGCCAGCAAGGAGCCCACCGCGAAGGTGGCGACGATCACGCGGTCGACCGGGATGCCCATCAACGCGGCCGTGTCGCGACTGTGCGACACCGCGCGCATCGCGAGCCCGATCTTGGTGCGCTCCACCACGTAGGTGAGCCCGACCATGAGCACCAGCGTGACGCCGAGGATCAGCACATTGTTGAGGCTCACGCGCACGCCGCCGATCTCCCAGCCCGTGCGGGGCACGATCTCCGGAAAGGGCAAGACCGTCCCGAAGCCGACCAGCGCGACGTTCTGTAGGAAAATGGACACCCCGATGGCGGTGATGAGCACATTGAGACGCGACGACTTTCGCATGGGCCGGTAGGCCACGCGTTCGATCACCACCGCCAGGACCATGGAAAACACCATGGCCGCAACGGCGACGAGCGCCACCCCTCCCCAGGTGGGATTCTCGGCCACGCCCGCGTGGATCGCCACCACCATGGCGGCGAAGGCCCCGGCCATGAAAACCTCGCTGTGCGCGAAGTTGATGAACTGAAGGGTGCCGTAGACCATGGTGTAGCCGAGTGCCACCAGCGCGTAGATCGCGCCGAGTGACAACCCGTTCACCAGCTGCTGGACGAACTGGGTCACGACGTGGGCTTAGTGCGGCGCGGCGGGAGCCGGGACCCCGCCGCCGACGGGCGGCGCGGGGACGGGCGTGCCCTCGGGGCCAGGCGCGACCTCGATCGCCGGTGCGGGCGCGGCAGGCGCGCTCCCTGCGGGGGCCTTGGTTGCCACGTACTTGGGGCCCTGCGCCGTCACCTCCACGACCACGGCCGGCTTCACCGCGTTGCGGTCCTTGTCGATGGTGATCGAGCCGGTGACGCCCGGGTAATCCTCGATCCGCGCGAGCCGATCACGCAGCGCCGTCCGCGCGGCCTTGCGACTGCCCTCAGTGGCAGGAACCGTGGAACGGTCCGCGAAGGCCTCGGCCATCTTGGGGTCGGTCGCCACGTCTTCCATCGCGAGGTAGAGAATCTTGGCCGCGTCGTAACCGAGAGCCGCTAGGCCGTCGGGCTTCTTCTTGTAGGCGGCCTCGTACTTCTGGATGAAGGCCTGCACGGCAGGGCTCGGGTCGTCGACCGAGTAGTGGTTGGTGTAGTAGGCGCCGATGATCGCGTCTTTGCCCTGCTCGACCAGCTTCTCGGAGTCCCAGCCGTCGCCCCCCAGGAAGATCCCCGTGAAGCCGAGCTCGCGAGCCTGGCGCGCGATGAGACCCACCTCGGTGTAGTAGCCGGTGAGGATCAACGCCTCGGGCTGGCCCGCGATGATCGAGGTGAGCTGGGCCTTGAAGTCGAAGTCGCCCTCGCTGTATGCCTCCTCGCCGGTGATCGTGCCGCCGAACTTGGTGAAGTGCTCGGTGAAGACCTGTGCGAGGCCCACCGAGTAGTCGTTCTTCACGTCCTTGAGGATCGCCGCCTTGCGGATCTGCTTGTCGTTGTAGGCGAAGTCGGCGATCACCTGGCCCTGGAAGGGGTCGATGAAACACACGCGGAAGATGTTGTCACCCACGGCGGTGACCTTCTCGCTCGTCGACGACGGGGAGATCATCGGCACGCCCGCCTTCTGCAACAGCGGCGCGGCGGCGAGGCTGCGCGACGAGGACACCTCGCCCAGCACCGCCACCGGGTGGTCGGTGCTGAGGATCTTGCTCACGGCGGTGGCGGCCTCCTCGTGCTTGGACTGATCGTCTTCAACGACCATGCGGATCTTGACGCCGGCGATGCCACCCTTCGCGTTCTGCTCGGCGGTGGCGATCTCGATGCCCTCCTTCGTGGAGATGCCGAAGGTGGCGGCCGTCCCGGTGAGCGAGCCGTACTGGCCGATCACGATCTCCCTGGGGGCCTCGTTGCCACCGCCGCCGCCGGTACAAGCGGCGAGGAAAGACAGCGCGAGCACGCGTAGCATCGACATCAGAAACTCCGGGGGAGGGTCGGGGGCGCGCGATTCTAGCGATCACGCGCGTTCCGTCAAGGGTTGCGGCCACCAGAATGGAAAAGCGCCCGCCCCCCACGCCTCCGCGACTGGGGACGGGCGCTCGGAATGGGGGTCTAGAAGGGGATCTGGTCGACCTCGGGCGCCGACACCGGGAAATCCTCCGGCTGCCCGGGCGGACGGCCGCTCCCGAACTCCTCGGCGCGCTGCGCCTTGGGCACCGTCCACAGCACCCGGTCGACGAGCAGGGAGGTCTCGTACCGCTGTTGCCCGTCCTTGTCGGTCCATTTGCCATGACGGATCGTGCACTCCACCGCGAGGGTGTCGCCCTTCTTCACGGACTTCGCCACGCGCTCGGCCGGCAAGCCGAACAGGGTAAGGCGGTGCCAGTCGGGGTGGTCCACCCAGGTTTCCCCTTCCTTCTTGTGATTTGGCGTCGCGAGCGTGAGCTTGCAGTAGGTCGTACCCTTGTTCGGTGAGGTCTTGATCTCCGGGTCCTGGCCCACGTGTCCGATGAGAAAAGCCTTGTTCAATCCAAGCATGATTTGCTCCTGGCCGCCCGACGGGGCGCGCCGCCCCGGGGCTTGGCACGGCTCGTGCCAGCGGAAAACGAGCCTTCTCCCGTCGCGGCGGCTGTCGAAAACGACGGACGTCCGTCACCGGCACGCGGACGACCGTCAGCGGGGTGGCGTCAAGGGGCACCCCGGAAAGTGGCGCCGGGCTAAGGGGCGAGCGTGCGAGGACTGGTCGTCATCGAGGGGCTCATCGGGGTCGGCAAGACCACGCTGTGCCGCATCCTCGAGCGCGACTGGGACGCTCGGCTGGTGCTCGAGCCCGCCGACGACAACCCCTTCCTCGCCCGGTTCTACGCCGATCCTGAACGTTTCGCTTTTCCGGCGCAGATGTTCTACCTGGCCAACCGCTACGCCCAGCAGCTGCAGGCTCGGCAGACCTCGCTCTTCCATCCGCTCACGGTGTGCGACTACCTGATGGCCAAGGACGGCCTCTTCGCCGAGATGACCCTGAGCGGCCACGAGTTGGCGCTCTACCGCCGCTTCGCCAGCTTGCTCGACGAGACGCCGCTGCGGCCGGATTTCGTCGTCTTCCTCGACGCGGACACCGAGATCATCCGCAGTCGCATCGCGCGCCGCGGCATCCCAGCGGAGCAGATCATCCCCGCCGCCTACCTCGACGACCTGCGCGAGCGGTACTACCGGTTGTGGGACCAGTGGACCCTCTGCCCGGTGCACGTCGTGCGCACCGACGTGATCGACTACGTCGATGACCCCGCTGCCCGTGCCCGGGTGCTCGCGATGATCGCGGGCTGGATCGAGGGGCGCCCCACTGCCGACTCGCCCCCGCCCTACAACGGCGCGCAGCAGGTGGGTCTCTTCGGCGCGGCTTCCACCTAGGCCTGCCGCGATAAGGGGCGCGGCCCGCGAGGACCCATGCCCCGGTTGACGGCGCCCGACATCCTGAAGATGAAGTCCATCGGCGAGAAGATCGCCATGGTCACCGCCTACGATGTCGCGATGGCGCGGCTGCTCGACCGCACCGGCGTCGACATGGTGCTGGTGGGCGACTCGCTGGGCATGGTCGTCCAAGGTGAAGAAAACACCCTCCGCGTGACCCTCGACGAGATGGCCTACCACGGGCGGGCGGTGAATCGCGGCCTAGAACGGGCACATCTTACCATCGACATGCCCTTCATGAGCTACCAGCTCTCCCCCACGCAGGCCTTGGAGTCGGCCGGGAAGCTCGTCCAGCAAGGCCGCGCCCAGTCCGTGAAGCTCGAAGGCGGCGTGCGCTCGGCGCCGGCGATCCGGGCCTGCGTCGACGCCGGCATCCCGGTGGTGGGCCACGTCGGGCTCACGCCGCAGTCCGTCCACGCGATGGGCGGCTTCAAGGTGCAGGGACGCGACGAGACCGCCGCGCGTCGTATTCGCGAAGATGCGCTGGCCGTCCAGGAGGCTGGCGCCTTCTGCATCGTCTTCGAGATGATCCCCTCCGCGCTCGCGGCCGAGCTTAGCGCTCTGCTCTCCATACCCACCATCGGCATCGGTGCGGGTGCCGGTTGCGACGGGCAGGTGCTCGTGTGCAACGACCTGCTCGGGATGGACGAACGTTTCAAGCCGCGCTTCGTGAAGCGCTTCGCCGAGCTGGCCGGCATCATCGAGGGCGCGGGGCGCGCCTACGTGGCCGAGGTGAAGGGCGGTACTTTCCCTGGTCCCGAGCACACCTACGACACCACGGGCAAAGTTTACGGCGGCGGCAAGTAGGATAAGGCGCGCCGCGCCATGGACATCATCCGCTCGGTGGACACGATGCACGCGCTCGCCCTCGGCTGGCGCGCGCGCGGCAAGAAGGTCGGTTTCGTGCCGACCATGGGCTACCTCCACCGGGGGCACACCACGCTGATTGAGCTCATGCGCCAGCGCTGTGAGATCCTGATCGTCAGCATCTACGTCAATCCGCTGCAGTTCGCGCCCACCGAGGACCTCGGGCGCTACCCACGCGACCCCGAGGGCGACGCGAAGAAGTGCGAGGCCGCAGGCTGCGACATCCTCTTCATGCCGGAGAACCTCTACCCGCCCGACTTCCGCACCACGGTGAACGTGTCGCAGATCACGGCGCGGTGGGAGGGCGCCGCGCGGCCCGAGCACTTCCAGGGCGTCGCGACCGTCGTTTGCAGACTTTTCGGCCTTGTCCAGCCTACAGCGGCGATGTTTGGCGAGAAGGACTACCAGCAGTTTGCCGTGCTCAAGTCGATGGCCCACGACCTGGCGATGGGGATCGAGATCGTCCCCGGACCGCTGGTCCGCGACCACGACGGCCTCGCCTTGTCCTCGCGCAACGTCTACCTGTCGGGCGAGGAGCGACGCCGTGCGTTGAGCCTACATCGTGCACTTTTTGCAATGCGCGAGAGCCGCGCGCCCACCGCCACCGAGCGGATCGCCGAGGGACGCGCCATCCTCGATTGCGACGGGCTCGACTACCTCGCCGTTGTCCACCCCGACACGCTCGACCCGGTGGAGCAGATCGACCGCCCGCTGCGCGCCATTGCCACCGCCCGCTACGGCAAGACTCGACTTCTCGATAACGTGGCGATCGGACCCTGATGAACGCGGAGAACTTCCCGTACGACGTCGTTGGCCTCGCGATGCTACTCCTGCTGAACCGCACGCTGATCACCACCCTCAAGAACGACCTCGCCTTCTGGGCTTTCCAGGGCCTGAACATCGCGGCGGCCGCCTACTTCGCCTGGTTCGGCATTGCCGGGATCGAGCACGTGCCCGTCGCCAGCTACGTCGTGAGCGCACTCTGCCTGTTTCACGTCGTGCAGAACGTCATCGTGCGCCAGCGCTCGAACCGTCCGTAGGCAGCCCGAGCGCGCGGGCGAAGGCCCCAGCGACCACGGCCGAGCCCGCCTTCTCGAGGTGCATGTAGTCCGCCCCCAGCCAGGCCGGCGTCGCTCGTCGCCACGCTACGGCGCTGCCGGCGCCCCCCATCGCGGCCTGAAAACTCCACGTGGCACAGCCGTACTCTGGGCCGAGGGCGGCTTGCTCCTCGATCACCCAGCCCGTGCCCTGGAAGATGGCAAAACGTTCGCCTTCGCGCGCCCACGCTCGGTCGGGCGGCCCCACCACGACGCACGGGGTGCCCGGCAGCGCCGCGCGGAAAGCCGCTAGAGATGCAGCGAGTTCAACCCGGTACGCCGCGCGATCGAAACGATAGGCCCCCACCTCGTTGGTGCCGTACTCGAGGACGGCGAGGTCGTGCCGCAGCCACTGGGCCCAAGCCCCGATCGACGCGGGCGCGGCGCGTTGCCAACTCGCGAAGACCGCCCCCGACACCGCCAAGTTGTCCACCACGGCGCCCGTGCCGGCGCGTTCGAGCAGCACCCCCGAGAGCCGAACCGCGCCATCGCCACGGGGTGCGTAGCGAAGCAGGTGCTTCCCCTCCGTCACGTCGAAGGCCACCGCGCCAGGCCCCTCCCCCGCGGTCGTCACCGCCACCGGGGGCACGTCGTCGACGCTCACCGAGAGCGCCCCGCCAGCAGCGTGCCGCTCGAAGAGCAGCACCATGCGTGACACGGGCTCGCTGGCGAAGACCCAGCCGTAGGCGTTCGGGTCGCGGGCCTCGACGAGGTCGAGGCGGGGACCGAGCCCCTGCGTCAGCTCGGCCGCTTTGCCCACCGGAGCGCGCCGTGACCAGTCCCCGACTCCACACGCGGTCACGCCGGGAGAGTCGACGTACTGCCCAGGTCGAACCGCCGGCACGAAGCCGAGACCGCCGGTGCCGAGCGCGCCCTGCACGACCGCGCGAAGCGCGTTGACAAACGGCCCCCTCGCGCTGTGGCTGTCGCCCCAGATTCCCACGCGCGCACCCGGTCGCGACAGCGCCGACTTCACGCGGGCGACGTCGTCCGCCTTGCCGCCGAGCGGCAGCTCCACCACCCGAGCTGGGGCGCGCGCGACAGCGAGCACCTCGGCGGGGCCGGTGCCTGCCGCGAGGTCGATCTCCCAGAGGGGCCAGTCCCGAGCGGACGGCTCGGGGCGAGGCTTCGCCTTCTCCTCGCGCGGGGGGCAAGTGGGCCGCGGCGAGCCCCGCCCCGCAGTGGCGTCGTGTCGCGACAGCCAGGCCTCGTCGGTCCTCGGCTCCGCCGCCAGCGACAAAGACCAGAGGCACCAGAGCCACGCCATCGGTCCTCACCTCGCAGGCAAACTAGCTGGCCGGCGACTTGGTCCGCCACGGATGGGTGCGCTAGGGAGGGGCGAGAAGGCCGCCCCATGCACCTGATGCTCGCGATGTCGACGGCGCTCGCCTCGCCGATCTGCGAGGCCGCCCAGAAGCTCGGTTGGCGCGAGATCGACGGCCACTTGTTGGCGCCCGAGAACGGCCCCATGGAGTTCCGGCCCGAGCCGGCGGCGATGCTCCAGATGTCGCGAATGATCCGCTCGCTGGAGGCCCTCGGCACCGAGGTGGTGGTGGTGATGATCCCCCCCCGCGCGCGAGTCGTGCTGGCCCCGGGACCGCGGTCTAGCGCGCCTCGCTACTGGCTCGACGATCGCTCGGCCTTCGCCGGCACGCTCGAGTGGTTCCGGGCCCAGGGCGCCGGCGCCCCCGACCTGATGGCCCTCGGCCTCGAGATGGCCACGCGCGGCGAGGCGATGTTCCGCCCCGACGATGGCCACTTCACGGCCCAGGGCTCGCTGGCCGCCGCCCAGCTCATCGCGAGCACCATTCGCGCGCAGGGGCAATACCCCTGGCTCGGACAGGCCGCCGCCGCGCTGCGCGTCGAGGGCGTGGATCGTCCCCGGCCGGGCGTCCTCGCCACCGATCTGGCCGCGGCGTGCGGGACGAAGCCGACATCGAACTTCGAGCAGCCCAACTACGTGCTCGACTACGCCCCGGTCGACGGCAGCCTCCTCCTGGCCGACGCGCCCGAGCCGGAGGTGGTGATGGTGTCGTCGAGCTTCGGCAACCCCATGTTCTTCATGCCGCAGGCGCTCGAGGCCGAGCTCGACGCGCCCTTGCTCAACATCACGCTGGCCGACGGCCGGTTGGGCAGCGCGCTACGTTCCTGGCTCGAAGGCGAGAACTTCAAGCTTCATAAGCCTGATGTTCTCGTGTGGGTGTTCAGCGTCAACCATCTCTTCGGACAGGCCGCCGCGCATGGCGCCTCTCTCGCCAAGGCCGAGGGCTTCCGCCAACTCCTGCCGCTGGTCGACGGCGGTTGCACCGACGCCAGCGCCGCCCGCGTACTGAGCCTTCGCGACGGCGGCACGCTCCTGGCCCTCACCGACGCGCCGGTCCCCGCGCGCGGACACTACCTGCAGATCGAGGCCGAGAACCTCCGCCCGGTCGACTTCTCGCTGCGCCTCACCTACGACGGCGGCGCCATCGAGACCGTCCGCCTCCCGCCTGACGAGCGCGCTCCGCTGCGTCCATCGGCGATGCTGGCCTTCAACGACGCGATGGGCACCGTTCGCATGATCCGGCTGACCCCACCCGCGGGCACATCGCTCGACGGCCTGCGCGCCCGCGTGTGCCGCGCGACGAACCCGGTTCTCGCGCCCTAGTTTCCCGCGAGCGCGCTCAGGATCTCGCTCTCCTCGAGCACCCGGCTGGTGGCCTTGGCGCGAGCCCGGATGGCGCTCACCCGCTCGGGGGTGGGCTCAAAACCACGTTGCCGCAGCCAGAAGACGATATTGGAGTCGCCCGCCATGTGACCAATCTCGATCTCCTGGCGACGCCCGAACCAGCCCGCCGGGACACCGCTGTACACGCGATCGGCGAGCCAGTCGGCGCCCTTGCTGATGGCCTTGATGATGGCCGCAGCGTGCACGCCGGTGCCCGTGCGGAAGGCATCCTTGCCAAATACCGGGTAGCTCACCGGGATCGGCACGTTGCAGGAGCGCGATCCGAGGTCGACCAGCTCGCCGAGGCGCGTGAGGTCGCCCTCGTGCCAGCCCATGAGCTTCAGGTTGACGAGCAGAAGGTCCAGCGACGTGTTGCCCACGCGCTCGCCCACGCCCAGCACGCAGCCGTGCACGCGGTCGGCACCGACTTCGCAGGCGGTGATTGCGTTGGACAGGCCATAGCCGCGGTCGTTGTGGCCGTGCCAGTCCACGCGCACGGAGCGCCCGGACTCGGCGATGACCGACCGGGTGAAGGCCACGAGGTTGCGCACGCCGGTGTCGGTGGCGTGGCCGCAGGTGTCGCACACGCAGAGGCCATCGGCCCCCTCCTCGATCGCCGCCAAGAACAGGCGCCGGAGGGTTTCCGGGTGGGCGCGCGTGGTGTCTTCGGTGACGAAGGTGGCCGGGAGACCGTTCTGCTTCGCGAGGCGAATCGACTCGCGGGTACGCTTCTCGAGCAGGTCGACGTCCCAGCCCTCGGCGTACAGCCGGATCGGCGAGGCGCCGAGGAAGGCCATCACCTCGATGGGCACGCCGGTCTTCTGCGAGATCTCGACGATCGGGGTGATGTCGTTGGCGTGGGTACGCGCCGCGCAGTTGGCGAGGATGGGCAGCTTCTCGTCGCGGATCAGCTCGGCCAGCCGGGTGACGTCGGCCACGGCCCGCGGGCCCGCGCCGGGGAGCCCGATGTCGACCACGTCGACGCCCACCTTCGCCATGAGGCGAACCATCTCGAGCTTCGCCTCGATCGGCGGGTCGGTGACCGACGGGCACTGCACGCCGTCTCGCAGGGTCTCGTCGACAATCAACACCCTTCGGGGGGGCGCGGGGAGCGACGCACCACGCAGGTTCCAGTCGTAGATGACCTCGTTCTCGTCGACGTTCTCCAAGGGGGCTCCCGGGCCGGCCCCGCGACTATCCCCGCCCGCGCCGGCGCGAAAGGCCCCAGCCCATCGCTGCCGCCACGCCCGCGAGCGAGATGCCGCCGTCCCAGCCACAACCGCAGCCTGCGGCCTCCACCGTGTAGCCCTGCGCAAGGAGCGCCGTGCTCCCGTCGGGCGCGGCCACCGTCACGTCGTGGATGCCCTCGGGCAAGGCCGTGGGAATACGCCCCGTGATCGTCTGCTCGTTGGCCACGATGGCCCCCGAGAGTTCGAGTCCACCCACCAGCACCCGCGTGCCGTCGACAAAGCCGTCGCCCACGAGCGTCACCGCCTCGGCCACGCCAAGCACGCTGTGGTTGGGCGTGATGCTGTAGAGCAGGAGCGCCGGGTCGGCGCCGGTATCGGTGTCGGCGTCGGCATCCGTGTCGGTGTCGCTGTCGGCATCGGTGTCGGTGTCGGTGTCAGTGTCGGCGTCGCCGCCCCCGTCCCAGGTCAGGCGCATGATCCAGTCGCCCTTCACGCCGAAGTCCTTGTTCGTCCCCCAACCCACGCCCGCGGCGTAGATGAGGTTCCGGTCCTCGTAGTCGAGGCCGTCGTCGTTGGCGATCGTCGGGCTGGAGCTGTGGCCCTCGAAGCACATCACGGCGGCGATCTTGCCCTCGGTGATGACCGGGAGGTCGACCTCGGCCTCGGCGAAGCTGAAGGAGCCGATCTCGTCCGTCTCGCCCGTGAAGTAGCCGGCCTCCACGCCGAGCCGGTCTTCCGGGATGTTGTCGGCGTCGACCGTCCAGACGGAAACCTCGAAGTAGCCATCGCCGTCGGGGCCGATGAAGACTTCCACGTACTCGGGCGTGAACGGGTAGTCGGAGGGCTGGGGCTCGTACACCGACGCCCAGCATTCCCCATCGACGAAACCTTGCTGGAAGGTGACGGAGCAGTCGGCCCCGCCGACCTCGCACTCGTCGTTCTTCAGCTCGCCCGCCAGCGCCGCGCCCAGGAGGATGATCATGAGCGGCAGTGTACCGCAGCCGCCGCTAGTACACCGAGCCGGTCACGCCGGTGAACTCGAACGCGATGGAGAGCGCGTCGTAGGTGCCGTCGCCATCGCTGTCGATGTCGGCCAGGCTCCAGGCCAGCTCGGGGTCGTAGCCCTCGGCGGTGGCGATCTCCTCCATTAGCGTGGCCGGCAGCGCGAAACCCATGGTGCCCGCGATGCTCGTGTCGTCGGCGGTGCCGACGCCGTAGACCGGCGTGGAGTTGGTGAGCGTGAAACCACCGGCCTCGAAGGAGGCACTGGCCACGGTGATCGACCAGGTGCTGGCGGTGATCGCCACGGTGCCCACCTCGGTGCTGTGGCCGCTGCTGTCAACGGCGCTGCCCGCCGAGAAGGACTCGCTGCCCGAGTAGTTGTCGGCCACGGTGCCGTCGGTGTCGGTGGCGCTGAGGATGCCGCCGTACACGTCGGGGTCTTCGCACCAGTCATCGACGTTCCAGAGCTGCACGATGATGACGCTCGTGGTGGTGGCCATCGCGTCGACGATGGAGTCGTCGAGCGAGGACTTGATGACGCTGAGCACGTTGTCGCTGGTGCCGTCGCCGTCGAGGTCGAGGCCGTCGCGACTTCCCGCTACTTCCAGGGTCTGGACCACGTAGGTGAAGTCGGGGCCGGCCGGGGGGCAGCTCGCCGTGCCGGTGTCCACGTCGGTGTCGGCGTCGGTGTCGGCGGCGGCGTCGGTGTCCGTATCGACGTCAGTGT
>SXON01000113.1 GCA_005778355.1 Pseudomonadota bacterium | reverse complement strand
GTAACTGTGTTGATCACGGCAGCCCTCCTGGACAGGCAGACCGCCAGCCAGCAAGCCCTCATCGAAAAACAGACTGAAAGTCAGGCCGCGCTGCTGGAAAAGCAGAGCCAAGTTGAGGTGGACAGGGAACGGGGCGCCAAAGTCTTCGAGGAGAAACTTAGGTCCTACGATGCGTTTCTGAGCGTGCTCGAAGCCGCGACCAGAGATGGTCGGGTAGACGCGAACGAAGTGCGTCCTCTGGTCTTCCAGTTTGGCCGGCTGAAAATGCATACCCGAGTCCAGAATGTCGAGGCGATTGCTTCCCACGTCGCTGAGCTGGTGACACACCTCCATGGCGACGGCGACGCGGAAACCAAGAACATCTACCTTCAACAAAAGGTGCTGAAAATCGTCGGCGTTTTCCACGACGAACTCTCCCCGGATGAGCCGCTCGCGGACGCGGGTTCGGCAGCCGCGAAGGTCCAGCAAGAAGCCGAAACCCGGATTGGCGAGTACATCCAGGGGCTCGGCCAGCGCGATGCTGTGCCTGCCGAGGAGGAAGCCTCAGCGGCATCGATCTCTGCGGCCACGACCATCGAGGCCCAAAATGCCCGATGGACCGGCAAAGCGGAGCGCCTATGGTACGCGAACACCGGCGGCGGTGATTGGGAGGAGATGCGCCGGCACGGATTCTGGTCCTGTGGCGGGGGCGAGCTGTGGTACCAGATGTCCCGCAAGCTCCAGCCCGGCGACGAGTTCTGCGCCTACTTCTCCGGCATGGGCTATGTCGCACTTGGCATCGTCCCGGGTCCGGCGAGGCCGCTTGACGTGCTCTACGCCGAGCAGAAGTGGCAGGTGCGCCCTGGTTCACGGGTCGAGGAGGATTTGGCTAAGAACCCAGACCTTGATCCAGTCTACAAGGAATGGGCGGCACCGGTAATCTGGACCGCTACCGCAGCACCGGGCACGGCTTGGCGCATGGACGGCATGTTCGCGTCGCCGATGACGCTGTGCCGTTTGCGAAACCCGAGGACGATCGCGATGTTGCAGTCCAGGGTGCCGCACGCCCCGGGGTGAGCGCACACGCGATACTGAGCCGGGCAACTGCTGGAGTTCGCAATGGCCGTCAAGTACGTGTGCATGGGCAAGGTGGCCAACAGTTGTTCGCCACCCATGGGGCCGTTCTGGCAATGCCCCGCGTGCACGGCCAAGATCTGCAACAATTGTAAGGCATCTCGAGGCAGCAACCGCTGTCCGGTCTGCGAGAAGCCGGTCAGCATCGAGAAAATCCAGTAGCAGCGGCGGCCTAGCCCCCGCGCGAGCGACGCGACCACAGCCCGGCGAGCGCCACGGCGACCCACCCCGCCGCCGGCGCGGTGGCGCAGCCCTCGCCGTCGCCCCCGCCACCCCCGCCGCCACCGTCGTCCTCGTCGCAGCCCTCGTCGGCGGCGTTGTCGCAGTCGTTGTCGACGCCGTCGCAGACCTCGATACCGGCGGGAGAAGCCCAGCGGTCGGCGTCGTCGCAGTCGCCGTCTTCCACGCTGTAGCTGTCACCGTCGTTGTCGTAGGCGTCGGTGCCCTCGTCGGCCAAGCCGTCACAGTCCTGGTCGAGGCCGTCCATCGACTCCTCGGCGGTGGGGTACACGCTCGCCGCGGTGTCGTCGCAGTCGCCACCCGACTCGGTGTAGCCGTCGCCGTCGTCGTCGAAGGACTCGGTGCCCTCGTCGACGCTGCCGTCGCAATCGTTGTCGCGACCGTCCTCGCCCTCCACCCCGGAGGCGCCCGTGGTGGCGTCGGCGTCGTCGCAGTCTCCCTCGGCCTCCGACTGGCCGTCGCCATCGTCGTCGGTGGCCGAGGTGCCCTCGTCGGTATCGCCATCGCAGTCATTGTCGGCGTCGTCGGCCAGCTCCCGGGCGCCTGGGAAAGACAGCGCGTCGGTGTCGTCGCAGTCGCCGCCGTCGGGGGAATAGCCGTCACCGTCTTCGTCGGCGCTGCCGTCGTCGACCAGCCCATCGCAGTTGTCATCGACACCGTTGAGGGGTACTTCTTCCTGGAAGGGCCGCATGTCGGGGTCGTTGTCGTTGCAGTCGCCGTCTTCCTCGGAGAAACCGTCGCCGTCGTCGTCGCTGCAGTCGGTGCCCTCGTCGGTGTCGCCGTCGCAGTCCTGGTCGCGGCCGTCGCAGCTCTCCTCGGCGCCAGGGTACACGGTGTCGCGACTGTCGTCGCAGTCGCCGCCGTCCTCGGTGTAGCCGTCCGCGTCGCCGTCGTGCGCGTCGGTGCCCTCGTCTACGCCGCCGTCGCAGTCCTCGTCGATGCCGTCGGCGCTCTCGATGCCCACGGGACTCACGGCCGCGTCGGTGTCGTCGCAATCGGCGCCACCCACGATGTCGGCGTCGTAGCCGTCGCCATCGTAGTCGCGCAGGTCGTAGCCGTCGCAGTCGTCGTCGACGCCGTCGTAGGGCACTTCGCTGTCGGCGGGGCTGATCGTCGCGTCGCCGTCGTCGCAGTCGAGGCCACCCACCGACTCGGCGTCGTAGCCATCGCCGTCGACGTCGGTCAGGTCGTCGCCGTCGCAGTCCTGGTCGATGCCGTCGTAGGCCACCTCGGTGGCGCCGGGGTTGATCGCCTCGTCGCTGTCGTCGCAGTCGTCGGCCGAGCAGCCCGAGGACGAACCCTCGTAGCCGTCGAGGTCGCCATCGCAACCACCGCCAAGCACGTAGTAGATCTCGTTGGCGAGCAGCTCCACCACGTCGCGACGGCCGTCGCCGTCGTCGTCGCCCGTGTAGCTGTCGTACACGAAGGCATTGTAGATAGTACGCCCGGAGTTTGCCTCGACGATGGCCCCACGCGTCGTAGAGGTCGACGAGGCGTAGCCGCCGAGCAGGTCGCCCGAGCCGGTGGCCCGCACCTCGTCGCCGTCGTAGGTCCAGGTGTCGGTCCGCGTGGTAAGATTGCCGATCGCGTAAGGGCTATTGAAGATATCGTGTGCGCTGTCCCAGCGGTAGATCGAGCCAGGCGTCGTGAGCGCGGAGCTGCTAACCGCCTTGAAAACGCTCTGGAGGGTGGGCTCGGTGCTGAGTTGCCCGTGGCTCATGATGGCCTTGCCGCCGCCCGACACGTGCGTGCTGACCGCGTTCTGCCAGGAACCCGAGGGCTCGGTGCTGGGCATGTCCACCACGATGAGCTCGTAGCTGCCACCGGTCACGTCGGTGGTGAAGGAGGAGCTGCTCGCGGTGGTGTAGGTCAGGCCGAGCAGATCGAGCGCGTCGCCCGCGTAGCCCCGGGAGCTGCTCTCCTCGTAGAGCAGGATGTCGAGCGCGAGCGCGCGGCTGGCGACGAGCAGGATCACGAGCCGCTCCCGCTGCAATCGTCGTCCACCCCGTTGCCGGCGGTCTCGAGGCGATGCGGTCCGACATCGGCGTCGGTGTCGTCGCAGTCGCCGGCGCCCTCGGTGTAGCCGTCGCCGTCGTCGTCGTAGGCCTCGGTGCCCTCGTCTACGGTACCGTCGCAATCGTCGTCCACCCCGTCGGCGGTCTCCGGGGCGGCTGGGTACACGCTGCTGTCGTTGTCGGCGCAGTCGCCGTCGCCAGTGCTCACGCCGTCGCCATCCACGTCCGCGTCGCCGGTGCCCTCGTCGGTGTCGCCGTCGCAATCGTTGTCGATGCCATCGGCGGTATCGACCTCGCCCGGGTTGACCTCGTCGTCGTCGTCGTCGCAGTCGCCGCCGATCTCCGAGTACCCGTCGGCATCGTCGTCGAAGTAGGTGGTGCCCTCGTCGACCTCGCCATCGCAGTCGTTGTCGATGCCATCGCCTTCCTCACGACCCCCGGGGACGATCTCGGCGCTCTGATCGGAGCAGTCGCCCTCGTCTTCGCTGTAGCCGTCGCCATCATCGTCGAAGCTCGACGTGTCTTCGTCAACTCGGCCGTCGCAGTCGTTGTCGAGACCGTCGGCGCTCTCGGTGGCACCCTCGTACACCGACGCGTCGCCGTCGTTACAGTCGCCGACGCAGGCGGCCTGCCCGTCTTCGTCCGCGTCGAGCGCGCCCGCCCCGGCGCACTGGTTCCCGGCGAGGGGGATGTCGATATAGCGCTCGGCACCGTCGGTCTCGAGCGTGAGGGTGGCGCTCTTGGGGTCGGCATCGAGGGGGCCGAAGCCCACCGTGAGCTCGAGGGGCTCGCCGGGGCTGGCGACGCCCGGCAACAGAGACGTGTCGACGAAGAACGCGAGGCTGCCCGCGATGCTGGCGCTCACCACGTGGCCGGTCACCGGGTTGGCGGCCTCGACGACGAGCAGGGTCGTCGCGCTGTCCCCCGCCGGCACGCCGCCGAAGTCGATGCTCCCGGGGGTGGCCACCAGCGAGGCCTCGCCGCCGCAACCCCGCACGTTGACGACCAGCGCGTCGCTACTGTCCTTCCCGGTGGCTTCCACGGTGAGGAAGGCCTCGTGGCACTCGGCTGTCGGCGGCGCGTAGGCGAGCGAAATCGTGGTGCGCGCGGTGCGGCCGAGGCGCGTACCCACGGCGTCGATCACCAGGCTGAAAGCCTCGGCGTCGCCCACCGTTTCGAGCGTGGCCGTCGTGATCTCGATCTCTTCCAGTCCCTCGTTCACAAGGTCGAGCTGGCCCTCGACGCTGGCCCCCACGTCGTGACTGCCGAAGTCGAGGAAGCCGGGATCGGCCGCGAGATCGACCTCGGCCTTGGCAGCTTCTTCGCCGGTGCAAGCAAGCAGGATGACGAGCAGGCTCTTCATGGGAAGCACGCAAGGTAGCACACCACGGCGGAGATTCGTACGCGTGCGAAATCGCGCGATCCTTCGGTTCCCGTCGTGGCACTATCAGTTGACCCCCCGGAGTCTGTCTTGCGCCTCGTCCTGCCGCTCGCCCTGCTCGTGCTCGCCGCCTGCGAGAACAAGACGATCACCGTCGACGAGAAGGACACCGGCAGCGGGAACGACCCGGTCGACTCCGGCGACACGGGCGACACCGGCACCGTGGCCGACGGTGCCATCTCGGTCTCCCCAGCGACCATCGACCTGGGCGTCATCTTCGTGGGCGACTCGGCGAGCGCCCAGGTGACCGTCACCAACGTGGGCGCCGGCGAGGTGGCCGTCACCCTGCAAGTGGTGGGCGGCTGGGCCACCTCGTACACGCTCGACGCCTACACCGCCGCGCCCGCGCCCGGCGCCGCGTCGACCCACACGCTCACCCTCACCCCGACGAGCTGGGGCGATCACGCCGTGAGCGTGCTCATCGACGACGGCAAGTCCGGCGGCCACGTGGAGATCCCGGTGGCCGCGAGCGTGCAGGTCGACGCGGATGGCGACGGCTTCGGCTCCTCCGACACCGGTGGTGACGACTGCAACGACGACGACGCCACCATCAACCCCTCGGCCGACGACCTCTGGTACGACGGGATCGATAGCAACTGCGACGGCGCCAACGACTACGACCAGGACCAGGACGGCTACGACCAGATCAACGATTGCGACGACACCGACGCGACGGTCAACCCCGGGGCCACCGACACCTGGTACGACGGCATCGACAGTAACTGCGACGGCGCCAACGACTACGACCAGGACCAGGACGGCTACGACACCACGACCGACTGCAACGACACCGACGCCACCATCAACCCCGGCGCGACGGAAACCTGGTACGACGACGTCGACCAGAACTGCGACGGCGCCAACGACAACGACCAGGACGGCGACGGCGTGGAGTACCCGACCGACTGCAACGACACCGACGCCACCGTGACCGGCCCCACCACGGAAACACTCAACGGTAACGACGACGACTGCGATGGCGCCATCGACGACGTGTCGGTGAGTGACGCGGCCTCCGGCGTGCTCTATGGCACGGCGGCGAGCATGGGCCTAGGGAACTACGGGCGTATCGCCATGGGAAGCGACGTGACGGGCGACGGCGCCACCGACCTGCTCATCGGCGCGCCGGTGTCGAGCTACGGCAACCTATGGGTGATCGACGGCGCCGTAGCTGCGGCCGCCAACGGCGCGGTGAGCGACTACGACACCGCCTACATCACCGGCGAGAGTGCCGGTTCGGGCTACTATTACTACGCCGGCTGGGTGAACGGCCCCATGGCCGATGTCGATGGCGACGGCACCGACGACCTCGTCTTCGGCGGCGACTACACCTACTACAGCTACTACAGCTACGCGCGCAGCTACCTCTTCTACGGCGGCAGCAGCATCACCGGGAGTATCGGCGCTTCTTCCTTCGATGTTCGCTTCGCCACCGACGGGAGCAGCGGCTACTCGAGCGACATGCCGCGGATGTCGGCGCTGGGCGACATCGACGGCGACGGACAGGCCGACGTGGTGGTGGGCAGCTACTACGACAGCTACGGCTACGACAGCTACTGCGGGAGCGTGGCCTTCTTCTCGGGCGACAGCTTCTCGGGGACCGAGCTCGATCTCGGCGACGCCACCGACCGCGTGTACGCGATGGACGACTACGACTACCTTGGGCGCTCGCTGGTGCTCGCCGACATCGATGGCGACGGCTATGTCGATGCCATCGCAGGCGCCTCCGGTTACGACGGCGACGAAGACGACGGCGGCGGCATCTTCGTGTTCGCGGGCAACGCCTCGATGGCCTTTGACACCGACGCCGACGACGCCGCCGGCCTCGAGATCCAGGGCGACGACAACGACCTGAACCTCGGCGAGGACAGCCTCGCCCACCCCGGCGACGTCGACGCCAGCGGCACGCTCGACCTCGGCCTCACCAGCGAGAACGACGGCGATGCCTGGGTGTTCATCGACCCCGGCATGAGCGGCGTGGTGAGCCTCGGCGACGCGGACCACAACTTTAGCGGCACGGCCGGCGACCTCGGCTCGATGATGGTCATGGACAGCGACCTCGACGGCGACGGGGCCGACGAGGTGGTGCTCGGCGGCGACGGCGACGACACCGCTGGCAGCAACTACGGCGTGGCCTGGGTCTTCTCCGAGAGCAGCGGCTGGTCGCGCTCGATGAGCGATAGCGACGCGGTGGCGACGATCTACGGCCCGAGCGCCGAGAGCTACTTCGGCAGCGGCGGGGCCGGCGGCGCCGACCTCGACGGCGACGGGCGGGAAGACATCGCGATCGGCGCCACCAGCGACGACACCGCCGCCAGCGAGGCGGGGTCGGTGTGGATCATCCCGGGCTGGTAGGCCCCTAGCGGTCCCGCGGTTCCCGCCCCACCGCCACCACCGCCTCCGCAAACGCCATCGCGGCGGCCTCGCAGGCCTCCAATGACCCACCCAGGTAAGCCGCCGCGAAGTTCGTCTCGGTGGGCGGCGGAAAGGCCTTGAGCAGGCGCACATCGGCGGCCTTGAGCGCGAAGTCCAGCGCCACGGTGGCCTCCATCGGCGGCGCCACCAGGTAGGCCATCGACTCGCCGGGCGACACCCCGGCGATCGCCGACAGGTAGGTGCCCAGCGAGGCGATCACGTGGGGGAAAACCGCGATGGAGCCATCGTCGTTGGCGGCGTAGAAACAGGCGTCGTGCTCGAGCGTCTGGATGATGGCGGCGAGGCCGCTCTCAATCTCCTCGGGGTCGTCGCTGGCGATGACCCCGAGGATCTCGCCCGACAGCGCGCCCGACGCATGACGACTGCCCGCGTAGAAGCTCCGCGCGTACACCACGTCGACCCGGGCGTGCTTGGTGGCCTCGTCGAGCGCCACGTAGGTGGGATCGTCCTGGTCGACGGTGACGAGCCCGAGCGAGGTGTGTCTTTCCGGGTCGGCCCCGTAGGCGCGCAGCAGCGCCGGGTCGGCGCCGGGGATGCGCTTGACCGAGAGGATCTTCGGGAGGAGGGGCTCGAGAACCGGCATCAAACCTCCACCAGTCGGGAACGGGCTTGCGGCGCCCGGTAGCCACCCTTGGCGGCCTCGCCGAGCTCGGCGGCGCGCGGCGCGAGGTCGAGGGTCACGCCGCTGGTGCGTTGCTCGAGCATGAGCTGGACCAGCACGGCAAGGCGCTTTGCGGCGTCGGCGGGGACGATGCCGCGGGCGTGGATGTTGGACATCATGTTGCGGTTGCCGTCGGTGTTGCCGACCTTGGGATCGTGCACGAGGTAGGCGCTGAGACCGTCCCCCGTGCCGAGCCCCGGTCGCTCGCCGAGGAGGATCACCGCCACCTTGGCGCGCGCCACCTGGCCGATCTCGTCTTGCAGCCACACGCGGGCAAACTTGGCGCAGGCCGGGGCACCCACGCTGAAGCCACGTTTCTGACACTCGTTGACGAAGTGATCGAGCAGCTCGGGACCGGCGCCCATGCAGGCCACGGCGGAGAGGCCGTCGGCGAGGATGGGCTGGACATCGACGTCTTTCTTGGACGCCTCGGTCCACGATTGCAGCGACTCGGGCGACAGGCGACGGCCGAGGTCGGGGCGCAGCAAGAACTCGCGATGTGACGAAACGCGCGAACAAAGGGGCACGTAGCCCTTGGACTGGGCCCAGTCGTCGGGCAGCTCCGCCGCCACCGCGCCGTGGGCCACCGCCAATTCGGCCTGGAACTGGAGCACCACGTCGGTGGCGTAGCGGGTGCCCACGTGGCCGATGCCGACCAGCGCGGTGGTGTGCGCGGCGGCGTGCTCGGCGAAGGCGGAGCGCTTCGCGGGCGTGGGGAACACGCGCACCGGCGGGAAGGGGATCTCTTGCGGCCGCGGCCGGGGCGGCAGCGGGTCGTTCTCGCCGAGCTGCCGACGGAGCTGGGCGACGAGGTCGCGGGTGCGGGAGAGCTCGCTCATCGCAACACCGTCACGTCGCCGAAGCGGGGGCCGGGCTTGCTGCCCACCATGATCTCCTTGGCGTGGAGCCAGGCGTCGAACTCCGGCGTGGGCCGCTTGTCGAGTAGGCCGCGCACGCTCGGGATGTCGTGGAAGCTCGATGACTGGTAGTTGAGCATGATGTCGTCGCCCACCGGCAGCGACATTAGGTAGGTACAACCAGCCGCGCCGAGCAGCACCTTGAGCGACTCGAGCTCGTCTTGCGACATCGCCGCGTGGTAAGTGAAACAGGCGTCGCAACCCATGGGGATGCCGAGCAGCTTGCCCATGAAGTGGTCTTCCAGGGCCGCGCGGGTGATCTGCGGGCCGTTCTCGAGGTACTCGGGGCCAATGAAGCCCACCACGGTGTTGACGAGGAAGGGCTTGTAGCGCCGGGCAAACCCGTAGCAGCGAGCTTCGAGCGTGACTTGATCGGCGCCGTGGTGCGCGTCACTCGACAGCGCGTTGCCCTGGCCCGTCTCGAAGTACATGAAGTTCGGGCCCTTCGACGAGCGCAGTCGCTGCATCTTGTCGTGGGCCTCGTCCATGAGCCGGACACTGATGCCGAAGGCCTTGTTTCCGGTCTCGGAGCCCGCGAAGGACTGGAACATCAGGTCCATCGGGCAGTCGAGGTCGAGGGCCTTCATCTGCACGGTGACATGGGACAACACGCAGTTCTGCGTGGGGACGCCGTTGCGCGTGTTGAGCGCGTTGAGTTCGCGGAGGATCTCGGCGGTGCTCTCGGGCGTGTCGGTCGCCGGGTTGACGCCGATCACCGCGTCGCCGCAACCATACGACAGGCCCTCGCGGGTGCTGTACAAGATGCCGAGCACGTCGTCGGTGGGGTGGTTGGGCTGGAGCCGCGAGGAGAAGCGCCCGGGCAAGCCGAGTGTCGTGTTGCAGCGAACCACCACCTCGCACTTCTGGCCGGCCACCAGCAAGTCCATGTTCGACATGAGCTTGGCGGTCGCCGCCGCCATCTCCGGCGTGAGGCCCGGGGCCACGCTCCGGATGGTGGCGCCGCTGGTCTTACTGTCGAGCAGCCACTCGCGGAACTGGCCGACCGAGAGGTGCTTCACCGCGTTGTAGGCTGACTCGTCGAGGTTGTCTTCTACGAGCCGAGTGATCTCGTCGATCTCGTAGGGGATCACCGGGTTGGCGCGCAGCTCGGCCAGCGTGAGTTGGCTCAGCACCGCGCGCGCCGCGACCCGCTCCACGGGGCTTCGTGCGCTCACCCCGGCGAGATCGTCGCCCGACTTCGGCGGGTTGGCGCGGGCGAGCACTTCCTTCACGCTCGAGAACGTGAAGCTTTCGCCGCGGATGGTGGCGGAGAGTTTCATGCGGGGCCCGGGGTTCTATCCTGGGAGGGGGCGAGGCGGCGGTGCGCTAAGCTCCCCCGATGGCCACCCCGCTCTCCGCCGCGCATCGTGACTGGCGCACGAAGGTCTTTGCCGCGACGTGGCTCAGCTACGTGGGCTTCTACTTCTGTCGCAAGCCCTGGAGCGTGGCCAAGTCGAGCATCGGGAAAGAAGCCGATTTCGACGCCACCTCGCTCGGGCAGATCGGCGCCGCCTACCTGATCGCCTACGCCATCGGGCAGTTCCTCGCGGGCGGCATGGGCACCAAGCTGGGCCCCCGGGTGAACGTGCTGCTCGGGATGGGGCTCTCCATCGTCGTGACCTTGATGATGGGGATCACGCTCGACGCCTATGTGCTCGCGGGGTTGGTGGCGGTGAACGGCCTCGCGCAGGCGACCGGCTGGTCGGGCAACGTGGGCACGATGGCCGCGTGGTTCCACCAGCACGAGCGCGGCAAGGTGATGGGGGCCTGGGCCACGAACTTCACCGTCGGTTCCCTCACCTCCACCTGGATCCTCTCGTGGGTGCTCGGCCTCGGCGCGTGGCGCGCCACCTTCTACGCGGGCGCTGCCGTGCTCGTGGCGGTGTGGATCCAGTTCTACTTCCTGCAACGGAACAAGCCGGAAGACGTGGGCCTCGCGCCAGTCGACGACCCCGTCACCCCGGGCGACGAGTCAGTGACGCCCGAGGCGCCGCCCACCGGCTTCCTCGGCCTGTCCAGCGTGGCCTGGACCAACATCATGCTGGTGTCGGGCTTCTACTTCTTCGCCAAGCTCATCCGCTACGCGATCTGGTCGTGGGTGCCGTACTTCCTCGACCTGAACTACGGCCTGGACAAGGACGCCGCCGGCTACTACTCCACCGCCTTCGACATCATGGGCATCCCCGGCGTGTGGGTGACCGGGTGGATCTCCGACAAGTACTTCAAGTCGCGACGTGCCGACGTGGCGCTCCTGATGATGCTCCTGATGACGGCGGCCTGCGGCGCGCTCATGGTGCTCGGCAGCACCAGCGTGGCGGTGTTCGCGATCCTGCTCGGGGTGGTGGGCTTCTCGCTCTATGGCCCCGACGCGCTCCTCACTGGCGCCGGCGCCATGGACATCGGCAGCCGCAAGGCCGCCGTCCTGGCCGCGGGGATCATCTCCGGCTTCGGGTCGCTCGGACCCATCGTGCAGGAGCTGGTGATCGGCAAGATGTACGACAGCTCCAAGGGCGACCTCACGCCGGTGTTCGTGTTGCTCTTCGGAAGCGCGGCCTTGTCGGCCCTCTTTTGTGGCGGGCTGGTGCTCCGCCGGAAGCTGGGTTTCCAATCGGTGTAGCGCTCTCTGCGGGACGTGGTGTCGGTAGGGCGACACGGAGCGACGATGTCCTTCTTCTTCCTTCTCGCCTGCGCGGCCGGTAGCCGCGAGTGGATCTTCGACGAGAGCCCCGAGGCGGTGGTGGCCACCTTCGGCAACGGCGAGGTGAACGTGGTGACCAGCGAGCGCGATGGGGCCTCGGTGCTGTGGGAAGGGGCCTCCTTGGGGACCATCCCGCACGTGGGCGTGCTCGACGCGGTCTTGCTGGTGGGCGCCGAGTGTCGCGCCTGCGGGGGCAGCCTCGACATCGACGTGGCCGAGGGCACGCCGCTTGACGTGACACTCGGTGAGGGTGCTGTCAGCATCGAGCTCTCCGAGGCGAGCGATGTCTTCGTGGAGCTCGACCACGGGTCGGTGGAGATCGTGCTCCCCGAGGGGGACTACGACCTGTCGTTCCGGGCAGGCGTCGGGAGCGTCACCCTCGACGGGGTAGCCCACGACGCGGAGGCGACACACCGCATCGACGTGACGCTCCACGCGGGCGACATCAGCATCGTCGGGAAATAGGCTCGACTACTCTTCCTCTCCGAAGATCGGTGGTTGCTCCACGATCGCCAGCTCGTCAAAGAGGAAGCCGCGCAAGACGCCGGCGATGGCGAGGCAAATCGCCATCACTCGGGCCTCGCGTCCGCTGAACTGCACCCGCCCGATCGACATGGTGCCGGTGCCCCACACGATCACCGCGAAGGCGAAGAGACCGACTGCCTGGCCGATGCGTGGGCTCTCGAACAGCGCCCCCGCGAAGATCCCGATGAAACCCGCGACCGCGATCTGAAACAGACCGAACATGGTTGAAACGTATCAGGGGCGCGGCCGTTTGCGGTAGTCTCCGGCCATGTGGCTCTTGCTCCTCGCATGCACCCCGCCGGTCGACAGTGGCACGGAGTCGGGTGGCACCACCGACACGCAGACCGATCCCCCCGAGTGGGACGCGGCGGCCGACGCGCTCGACTGCAACGAGGGCGCCGCGGCCGCGCTCTACGAGACGGCCCTGGCCGACGCCGAGATCGACCGGGAAGAGGTGGGTTTCGACGAGCGGACCTGGGACAAGTGGGAGCCGTACGTGGGCGGCGCCTTCCAGATGCCCTTCTTCGAGAGCGTGCACCACGCGCCCGAGTACGCCGCCTGCTTCTCGCGACAAGTGGCCGCCGACCTCGACCACGCCTCGGCCAGCGCGCACCCCGTGGCCACCGCGATCACCGCGATGATGGGTGAAGCCGGCGTGGTTTCGGAAACCAACCCGCTCGATCCCGCCGATACGACGCTGGAAGACGCCCTGGAGGCGCTCGTGAGCGCCGCCGGGAGTGGCGACGACCCCGGAGTGGCCGACGACCTGCCCGCCGACCTGGCCGAGGCGCTGGTGCCCGTAGTGCTCGCCCTCGCCGAGGCCCTCGACGCGCGTGCCGCCATGGTGGCCGACGCCGAGGCGCTGGGAGCCGGCAAGACGCGCGTGCTCTACGCCGGGGGGCCAGGACTCGTGCTCGCCGGCAGCACCTACGCGCCGAGCATCGCCGACGCCGAGGAGGTGGCCGCGTTTGAGACCTGGTTCACCACCACCGGCCCGCGCACCCTGCTCGACCCCTCGCGCCGCCTGGCCTTCGCCCTGGAAAACGCGGAGTTGTCACGCTTCGCGGGCGGCGACACGAGCTGGACCTTTGCCACCGAGGTGGGCGCCATCCTCGTCAGCCCGTCGACGAACGACACCCACGAGCTGTCAGACACCGCGCTCTTGTTCCACCTGGATCTCGGCGGCGACGACATCTACGTAGACGGCGCCGGCGCCAACATGAATGACGACCACCCGGTTGCCGTGACCGTCGATCTCGGCGGCAACGACCAGTACGGCTACGCCGAGGTGCCCGATGGCAACGACATCGACGGCGTCTTGCCCAGCGACGAGGACGGGCGACAGAACTCAGGCGGCTACTACATTTCCGCGTCGACCACCGCGCGCCAAGGCTCGGGACGCCTGGGTATCGGCCAACTGTACGACTGGGGCGGCGGGAGCGACGGTTACCGCACCCTGCGCGGCGGGCAGGGCTTCGGCTCGCTCGGCGTGGGCGTGCTCCACGACGACGGCGGCGACGACAACTACCTCGGCGAGGCCGGGGTGCAGGGCTCGGCGGTGTTTGGCTACGGGCTCTTGCTCGACGGGGGTGGAACCGACAGTCGCACGGCGTGGGCCTTCGCCCAGGGCTTCGGCTACGCCGGCAGCGTGGGCGCCCTGATCGATGGCGGCGGCGACGATATCTACTGGTCCGACCCGGGCAACAGTTTCGGAGGTGTCACGCTCTACGCGTCTCCGCAACTACCCGGGGGCGAGGGCAATAGTTCCTTCTCGCAGGGGGCCGGCTTCGGCCTGCGCGGCGACGCCTACAGCCAGTGGTTCGCAGGCGGGCTCGGTGTGTTGCGCGACATCCAGGGCAACGACCAGTACAGCGTGGGGGTTTTCGGCCAGGGCACGGGCTACTGGGAGGGCACAGGTCTGCTCGCCGACGGCGCGGGCAACGACAGTTACGACGCGCTCTACTACGTGCAGGGCGGCGCGGCGCACTTCGCCACCGGGCTCTTTTACGAGGGCGGCGGCAACGACCAGTACAACCAGGGCTACGACAGCTACTACATGCAGACCGGCGCCGGGCACGACTACTCGCTCGGGCTGCTCGTCGATGACGGCGGCGACGACATCTACGGCTACGGTGGCCTCGCGGCAGGCGCGAGCAACTGCCAGGGCATCGGCATCCTGGTCGACAAGGACGGGAGCGACACCTACGACGCCCGCAACACCTACTCGACCGGCCTCGGCAACCACTCCGGCGAGTGCGAGAGCCGCACCGCCGACGCCAGCATCGGGATCTTCGTCGACGGGGGCGGCGACCCCGACACCTACACCTGGACCGACGGCGACATTCGTTCGCCCGCCGACGACAGCACCTTTGGCATCGAGTGGGCCGCGACCAGCGACGAGCACGGCGGCGCGGTGGACGGGGACGGGGCGACGGGCTTCTAGGCGACCGGATAGCTTCGTCGCCTGACCCGAGGCCCCGTGGCGCTTCTCCTCCTCGTCCTTGCGTGCAAGACCCTCGCAGGATCCTGGGAAGGCTACTGGCAGCGCGAGGGCGAGGACACCGAGAACGGAATCCGCCTCGAGCTACAAGACGCGGGCGACGACGCGCTGACGGGCACCGGAAGCTGGGACGCCGCCGAGGACTGCGACGCCAACGGCAAGGTGAACGGTGGCGCCGTGTCGATCTCGCTCTGCGGCGACGGCGAGGGCTCGGTGCTGCTCCACGGGATGGTGGACTGGGAGGCCTACACCATCGACGGCGACATCTCGGTGATCGACGCGGAAGGCAACGCCGAGGAAGTCGGCCCGGCCTACCTCGAGCGGCTGGAGGACACCGGTGGCGGTGGAGTTTGGATGGCGACGACGATGAGCGGAGGCTAGTTCTGTAGGTAGTAGAACGCGGTGCCCGGCGAGGAATAGCCAAGGTAGTAGCCGTCTGTCACCACGACGCCCACCCACCCATCGGCGGGGACGTTGGCCATCAGCGGGTTCCACGTGCCGCCAAAGCCGATGAAGAGTGTCTCCGCGTAGCCCTCCGCCGCGTACTCGGGGGCGAAGCCGAAGCCGTACTCCGCGCCTTCCCACCAGGGATCCAAGAACTCGGCAGTGAAGCCCGTCCCGTCGGCAAACTCGCACGGTCCTTCCAGCTCTGTGCCCCCGCCCAGCCTGGCGTCGAAGCTCCATGTGCAGGCGTCGCACGGCACGCTCGGGTCCGTCACCCGCTCGAGCACGAAGGCCACCTCGCAGGCGATGTCCCCACTCTCACGGGCGCGCAATGCCACGCCAAAGCTGCCCTCGCCCAGGGTGCCGTCGCCCGGTTGGTCAAGTCGCAACGTCCACGTGAGGTCACCCACGCCGGCGCCGGTGTCACGCTCCGGGGCTTCGACGTTCCCGATGCCGGGGTCCTCGGGCACGACCACCGTCCCCTCGCAGAGCTTAGGGTCGCTCACGCAGGGGTCCTCGTCGCAAGCGAGAATCGCAAGTGCCAGCACCATCGACTAGTCCATCGGTTCCATACAGAGGTCGATGACGTAGATGACCTGGTGCTCGCCCTCGTAGTAGTAGTACTCCCCGTTGAACTCCACCATGGAGGCCAGATCGTAGAGCGCCGCGTCGACCTCGGCTTCCACGCCCACGTAGTTGTACTCGTAGGCGTCCCACTGGTAGAGCGTGACGGTGTCGATGTAGCCGACGTCGCGACCGTCAGGGGGATTCTCGGCCAGGTAGGCATCGACGGAGCTCGCCACCACCGAGTCTTCGGGCATCGTGCTGTCGGAGAGCACGATGCCCGTCACGTGGAGATACGACGTGGTGGCCACCTCGAAGTCCACCCCGAAAGCGCCCACCAGCGACGCCGCCGTGTCGGTGCTCATGGCCACGTAGTAGTCGTAGATCTCGTCGTCACGGATCACCGTGGTGATCTCGAAGGACTCGCGATCGGGGAGTGTGCCCTCCTGGTCGAACTCGCAGTCCTCGTCGCCGTCGTCGCACGCGTCCACGCGGCTGTAAACCTCGGCGATGAGCGACTCCGCCGCCGTCGGGCTGCTGAACGTCGCGGCATCCGTGCCGGCGAGGCGCCCACACACCTTGTTGAAGGTGGTCACGCCGATGTTCTCGGTGGCCTCGCCCGCGTCGCCGATCTGGTTGGCAATGTCGGTGACGGCGGTCAACCCGTAGTCGGGGACGCAAGCGAGGAAGTAGGCAGGAAGGAACAGGGTGGCGAGCATGGCGCAGGCTACCACGTCTCCGCTTGCACCGAGGCGTACCACAAGAAGCCGTCGCCATCGTCGTCGGCCGCCTCGCCACCGTCGGGGTACCAGAGGCAGGGCGAATCCACCAGGTCGTCGGCCACCAGGGTGCGCGTGCCCAGCGCCGCGAGCTGCATGGCGCTGAGACCGGGCGGCATGTCGTCGCGGCCGAGGCGCAAGTACGCGCCGTACACGCCCCCCTCAGGCACGTACTCCATGGCCGGCCACTCGCCGGTGCTCGCGCCGTCGAAGCGGAAGAGGAGTCCCTCGCCACCGCACAACGCCGGGTCATCACACCACTCCACGCTGATCCCAGGGTCGACATCGCCCACGTAGGTGCCGTCGATCGACACGCACCACTTCTCAATCGTCCCCTCGCCCACCGACCCGTTCGACGGGCCCACGAAGATGCAGGCCCGCTCGACGTCGAGGTCGAGCGACGCCTCCTCGATCCACGTGTAGCCTGCAACCTCCCCGCGACGGACAAACGCCGCGGCAGACTCGGCGTCGCGCGTCTCGAAGGCGGACAGACCCTTGAAGGCGATGGCCACCGCGGCGAGGTGCTCGAACCAGACGGCGGGCTCGTCTGCGGTGCCGTAGGAGGCCACGAACAGCTCCGCGGCGCCGCCTCCGTTCTCGCCGACCCGCCACCACAGGCTCGGCCCGGTCGAGGCCGTCTCGTCGTCACCGCCATCGCGGAAGCTGGTGGTCCACCCCGTGAGGATCTCGTCACTCCCGAGTTCGTCGCCGAGGTCGGGCACGGCGTCGGTGTCGAAGGGCTCGCGACCCTCGGCCTCGCAGGTGAAGGGCGAGCTGGGGAGCGCGACGTTGTCCACGTCGTCCGCGCACCCAGCGAGGGCCAACCACGAGAACCAGACAACAGGCAACATCGGCGCACACTACCACGGCACCATGCGGGGGCCCCGCCGCCGGCTACTTGCTCCAGCTCGCCTCGTAGGCCGCCTTCACCCCGGCGTTGCTCACCTCCACCATGGCCAGTGACGCCGTCTGCGCGTCGAGTGTCAGGTAGCCAAAGCCCATGCTCGACGCCAGGTAGCGCGAGCCGGGGCCCGGGCCCTTCACCTCGCGCAACGACGCGCCGCCGCCCGAGACGATCTCCACGGGCGCCGATCCGTCGTCGATGAGCTCCAGGTCGTGATCGTGCCCGCAGAGGTAGAAATCAGCCTTGCCGGCCTGTAGTACCGGCTCGACGGTCTCGATCATCACCTTGCCGTCACCATGCAGGCCACCGCTGTGAATGGGGTGGTGCCCGTACACGACCCGCCAGGCAGCCGTGGAGGCGCCGAGGCCCGAGGCGAGCCAGGTGCGCTGAGGCTCGGGCACTTCCCCGTCCTCGCCCTTGCCGGTGTCGATGACGAAGAACTCTGCCGGTCCCTTCTTGAAGTTGTAGTAGCGAGCGGGCTGGATCCACTTGGTGGAGCTCTTGGCGTAGGCCAGCTCCGCGTCGGGATCGCCGTAGTGATCGTGATTGCCGAGGGCCACGTAGAAGGGGAGGTTGACGTCGGCCCACGGGGTCTCGAACTTCTCGACGAAGATCGGATCGTCGGCCGATTTCGCGCCGTCCGGGTAGAGATTGTCACCGAGATAGGCCACGAAATCGCAGGGACGCGAGGCGCACCAGTCGCGTACGGCAACGGCCACGTCGCGCTGTCCCTGATTGCCCTTCCCCGCGTCGCCCACGAGGACCACCGCGACGCTGGCGGCCACCTTGGCCTCGGTCGCCACGGCGGCCTGGGCCACCACGGGTTCCGGCGGCTTGACACACGCGAGGAAGAGAACAATCAAGGCTTCACCTCGACCGACACCTTGTAGAAGTAGTAGCTGTCTTTCTTGCAGAGCACGCCGCCACCGTACCAGATGTCGGCCGCGTCCTGCTGGTGCAGGTCGCCATCGACCTGGCAGGTCTTGCCGATGAGCTTGCGACGATCATCGAAGAAGGCGTCTTCTGGCGACACGTCGAGAATCTTCACCCGGGTGCCGTGTTCGATCACGTCGAGAGCAACGTTGCCGATCACCCCGCCGAGCACGCCGCCCTCGACGCCGCCGCCAATGAGGCCACCGTAGCCCGTGCCATAGCCGGCGAGCGTGGCCGGGTCGACCGGCGCGTGCGTGGCGTCGGCACCCAGCGCCGCCTTGTAGAAGTAGTAGGTGGCACCATCCCAGCAGGCCACCGGCCCACCATGCCAGCCGCCTTCGTAGAGTGTCATGGTGTCGGTTGGGTAGCAGGTCTTGCCGGTGATGGTGCCGCGATCGTTGTAGAAGGCGTCTTCCGGGTGGATGTCGAGGACGGTGACCGGCTCTCCCACCACCAGCGCGCGGCGGATGGCAGCGGCCGGGGCGGCGGTCCCGGTTCCCACCAGCGACAAGGTGGCCGGTGGCGGGGCCACCACCGGAGCCACGCTGCCCGCCGGGAAATTGATGCTGGTGCCGATCTGGCCGGCCACGGCGGTCGCGGAGACCGACCGGGGCAGGGCCGCGTCGCCCACCACCGCCACGCTCACCGCCTTGAAGCTGTATGCGCTCCCATTGGCACAGTCGAGGTTGCCCGCCCACCAGGTGTCGCCGGTGGAGGACAAGCCATCCGCGCCGACTTGGCACACCTCCCCCACCAGCGCCCGCGTGGCCGCGTTGGGATCGCTCGACTTGATGTCGGCCACGACGACGACGGTGCCGGGGCCGATGGCGAGGGTGCCAGCCTGGGCCAGCGCGACGAGTAGCAGCATTCTTCCTCAGGAACCCGAGATCGGGCCGACAGTGGTGGTTTCGCCCCCCGCGGGGGTGAATCGAATCGCATCGACAGCGCACTCGCCGTCGAGGCCAACATGCAGGGCCTGGTCGTGGAACATGCCCCAGTGGCCATAGCCGCCCGACACCTCGAAGGTCTGCGTGATTCCGGCGGCGTCGACCTCCACGCGGGTGCCGATGGCGGCGCCCTCGATGCGCAGCGAGCTGCCGCCGAGGCGGTTCTCGTGGAAGTGGGCGTAGTGTTCGCTCCACGGCGAGCCGCTCCGGGCGTTGCTGCTGCCGGTCACGACGTCGAGGTCGCCGTCGCGGTCGAAGTCGGCGATGGCGGCGCCATTGGGCCATTCTTGATCGAGTCCGGCCGGGGTGGACACGTCCTCGAAGAGGTTCCCGCCTAGGTTGCGGAAGGCGTAGAGTTGGGTGTCCTCGTAGTCGGTGGTAACGATGAGGACGTCTTTCCAACCGTCGTTGTCGTAGTCCCAGAAAGCGCCGTAAAGGTCGCCCTCGTTCCAATCGCGCCGGGTGGGGCGGTCGCGGGCGATGCCGCTCGTCTCGCGGTCGAGCCGCGCGAACATCCCGGTGCCGTCGTTGACGAGCAGCTCCGAGGGGTCGCTCGACTGTCCCGCCCACATGTGGGCGATCTCGGTGTGCATCAGGTCGAGGTCGCCGTCGTTGTCGATGTCGCCACACATCGTGGTGAAGGTGTTGCCGCCCAGGCGCGCCGCCTGGTCGTCGAAGCCGGGGGTCCAGTAGTCGTCGGGGAAGGCCCCGCCACAGCTGACACTCGGCGCCGGATCGCAGCTGTGGGTGTCGCAGTAGCAGGCGTACCAGAGGTTGTCGGTGTAGTCGCCATTGTCGTCCATGTCGACGCCAGCCGCCTCGCCGTACTCCACCCAGTCGTTGCCGTCGTGGGTCCAGATGAGGTTCCAGGCGCGGCCGTAGCTGCTCTGGATGAGCTCGGCGAGCCCGTCGCCGGTCACGTCACACGCGGTGGCGCCGAAGCCGGGGCGCCGACGACCGCGCTCGAGGTAGTTGTCGGTCTGCGCGGAGGACTTCAGTTCCAGACCGCTGTCTTCGGTGACATTCGTGAAGGTACCGTCGCCGTGGCCCAGGTAGAGCTGCGGCTGGGCGCTGTCGTAGCTGCCCCCGTAGTCTTTGTACCAGCCCACCAGCCAGAGGTCGACGTTGCCGTCGCCATCGACGTCGGCGAAGGCGCCGCCGGCCGAGGGGTAGGCGTCTTCCATCTCGAGGCCGCTCTGCGTGGCCATGGTGAAGTGCCCGGTGCCGTCGTTCTCGTAGAGCGCGTTGCGGTCGCCGGTGTTGTCGGACTCCGACTGGTCCTGGTAGCGGCCAGCGTACACGTCGAGGTCGCCGTCGTTGTCGACGTCGCCGGCCACGTACCAGTCGTGCGCGGTGCCTGTGGTGCCATCCTGGTTGGTGATGAGGCCGCTCTCCACGGTGGCATCGACGAACACGCGGCGGCCTTCCTGCTCGCGGTTCATCATCACGCGGTGGTAGTACACGCCGCCGTCGATGTCGTCGCGGGCGTCGGTGGGGCTCTCGCTGGCCACGAGATCGGCGTAGCCATCGCCGTCGAGGTCGGGGGCGATGTAGACCACCCCGCGCACCTCGGAGAGTCCCCACTCCACGGTGGCCTCGGCGTGGGCGGGCTCCGACTCGCTGTAGTCGGCGGCGGCACCGTCGCACGTGAAGGTGGCGGTGACGCCCTCGGGCAGGCTCGGCGCGGGCGTGGCGCTAGTGTCGCCGGGCGGGGGGCAGCCGAGGAGGAGGAGCGTGAGCACGCCGGCCATTATGCCGCCGGCGGGTGGGGGGCCGCACGTCGGGCGTTGGGCGGTGAGGGCGACACGGGCGGCTCGGAGGAAGGGGGCGGGGGGCCCTAAGTGTCGATCCTCCGGGGAGGATCGGCACGTAGGGCCGCGAATCTGGCAGATGGCGCCGGCGGCGGGGACATCCCGGATGCGCAGGTGGGTGCCCAGGGGCGGGGGGACCTCGACGAAACGCCGGTTTTCGCGGTGCCACGCGCCTATCCTCCATCCTCGACAGGTCGGAGCGGCCCCGGCTCGCGGAATCGACCCGATCGAAGCGGCCCGAAGTGACCAACCTCCGGCGAGGATGGCGAGTTTGGGCCGCTTCTCAAGCGAATGTTTAGTCGCGACAGCGCTCGACTCGGGCCACCGACGCCGCGCGCTTCATCACTCGCACACGGCGGTGGCCACGTCGCAGGTGAAGGAGGCCACCCCGTCGAAGTTGTAGGTGGCGTCGAGGTAAACCCGGTTGTTACTAACATCGCTGTCGGTGTGCAGAAAGGAGATGTCGTCGGGGATCAGCTCATCGCCGCCGAGGTTGTCGTCGTCGCCGGAGCCCCAGTCGGTGTTGATGGAGACGATGGTGCCATCGAACTCCCAGCCATGAACCGAAAGGGCGTAGAGGTCCGCCACCACGGCCATCGCGCCGCCGCGGCTGCCGTACGTCGCCTGATTGCGCTCGAAAGTGCAGGAGTCGAACGTGAGCTCGTCGTACGTGTCCGCCACCACCTCCACCCCGCCTCCCCACATCCCCTGATTGTCGCGAAAAGTGACGTCGACAAAACGAACGTGCCGGGACGCCTCCGGCCCACCTTCGAGAGCCGCCTCCCCCTCGAACGGATCAACGTATTCGTACTCGGTTCCGTCTGCCATGCCGTTACGGGTCAGCGGTGTCGTCCGGCCGACTGCATTGCTGTCGGCGAACGTCAGGTCTCGGATCTCCACAGGGGAGTCTCGGGCGCCGTCAACTGCCGGTTGGGTTCCTGTGAGCCGGAGAGTGCTTCGCCCGTCGCGGTCTCCGAGAACAAGCAGGCCGCTCGTATTAGGTCTCGTTGCGCGGATGTCCTCGGAAAGATCGTGCGTTCCCGGGCACACGTGCACGAGACCCTCCACGCCAGCCGCCTTGGCGGCCTCCTCCATCGACAAGAAGGCGTCACCGCTCGGCAGGTACAGGAACCCGGACTCGCAAGGGTCCGCGGTGCAGCCCGAAACTGTCAACAACAGAATCCAGCCTACCACGCCAGGTCCTCGAAGAGATCACGATTCCTCGGGGGCACGCTGATCGATCCAAGCGCGGCCAGGAGGGTCGCCTTCAGCGATTGCTCCGGGTCAGGCTGGCCCAGGCCCAGCGTAACGAACGGGTACCGATTGTAGGCGAGGACGAGCGACAGCGGCCGAGAGCCGCCCATCGTGCCCTGATGGTAGAGGTAGGCCGCGCCGCCGTCGAGGTGTCCGCTCTTGAAGTAGGCCACCGAGCCCCTGCCCCCGGTGAGGTCCCACCCGTAGCCGGTTCCATTGCCCGGGGACCGGTACCCCTGGAATCGGAGCATCTCGTCGTACCAGACATCGTGGCGGATCAGCGCTCTCCGGTAGAAACACTCCCGGAGGAAACACGCGAGGTCGTAGGCGGAGGACGACCAGCCCCCGGACGCGTCGGTGGCGAAGAGGTCGCGGTCCGCATAGGCGGGGTAGTCGCGCAAATCGACGCCGAGGTAGCTGCCGTCGCCTTGCTGATAGGACTGCGTCCGCGAGCCCTGGGCCCCGGCGGACGGCCAGGCCTGCACGTAGGCCGGTGCCTCCCCCACGCCGCGGGTCCACGAGGTGTTCGCCCCTTGCCGCGTCCGGTGCATGCCGAGCGGCCGCAGGAGCAGCTCTCGCACGACCGACTCGTAGCCGTGGCAGGTGGCCGCCTCGATCACCCGTCCGAGCATCCAGTAGCCGAGGTTGGAGTACACGTAGTGGCTGCCCGGCGAGTAGGCCAGTCGCCACAGGTTGAAGTAGCGGAGCATGTGGTCGTGAGTGACAGGGTAGGTCGCGCGGTTGACCGTCGCCACCTCGGACAGGAGGCTCGTGATCGTCTTCCCCATCACGCCGGGGTTCTTCTCGACGGCTTGCCTCCGCTCCACTGGATAGGAGTTGTGGTCGAGATAACGGCTTTTGAGATCACCAGAGTAAGTCGGTGAATTCCACATCTGCACGTAGTTCGGCGCATCATCATACCACCCGCTCCGGTGTGTCAGCAGGTGCTTGAGCGTGATCCCCTCGCGCCGGGCATCGACCGTGCCGTTCCACCCCTTCACGTCCGGCGACTCCGGGAACAGGTTGCACGGCGACACCTCGCCCCGCGACACCGCGGCCGGGATCCGCTCGAGGTCGACGTAGTCCGCGAGGCGGGCCTCCATGTCCGGGATGACCCCGAGATCGGCGAGCCGGCACAGCGTCCACGACGTGAAGCACTTGCTCACGCTGCCCAGCCGGAAGGGCGTGTGCGGCCCGGCGTAGAAGGCCGGCAGGCCCTGCCGGTCGCGCACCGTGGTGTTGGTGAACGCCCGGCAGTGCACGAGCCGCCCCCAGCCGTCCACCACGGCGAGCGTGGCGTGGGGGATGCCGTACTGCGCCATGAAGGTCTGGAGCGGGCGCTCGACCGCCACGACGGCCACTCGATTGAGCAGCGTGGCGCCGATGCCCACCAGGTTCGCGCCATAGCCCGCCCCCACGGCCGTGACTCGAATGCTCGCCTGCGCCTCCTGGTACTCCCCCGGCAGCCACGCGGGGCAGCTCGGCGCGCTCGACACGGCGGTCCCCCCGGACCACCCCGGCACCGGGTCCGACGGCACCGTGGGCAGGTCCGGGCCACCGGCGGGGATGTCGTCCGGGTCGAAGGGGATGTCGTCGAGGCCCGGGAAGAGGTCGCCCGGCGCCACCGCCTGCCCGCGCGTGCCCCGCTGGATGCGAGGGTCGCCCGGCGGCGTGTTCTCACCGGCGGGCGGCCCCTCGCAGCCACAGGACGCCCCGCTGCCCGCCGGCCCCGCGCTCCCCGCGCCGGGCGAGCGGATCCGCCCGTCCCGGCCCCTGGCCGAGAGTCGCGGGAGCGGGCGGCGAGCGATCACGGGCCTAAGTGTCCCTCAGCATGCCCGAGACCACGAAGGTCACGCTCGGCCCCGTGCCGCCGAGCACCGAGAGCTCCCATCGCATGTACTTCAAGAGCCCGGTGATCGCGAGGGCCAGCGCCGTGTTCGAGGCGGTCACCGCCGTGAAGGTGCCCGCCACCACCCACCCGTTCTCCGACTCCACCTGCATGCCGGTGAGGATGCGCACCGTCGCCGTGGGACTGGCGGTGCCCTCGATCGCGGCCACCCACAGGAGCACGTCGGCGCGGTCGTAGGCCGACACGTCGAGCGCGTCCTTCAGCTGCTGCGAGGTCGCTGCGGTCAGCCGCACGGGCTGGGGGGTCAAGGTGAACTCGTCGGCCATGATGTCCTCCGGTGGTGGGTCACGCGCGACGCCCTGTCACTCTCGTACCCTGCGTCGCGACGTGGAAATCCTATACGATCACGATCACGATCACGATCACGAATCCAGTATCGTAGCGCACATTTGGCTGCCCACGACCTCGCGACGCGCGAACGCCCGCGCGCCGCGCTGCCCCCGGCTATGCTCGCCCTCATGCGCGTGCTCCTCATCGCCCTCGCCGCCTGCGGTGGCGACATCATCCCGCCCCCTGGCGATAGCGCCGAGCCCACGCCCACGGGCCTCGCCATCAGCGCACTCGATCCCACCGAGGGGCCCGAGGCCGGGGGCACGCTGGTGCGGGTTACCGGGCAGGCCTTCACCACCAGCGCCGCCATCACCGTGGGCGGCACCAGCTGCGCCAGCACCACGTTCTTGTCGTCCACCGAGATGCTGTGTGTCACGCCGCCGGGCGCCGAGGGCGAGGCTGAGCTGCAGGTCGACGACCCGAGCGGCAGCGTCGCGGCGACCTTTACCTACCTGCCCACCGTGGTCGACACCGCCCCGGAAGACACCGGCGATCCCCCGGCCGTGATCGACAACTGCGTGCTCCTGGAGCCCACTTCGCTCGCGATGGAGGCCTACGACTACACCGAGGATCTCAGCGCCTCGGTCACGGTCTACGGCCGCACCGACGGCGAGGGCGAGGGCCCCGGCCTCGACGCCCAGGTGGGCCACGGCGACGCGGGCACCGACCCCGACACCTGGTTCTGGGAAACCGTGTACTACACCAGTTCCGACGGCGACGCCGACGTGTACACCGATAGTTTCTACATGGAAGACGTGGGTACCAGCGAGTTCACCTTCCGCTTCCGCGTGGACTACGGCGAGTGGACCATTTGCACCACCTCGAGCGGCAGCTACGGCAGCATCGAGGTGTCGCCCGCCGAGGTGGAGATCGACGTGGACTACTGCCACGTGCAGTGGCCCTGCAGCACCACCGCCAGCGCGGGTGTCGAATCAGAGCCGATCTACGCCTGGATCTACCAGTACGAAGTGACGCAGGGCGAGGGCCAGGGCGAGGGCGTGAGCATGTACGTGGGCGTGGGCAACGCCGGCACCGACCCCGACACCGACGCCTCCTGGGCCTGGTACCCGATGGACTACAACGTGGATACCGACGGCCTGAGCCAGGGCGACATGGCGAACGACGAGTACATGGGCAGCTTCACCACCCCCAGTAGCCCCGGCGCCTACGACTACGCCGTGCGCGCCTCCGCCGACTACGAGCTGTCGTTCTCGCTGTGCGACCTCGGCGGCGACGCGTGCAACTATGGCGGCAGTGCCGACGGCTACGACGATCCCGGCATCTGCACCGTGGAGTGAGGCGCCCGCCGCGGGCGCGCGGTTGCCCATCGGGTGTTCGGCCAACCACGCGACGCTCCACCCTGCGATACTTCGCCAGCGGAGCGACGATGCTGCATCTCATCGCACTATACGCCTGTTCAGGTGTGGGGGGGGCCGAAGGACACCGGCGGAAGTTCGGCGTCGGGCGGCACCGTCGGCTCCGCTAGCGGCGAGGTAGGCAGCGTCCCGGCGGACGGCTGTGGCTCGGCAATTCCAGAGAATCGCCGATTCCAGCACGCAGCTTGGTTCATGACGCTCCTCCCCACGGACATGGGCACCACGTCGGCGCCGAGGCTCGTTCAGCGGGGGTTCCTCGTGTTCGGCGGGGAATCGCTGGCCACGGGCGACATCCTCGACGACGCCTGGGTGTTCGACCTCACCAACCTCAACACCGGCGTGTGCCCGTGGATCGAGCTGCCGCTCACCGGCTTCCCACGCCACTCGGGGGGAATGGCCTGGGACCCGACAACCGAGGAGTTCATCCAGCTGGGCGGCTACACGTCGAGCGGCTCGACCGCGTACGCCACCAAGACCGTGTTGGCGGCGAGCGTCGATGACCTCGTGGACGGCACTGGGTGGACGGCAGCGGACACGCTCCCCGAGCGGGAGTATTCGACCAGCAAGCTCAGCGACACGACGGACACCTCGGGCGAGATCTGGCCGAGCCTGGACTGCAACGCTGATGAGATCCGGAACGTGACGTGCATGGAGGACCCGGTCCGGTCGGCGATACGGGCCGACGCTGGGACCGAGGACGAAGATGGCTACTGCGCTTACGGCGGCGCGTTTGACCACGCCACCTACGTGGTGGACTGGGTGGGAGTCTCGCCATGCGACACGACGGCCACATGCTGCGTGACGGAGGGCTCCGAGACCACCTGCACGGAGCGCTCGACCCCCTACACCGACGCCTGCGCCGACGATCCCCAGTGTACGGTCGCCGCCACGACCGACGCGTACAGCAGCGCCACCGCCCCCGGGGTGGCCGAGCTTGCGTTCGCCCTCGCGGCGACGACCGGCGCGGGATGGGCCTTCGGTGGTGCCACCGGCTGCGTGGGAAGCTGCGGCGACTGGGAGGGCGTCGCCGATCTCGACGGCGCAGCCGACCAGGCCCTGGACATGGCGAACCGTGATCGCCTATACCAGGTCGTGTCGGGGGTGACCAGCGACCAGGGCACCGCCCACGCGGGGACGCTGGGCTCCGCCGAGAATCCTCCTGACACAAGCTACGGGCGACGCGGGGCCGCCGGCGCATACTCGGGCGCCGCGTGGGACCACGACACGCAGGACTTCACGGCAGGCGGCAATTTCGTCCTGGTGGGTGGCACGCATCACCAGGACCTCGGCGTCGGCATCCGGCACGAGATCGCCTGTGCCGACGCCTCCGGCGCCGACATGCTCATCTGCACCGACTTCTGCGTTGATTTGTCGAGCACTTGGGTCGAGGGCAATCCCGCCTTCGCCGACCTCGGCGCCGGCCTCGTGGACGGCACGAGCGTGGTGGCCGTACTAGACGCCGCGACGCTCGACTGGGACCTGCAAGGCAACCCGGGCGCGCGCGCCTACCCGGCGGCCACGTGGTTCGGTGACGCGCAGGTGCTCGTGTGGGGCGGGCAGGCCGATGGCTACGCGCTGAGCGACCTGTTCGTCTGGGACACGAGCGTGGCAGACCGCACCACCTGGGCCCCCTCCGAGCCATGGGGTGATCGAAGCGGCGGCAGCGCCCTCTACGACCCAGTGTCGCGCGTGGCCTACCTGTACGGCGGGGCGGACGACTCGCAGGTGTACACCTACTCGATCGACGAGCTGGCCCCCGACGACAACGTCATCCGCCTGGAGGGCAGCGTGTCGGCTGGCATCGCTACCCGGGCGATCGAGGCGACGCTGGCCTCCACCGACGGCGCGCGGTGGACTCTGGGGGGCAGCTACGAGTCGGAGGTGGCCTGCGACTCGGGCACCGACTGCTGGGTCGAGGACCTCGCGTTCTACGTAGCCACGCAGTCACCCGCCGAGCTCGACACGCTGACCGTCCACGTGGAGTACAACGACCGTGGCGACGCCTACGACTTGGAACCGTACTGGGACGGGGCCGCAGGCACGGGATTCACCGAGCTTCGGGTGCGCTTGCCGCGGATCGTGACGGACGGGCGGAGCGTCGATGTGGAGGTGGAGTGGACATCGGAGGCGCGACCAGAAACCACCTACGAGGACTGTCGCAACGGGGACCGCGCAGATGGTGCCATGTGCCAGTACGAGGTCGGCCGCTACGACACCTCGACCGCCACCGACCTTCGCTCGACTGTGAGCCTAATCACCGCCCAACCCGTCACCCCCTCTAGCCTCTCGGCGAGCCCGCTCGCGATCACCACCACGTTCACCCTGCCGACGGGATGGCAAGGCGTGGCGCCGGGCGCGGCGGACTCGTCCGGAACCACCTTCACCGGACTCGAGAACCTTCATCCCACCGGCCAGACGCCGAACCTCAACCTCCTGCTCGCGATGGATGGCCTCTCCCTCCACGACACCGTGACCACGGCGGCGGCGTCGATCACGGTGTGGGTGGACGATGGCATCGATCTCGCGTCCTCGCCCTATGGCGACTACCTCACGGCCACCACGGGTGACGCGCGGCCACAAGCCGACATCGACTGGCTGGAAACCAACATCGTTCCGTTGCCGGACTGGCCCATGAACATGCTCCTGCTGCGGCGCAGCGAGGCCGAGGAGAGCGCCTACATCAACCGACTGGAGGCGAACTACGGCGAGGCAACGGCCGGCACGGTGCTCCTCTGGGGCGCCGACACCGACGGCGTGCCCGGCTACTTCCTTCGTGCCACCACCATCCACGAGTTTTCGCACCAGTCGTTGTACTACCGGAACCAACCCGCCCAGACCCACACCGACGACGCGCGGTGGTTTGTCGAGGGCAGCGCGACGCTGGTGGAGTGGATGCGGCTCGGCGACCAGGCCGAGTTCTACACCGGCGACATGGCCAACCTGGACGTGGGGAAGATGGTGACCTACGAGGCCGCCACCACCCTGGCGACAGCTACGTGCAACGGGGCGGGCGACCTCGAGATCGAGGGCGCGGACACCACCGTGGCCTACACCTATGGCGGCTACACCATGCTCCAGTTGCACGCCAGCTACCTGGCGCTGGGCGGTAGCACGGCGGGCTTCTGGTCGGAGCTCGAGGGGTTTGGCGACACGCGGCAACTGGTCGACGCGGCCGCCCTCAGCGAGTTGATCACGCTCTCGCTGGGGCTCCCGGACTTCTACACGCAGTGGGTGATGCAGAACCGCATCGGCACGCCGCTGCTCGCGCTGACCGCGCTGGAGCCAGACATCTCCGCCTGCACCGGCACGGGCGCCTGCGAACCCACGGCGGCCGACGCCAGGATTGAGCAGGTGCAAGTGTCGCAGCTCACCATCGCCAACGGCTGCGTGGCGGACGCGCCGCTCTTCACCGACGTGCCCTTCTACCTCTCGTGCACCGTGGACAACACCGGAGAGTTGGCCTTCGCGCAGTGCGGTGCCACGCGCAACGGCCTGGTGACGACGATTCCAGATACCACTTCAGCGCGCATCCACGACACCACGCTGACGATCGACCCGGTGCTCGGACTCACCTCGCCGTGGCCGGTCGAGATCGAGCTACTGGCCGGCGACGCGCTCCTGCCCCTCTGGATGCCGACCGCCGGCTACCGCTACAAGGGCACCACCAGTCGAGATCGCGCGTTCCTCTTCTGCGCGGATGTCGACGACCCTGACTGCGGCGGCGACGCGGATGGCGACGGGTACGCGGTCCTCTCGGAGTGTGACGACGCAAACACCGCATGGAACCCCGCCGCGACACACGTCGCATTCACCGGCCGCTCCCGGGGCGACGACAACAACTGTGACGGCTGGTAGGCCAAGGAGGTCAAGATGTTCACCGCTTTCCTGCTCCACTTCACGATGGGCTGCAAAACGGTCGAGGCGCAGGAGACGCCCTTGCCCGAGGGCGCAACCGAGCTTCGTGACGCCATCCGCAGCTTCCAGTCGGTCCGAGCGTGGCTTGAAGGGCCGGAGAACGCCGTGGAGTGGGGCGGGCAGAACCCGCCCTTTGGCACCAAGTTCGTCGCTAGCGCGAGGCACGACGGCGTGGTGGTCATCGACACTGGGGGGCTGAACACCCGGTTCCGGTGGACCGGCGAGTCGGTCACGCGCGACTCCTCGGAGACGATTTTCCTCAACCCCACCGATCGGCCCGAGCGCCACGCCCCCCGAGAACAGAAACACTGGCGCCACACCGCGCCCATAGTCCAGTCCGCCGTCCTCGCGCTACGCGACCCGGAGACCGAGTGGATCGCCCGTGGACCGGCCTACTACGGCTGGGCCGCCTACGGCACCCAGGACGTGGAGATCGTCCCCGCGCAGTTCGAGCTGGGCGACTACCACATCTTCGTGCACTTCTCCCGGGCGGGTCTACCGACCCACTTCATCGCGCAACGCGCACGCAGCGACCGGCTCAATCTCACCGTCCACCGCCTGGAGATCGACCCCCCCCTGCCCGCCACGTGGTTCGAGGCCGACGCGCCCGACTTCGTCACCCGCTTCCCGCGTTTCGACAGCGGCGAGCCCTCGACGCCCCTCGACCCCGGCTTCTACGCTTCAACGGGCCAGCAGCCGCCGCCAGACGGCGGCCAACCGCTTCCTCCGTCGCCCGGCCAGCCGCCGCCGGGGCAGCCACCGCCACCGCCGGGGCAGCCACCGCCACCCCCGTGAGATAGCCCCCGCGCCCCATGAGCAAGCTCGGTCGCATCGCGAAGCTCGGCACCCTCACCACGCGGGTGAGCGGGAGCTACCTCGGCCAGCAAGTGGCCGGCCTCTTCCAGGGCGAGGAGTCGCGCAAGGCCTCGATGCGCAAGTTGCACCTTGAAAATGCCGAGCGCATCGTCGACAACCTCGGCGCGCTCAAGGGCGCGGCGATGAAGGTGGGCCAGGCGGTGGCCCAGGTGGCCGACAGCCTCGATCTCCCGGCCGACGCTCGCGCCGTGATGGGACGCCTCCACGACAAGGCGGTGCCCGTCCCCTTCGAGCAAGTCAAGTCGCGCATCGAGGCCGAGCTCGGCGGCTCTACCGAGAGCCTCTTCGCCCGCCTCGACCCCGAGCCCCTCGGCACCGCCTCGCTGGGGCAGGTCCACGCCGCCCAGCTCAAGGACGGCCAGGAGGTGGTGATCAAGGTGCTCCACGCGGGCGTGGAAGAGGCCATCCACAGCGACCTCGCCGCGCTCAAGGCGATGCTGGTGGGCGGGCGCTTCCTGCGGCGCCCCAAGGAAGAGATCGACGCCTGGTTCGACGAGATCGACACCCG
>SXON01000112.1 GCA_005778355.1 Pseudomonadota bacterium | reverse complement strand
CCCGGGAGCTCGGCCTGGACCTCGGCCGCGTGAACGTCAAGGGCGGCGTCATCGCGCTGGGTCACCCGCTCGGCATGTCGGGCGCGCGCATCGTCGCCACCTTGCTCTACAGCATGCGCGAGCGCGGCGTGCGCTTTGGCGTGGCCACCCTCTGCGTGGGCGTGGGCCAGGGCGTGGCCACTCTTTTCGAGAACTTGGAGGCCTGATGTTGGTTCACCGCCAGGACGTGGAGCGTATTGCCGTCCTCACCCTCAACAACCCCCCGGCCAACGGCTACAGCTACGCGATGCATCGCGAGCTTGATGCACACGTCTGCGACTTGCGGATGGACACCGGCATCGACGTGGTGGTGATCCGGGGAGCGGGCGACAAGTTCTTCTGCGCGGGGGCCGACATCGGCTACCTCCAGTCGCTCGACCCGAGCACCAAGTACTACTTCTGCCTGCACGCCAACGAGACGCTCTTGCGGCTGGAGAACACGCCGAAGCTGGTGATCGCCGCGCTCAACGGCCACTGCGTGGGTGGCGGCCTCGAGATCGCGCTCGCTTGCGACATCCGCATCGGCATGGCGTCGGGCGACAAGCCCCGGTTGGTGGGCCTGCCCGAGGTGAGCCTCGGTGTCTTGCCCGGCACCGGCGGCACGCAGCGCCTCACGCGGGTACTCGGGCGCTCGCGCGCTCTCCAACTGATGGTGGAGGGGCGCAACATGCCGGTGGAGGAGGCGGAGGAACTCGGCCTGGTGAACTTCGTGCTGCCCCAGGCCGACTGGTGGGGACGCGTGATGGCCTACGCCCGGAGTTTCTGCGCGCCGGAGCGGGCGCCGGGCGCGGTGGGCCTGATCAAGCGCGCGGTGGTGGCGGGCGCCGACCTGCCGCTGGAGAGTGGCCTCGCCCTCGAACGTGAGCTCCAGCAACGATTGTTCACTTCCCCCGACGCGGCAGAGGGACTCGCAGCCTTCGTCGGCAAACGAAAGCCGAGCTTCGGTGGTTTCCCCACCTCGCCAAAGGTTCCCGCGCCCGCCGCGGCACCGCCAACCGCGCCCGCGAAGCCCGCGCCTGTCGCCACGGCACCGGCACCATCCCCGGCCGTGTCGCCGTCGTCGCCCGACACCGCCGTCGCGGTCAAGCCCGTTGCCCCCGATGTCGACCGGCCCATCACGGGCGAGAAAGGCTCGGTTTTCGAGGACGAGCCGGTGCCGTCGGAGGAGTACGAGGCTGCGCCGCCCGATGTCGACCTGCTCCGCATCCGTATCGCCGAGGAGATCCTCAACCTCCTCCCCACCTGGATGGTGCGGCAGTACCTCGTGATCCCGCTCCGCAAGGAAGGAAACACGCTGGTGGTGGCGATCGACGACCCCACCAAGGAAGGCGCCATGGCCGCAGTTCGCGACCACACCGGCCTGGAGGTGCGTGCCGTCCGGGCGGAGCGCGACGCGTTGATCGCGCGCTACACGATGCATTATCGATTGTAGCGGTCAGGGCTCGGGCAAGCGCCAGCCGGGTACGGACTGGCCGTCCGCCTCGCCCACGAAGGCGATCCAGTTGGAGAGGAGGATGGTTGTGCCCGTGTCGTCGAGCACTTCCACTCGGTAGGAGGCGGGCTCGCCGGCGTCGACGATCACCACCTCCCAGGTGGTTCCATCACGGGCTGGCCACTCGCCGTACACCTCGCCGTCTCGCAAGAGCCGCACGCTCCACGCGGCGGTCGATGGCGAGAAGCTGAACTCCAGCGGCGTGGGACCGGACGCGCCAGACACGACCTGTCCCATGTCGGCGCGCAGGTCGGGGGCGGACAAGGTCATCTCGGCCTCCGCGCTCGGGAAGTAGTCGGGGTCGCCGAACCAGGCGACACCGCGGCGGAGGTTCCAGACGAGGTCGTCGCGCTCGTCGGAGGGTGACGACACCCAGGTGACCAGGTTGTTCGGCTGGTTGGACCACTCGGTGTCGTGGTGGTGGTCGCTCACCCCGGTGCCGGTCAGGTACACGCCGCGCTCGGTGAGCAGGTCCCACACGGCGAGGTGGTCGTCGAGTGTGCCGCTGCGCGACCGGTAGCCCACCTCCAGCATGTCGCAGCCGTAGGCCTCCGCGGTCAACAACTCGGCCATCGTCTGCATCACCATCGAGCGGCGCTCCGGCTCGTCGAGCGTCTCGCCGCTGGTGCCGAACATGTGCGCCAGTGCGACGATGGAGCCCTCTGAATGCGCCTGGTCGACCCCATCGTATAGGTCGTGTTCGTCACCATCCCAGAATGGGATGAAGCTCCAGTTCTCGCCGAAGACCGTCAGGTGGCCGTCGTGTAGCCAGCTCCACTCCAGGCCCACGTGATGGCGAGCGGTGGTGCCGAGCTCGTCGAGGTAGGCCTGTTGCACCTCGAGCAGCTCGCGCCCCCGGATGTCTTGCGAGAAGCTGATGTCATCGAGGTCGTAGGTCACGGTGCCGCGGTGCAGTGTCCGGATCTCCACCCGGGCGAGGTCGACGTGCGCGTCGAGTGCCAGCTCCGGAAAGTAGTCTTCCACGACCTCTGAAAGGTTGACCGACACCTCGCTCCATCGTTCTTCCGCGCCGGCGAGCGGGATCCACGCCGTGCGCCCGTCCTCCTCCACGAGGCTCGAGTCGGCGGGGTGGTAGAGCACCACCCGGGAGCCGTGGTTCACCTCGCCCGTCTCGTCGGAGTCGAGGCCGATGGGAATCTCGATGAAGAGGGCCGAATCGCTGCTCGTCGCCACGGGGCGGTAGCTGAACGCCAGGTGCACCCCGGCCATGAGCTGGTGCGTTTGTACGCGCGGTTGGCTCACCACGCCCACGCCGAAGGACTGGTGCGTGCCGTCGCGCGTGGCACTCCGGTCGCCGGTGAGTCGGAGCCCGTAGTTGCCGCTTCGTGCCGCCTCGGGGGCGGCGCTGGCGGCCGCCGTGTCGAAGGTATCCACGTAGGGTCGCCACACGGCTACCACCTCGCGCTCTGTGTGCCAGGTGGCTTCGATGGATTGGTCGAGGCTTCCGCCCTCGAAGTCGAAGCCGGGGAGCTCCAGGTAGCCCTGGGGGTAGTACGAGAGTTCGTGGTCGGTCCACCACACCACGTCGAGGCCCAGCGCGTCGGCCTGGGTGGCGTGACTCTGCATCGTGCCGTCACCCTCGGAGAAGGAGCCGTGGATGTGGAGCTGCGCGCTTACTGGGGGGGCGCGCCGGAACGACACTGAACTCGGCCCCTCCACCTGGAACTGCCCGAATTCGAGCTCGGCTTCTCCGGGCCAGGTGCCGGCCGTGACCCTTCCCACGGCCACGCCGTCTTGCACCGGCTTCAGGTCGACCCGGCCCAGGTTGATGGTGACCGGGAGGCGTGCGCCGTCGGGCATGGGGTTCCCCGCCGAATCGAAGGCCCGAACTACGAGTCGGCCACTCGCACGCCCGTCGGCGTAGATCTCGCCCGGGAGCTCCTCGATCTGCAGTCGTGGCGGCGGCGGCCGTGGCCCGCTGTCGCCGGTATCGACGTCGAGGCCGCTGTCGACAGGATCGCCGGTATCTGTCCCGCTATCCGCTACCGGTGGAAGGACGACGCCGTGGAAGTCCGGCCGCCGCACGTACTCGTCGGGCGCCCCGCCCGAGCAGGCCAGGAACCCGAGCGTCGCAAATGTTGGCATGCTCCGCATGCTCGGCCAGCTTACCGTTTCCTGGCATCTCCGCGCAAGGCGCCGGCTGGGTTAGCCGGGCGGCGCTTCCCGGAGACCACATGTCCTTCCGTACCGTCGGCGTCGTGGGCGCTGGCACCATGGGCCACGGCATCGCGCACGCCTGCGCCATGGCCGGCCAGACCGTTGTCCTCTTCGACGTCGATAACGCCCGCGTTGAAGCGGGCCAGCGCAAGATCGCGGCCAACCTGGACAAGGGCGTGGAGAAGGGGAAGGTCACCCCGGCCCAGCGAGACGCGAGCATCGCGCGCATCTCGGTGTCTACCCAGCTCGGCGACCTCGGCGGTTGCGACGTCGTCGTGGAAGCGGTGCCCGAGCGGCTCGAGCTCAAGCAGGAGCTCTTCCGGCGGCTCGAGGGCATCGTGCGCCCCGACTGCGTGCTCGCCACCAACACCTCCTCGCTCTCCGTGGCCCGCATCGCCGAGGCGGTGGCCGACGGCAGCCGCGTGATCGGCACCCACTTCTTCAACCCCGTCCACATCATGAGCTTGCTGGAGATCGTGGTGCACGGGTCGACGAGCGACACCACACTGGAGCGCGTGCGCGCCTGGGGTGTCGGCATCGGCAAGGAGTGCATCACCGTGAAGGACTTCCCCGGCTTTGCCACCTCGCGCCTGGGCGTGTGCCTCGGCATGGAGGCCATTCGCATGGTGGAGCAGGGCGTCGCGAGCGCGGAAGACATCGACAAGGCCCTGGTGCTTGGCTATCGCCACCCGGTGGGTCCGCTCAAGCTCTCGGACATGGTGGGTCTCGACGTGCGGATGGCCATCGGCGAGTACCTTGCCCGCGAGCTCGGCAACCCGGCTTTCGAGCCACCCGCGTTGATGCGGAAGATGGTGGCCGAGGGCAAGCTCGGCCAGAAGAGCGGCGAGGGCTTCTACAAGTACTGAGCTATTTGCAGAGCCCCTTCTCGATCTCGATCTCGTTGTTGTCTTCGTCGCACTCCGACAAGAGCGTGGTGCCGTTGTCGTCGTCGGCCCGCACGACGATGGAACTGCCCACGTCGTCCGGATCGAGCGAGAACACCATGCCCTCGCTGGTTTCCCCGGGCGCGATCTCTTCGGTGGTGTACTCGGTCGCGAGCCAGGTGTTCTTCGACCAGAGCGAGATGGGCACGCCAACGGGCATGTCCACCAGCCCCTGGTTGCCCACGCTCACCGTCACCCGCAGCTTGTCGGCGTCGCACTCGTCGTTACACACCTCGTGGAGCACCGGTACGGCGTCCGTTTGTGCGCCGCCGGTGGCCGCCGAGAGGTCGCCCGAGCGGAAGTTGTTGTAAGTGTCCCAGTTGACGGCCGGCGTGGCGGGGATGCTGCCGTCGTCGTTGACGTTGGTGATCGCGTAGCCATGCTGGTTCCACACGGCGCGGGCCGGCATCCAGCTATCGTCCGCGTCCTTGATCACCGAAACGCCGGTTTCCCGGCCGCTGTAGGCCCCGGAGCTGTAGATGATGTCGGCGTGGCCGTCGTTGTCCACGTCGGCGATCGAGGGGTACTCGGAGCAGGTGGCTGAGCTGTGACGCGACTCGGTCATCTTGATGGCACCGGTGGCGCCGTCGTACACGAAGACGTCGTTCTCGTCGGCGTAGACAACCTCGGCCTTGCCGTCGCCCTCGAAGTCGAACACGGCCGAGCCGGTAAAGCCCGAGCTGTAGTCGTTGGTGCTGCGGCTCCACTTCACCGAGCCGTTGGTCTCGATCACCACGTAGACGTCGTGACCGGCCACGCCGATCTCGGGTTCCCCGTCGCCGTCGAAGTCAGCAACCGTGGGCGGCCCGATGGTGTCGCCGGTCACGCGTGACTTCGACCAGAGCACGGTGCCGTCGTGGTCTTGCAGGCGCATGTCGCCCATGCTGGTGACCACGATCTCGCCGTACTTGTCGCCGTCGAAGTCGCCCACGGCCACGAAACCGTCGGACTTGTTGTTGTACCACTTCGCGTTGCCGCGCTTGTCGTAGAGCGCGTTGCCCACCACCACGTCGAGGTTGCCGTCGCGATCGATGTCGGCGGCCACGCCCATGGGGGCGGCCCACTCGTGGCCCGCGCCGTCGCCGTAGGCCCCGCGTCCCGCCACGGCGCCGGAGGCCCCCTCGTAGATGTCGCGACCGATCACCACCTCGGCGGCGCCGTCGCCATCGAGATCGTAGATGCCCACGGCCCCGCACTGTGGCGTGTGGCCGCCGGCATAGGCGCCGATTTTCCACTTCTGCTTGCCGGTACGCCCGTCGAGCGCGAGGGTGGCGCTGGCCCCGGCCCCGACCACCTCGTTCCAGCCGTCGCCGTCGAGGTCGCCGATGGCGGGGGTCATCGGCTCGGCACCGAGGCTGCCACCCTGCCAGATCACGGCCCCGTCCGCCCCCGAGAGCGCCCAGGTGACGCCGTTGACGTTGGACACGACGATGTCGGGCGTGTCGCCGCCGTCGAGCATGCCGTTGCCATTGTCGTCGGTCAGTTGGCCGACAACCGGGGTGGTGTAGGTGTCGCCCGGCTGTGTCTGTTGCCACTTGAGTTCGGGGGTGAAGGTGCCGGTGATGGCCTCCACCTCGCAGTCCTCGGCGAGCGCCACTTCGCGTGGGTCCTTGTCGGCGTTGCCACAGGCGCCGTAGTCCTCGGTGTCGTCGCCGGGGTCGAAGGCCGTGTCGCCGTCGCCCTCGCCGTCCTTCCCGACCGGCGAGGAGAGGTTGTAGTCGGAGCAGGCGAGCGCCAGGACGGTGACAGGGACGAGTCGCATGGCCGGCACCCTACACCAGCAAACGCCGTCCCGGTACTGGGCATGGATGCCCCACCGGTGGGGCATGGATACCCCACATGGCCGTGGCTCAAACGCTCCCCGTCGCCCGCCTCCCCGCGCCCGCCCTCGCGCTCGGTAGTTTCGCGCTCTTCGTGGGCCTGGTGGCGCTGAAGGCGCTCTTGAAAGACCTCGCCTCCGGGCGCCCCCCGTGGATTGCCGCCGGCTTCGCCAACACCGTGGCGCTGGCGCTCGCCTGGGTGTACGTCGACCAGCCCACGAGCCTCGTGGTCGAGGGCCGCGTGGTGTACGTCGTCACCCGGGTGCGGCGGGTGCGGGTGGACGTCCATCGCGCGGACCGCGCCCCTTCCGGATGGGACGGCGGGCTCTTCGGGCCCAAGTTCGCCATCAACGGGGGCTACGGCTGGTATGGTTGGTTCTGGGGCGAGGGACACTGGCAGCGCGCCTACGTGACGGACCGGGCTCGCGCGGTGCGATTGTTTACTTCGACGGGGGTGGTGGTCGTGTCGCCGCTCGATCCCGAGACGCTGATCGCCGCGCTTGCCTAGCCGGGCTGGAGTGCCCGGTATTTGCCCCGGTAGTAGGCCAGTGGTTCGCCCTCACTGTAGCCGAGCGACTCAACTTGCCCGATGTAGAGGGTGTGGTCGCCCGCCTCGTGGACGGCGTGTGTCGCGCAACTGAGCCAGCCTATCCCGTTGGCCAGGACGGGCGGTGAGACCGAGCGGTCCCACAGTGGCATCGCGGCGCCGTAGCCGGCGAAGTGGTTGGAGAGGTCTTGCTGACTCGACGACAAGAGCGTGACGCCGAAACGCTCGGCGGTCGCGAGGAGGGCGTGCATCTTCGCGCTCTTGGCCACGGAGACGAGCACCAGCGGCGGGTCGAGCGACACGCTCAGAAACGCGCTCGCGGTCATGCCGTGCACCTCGCCCTCGACCTCCACGCTCACGACGGTAACGCCGCTGAGGAAGCGGCCGAGGGTCTGCTTGAAGTCGACGGGGGTGACGGTCATCCAGCCGATGTACCCGGTCTACAGGCCGCCCGCCAGGAAGAGGTACACCGAGCCCGCCGCCGAGCCGCCGTCGTCGTCGCCGTAGGCCCCCACGGCGATGTCGATGAGACCATCGCCGTCGTGGTCGCCCGCCAGCCGCACCGAGTGGCCGAAGTAGTCGCTCGACGTGCCGCTCGACACGGAGAGATCGCTGGTGGTGGCCATCGGGAGGCTGCCGGAGAGGGGGCCGAGGAAGGCATACGCGGCGCCGCCGCCGCCGTAGAGGTAGTCACCCACCACCACGTCGTCGGTGCCGTCGCCGTCGATGTCGCCGCCCCCGTCGAAAGTCGGCCAGGACGACGAGCCGCTCGAGTAGATGTCGGCGTCGTACACCGAGCTGACGGCGGAGGCCCCCGTGAAGGGGCCGTTCACGAGGTACACGTGACCCACGCCGTATCCGGGGGCCGAGGCGAGCACGTCGTCGTAGCCGTCGTCGTTGGGGTCGCCGGCCTTGCCCACATAGGAGCCGAAGTAGTCGCTGGAGGAGGGGCCACGGAGCTTGGCGTCGGCGCTGCTCGCGCTGAGCGCGCCGGACACGGTGCCGAGCCACAGGTAGGCCGCGCCAGCGTCGGTGGCGGTGTCGTCGTCGGCGTAGGCGCCGGTCATGAAGTCGTCGATGCCGTCGCCGTCCACGTCGCCCACCCCGGCCACCGAGTAGCCGTGGTAGTCGCTGGAGGATTCCCCGGTGAGCAGCGCGGTCGCCGCCGAGAGGTCGGTGTTGGTCCCCGGCTGCGAGGTGACGAGGTACGCTCGGCCGCGACTGCTCGAGTAGCCGGGTGCCCCCACCAGCATGTCCGGGTTGCCGTCGTCGCTCACGTCGCCCGCTGCGGCCACGAAGAAGCCCGCGTTGTCGCTCGCGTCTTCACCCACGAGCTTGCCCTGGGCCAGCGACAGGTCGTTGGTGGTGCCGGCGCCCTTCACGAAGTAGACGATACCGGAGTTTGTACCACCCGAGTCGTCGTTGGAGGCCCCGATGAGCATGTCATCCTTGCCATCGCCGCTCACGTCGCCGACGATCGCCACCGACACACCCGCGTAGTCGCCCGCGTCCTCCCCGGCGAGGATCGCGTCGGCCGCCGACAGGTCGGTCACGCCCACGGTCGGGCCGCCGCGCACGATGTAGGCCGCGCCCGAGTCGGCACCACCGAGGTCGCTGGCGTAGGCGCCGAGCAACAGGTCGTCGTAGCCGTCGGCGTTGATGTCGCCGGCCCCGATGCCCTTGCGCGACCCCACCGCGTCGCCGGCCGTCTCTCCGACCAGCTGCCGGTCGGCGTCGGTGTTGGCGTAGGTGCAGTCGTCCACACCGCTACAGTCGCTGTCGAGGCCGTCGAAGCACACCTCGACCTCGCCCGGGTTCACCGAGGCGTCGGCGTCGTCGCAGTCGGTGTTGTCGGCGGCGTAGCCGCTGCCGGGCGACTCGCAGCGCGCGGTGACGGTGCTGGACTCGTCGCCGTAGCCGTCGGCATCGGCGTCGGTGTAGAAGCTGGTCTTCGACGACATCGAGGTGCTGCTGTCGTTGTCGTCGGCGTTGCTATCGCAGTCTTCGTCGACGTTGCTCGCGTCGCACACTTCAGTCTCGCCGGGGTTCCGGTCGGCGTTGGTGTCGTCGCAGTCGGTCGACACGGTGGCGTAGCCGGACGGCAGATCGCAGGCGCTGGCGGTGCTGGTGCTCACCCCGTAGCTGTCACCGTCACTGTCACGGTAATAGGTGCTCTTTCCGCCAGCCGCCACGGAGCTGTCGTCGTCGTCGCTATTGCCGTCGCAGTCCTCGTCGTCGTCGGCGCTGTCGCACACCTCGGAGCCGGCGGGGTTGATGCTGCTGTCGGTGTCGTCGCAGTCGTCGTCGTTGGTGACATAGCCGGAGGCGCTGTCGCAGAGCTTCTCGGGGTCGTCGGCGTTGCCATAGGTATCGCCGTCGGCATCCGCGTAGTAGGTGGTCTTCCCGCTGGCAGCGCTCGATCCGTCGTCGTCGTCGGCGTTGCCGTCGCAGTCCTCGTCGGTGTCGCTACTGTCACACACCTCCTGCGCGTCCGGGTTGATCGCCGGTCGGCTGTCGTCGCAGTCGCCACCGACGACCACGTAGCCGGACGGGGCGTCGCAGGCGGGGGCCTCGGTGTCGTCGTCGCCGTAGCCGTCGCCGTCGTCGTCTTCGAACCAGGACGTGGCGTCGCTCGCGTCGTCCTCGTCGGTGTCGCCATCGCAGTCGTCGTCGTGACCGTTGCAGGACTCGGTGCCGGCCGGATTGACCAGCGGGCGCTCGTCGTCGCAGTCGCCGTCGGTAGTCACGAACCCCTCGGGACGCTCGCACGCGGTGCGACTCGCCCGACTGTCGCCGTAGCTGTCGCCGTCGGCATCGGCGTACCACTCGCGCGCGTCGGCACTGTCGGCGGGATCGGCGTAGCCGTCGCAGTCGTTGTCGAGGCCGTCGCAGATCTCCACCGCCTCGGGGTTGATGGCCGAGTCGGTCTCGTCGCAGTCGTCGCCGTTGGTCACCCAGCCAGTGGGGCCGTCGCAGTACGACGCGCTGGTGAGCGGGTCGCCGAAGCCGTCGCCATCCGCGTCGGGACGGAAGTTCGACTGCCCGTCGGTGGCCACGCTGGGGTCGTCGTCGTCGGCCAGCCCGTTGCAGTCCTGGTCGACGTCGTCGTCGTCGCACACCTCGCTGCCATCGGGGTTGATGTTGTCGTTGGTGTCGTCGCAGTCGCCGGCGGTAGGCAGGTAGCCGTCGGGCTGGGTGCAGGCGGTGACACTGGTGTCGGGGTCGCCCCAGAGGTCGCCGTCGGCGTCGCGGTAGAACAGGTAGCCGCCGGTTTCCTCGTTGCAAGCGGTGCCATTCTGGCTGTTGTCGCCGCCGAAGGGATCTTCCTCCTCGGTGCTTTCTTTGGCCGTGTCGTCGCCGAGGATGCCGGTGCAACCAAGGATAACGCCCACCGTGGTGAGCAGGGTGAGTCGCAGGATCATGATCCCGTGCACTCCACGGTGAGGGTGATGGTGTCGGTGTCGGTGTCGCCGAAGCAGTCGGTGGCCGTGAGCGTGACGACGATGGCGCTCTCGGTGATGCCGCTACTGCCCGCGAAGGCCGGCACGGTGAGCACCACGCTCTCGCCGGCGGCGGCCGAGAGGGTGGCGGTGCCCGTGGTCACCGCCCACCGGTAGGTGAGCGGCTCGTCCTCGGCGTCGGTGCTGCCCGCGGCGCTCAGTGTGAAGGCCGTTTCCGCGCAGTCGTCGCACGTGGCCACGTAGCCGCTGCTGGTACACGCGGTGGTGACGGCCTCCGTCTGATCGGCGCCCGCGTTGGCCACGGGGGCGGTGTTCTCCGTGCGCTCGGTGATGCTCAGGTCGAGCCGGTCGAGGGGGCTGTCGACGCCCGAGGTGTTGGTGACGGTGAGGCCGAAGGCGTAGTCGCCGGCGACGACCGGCGTGAAGGTGGGCTCGGCGTCGGTCGTCTCGGCGATGTCGCGGCTGGTGTGCGTGCCCCCGCTTGGCTGGTCGAGCAGCTCCCAGGTGTAGGCGAGCGCGAGTCCGTCGGGGTCGCTACTGTCGGTGCCGTCGAGCAGGATGGGGGTGCAGGTTTCGAGCGCCGAGGCGCGGTCGTAGCCGGCGATCGCCGAGGGGGTGGGCTCACCGTCGCCCGAGCAGTTGTAGTCGATGGAGCCAGATTCCAGCGCGCCGGGGTGGAAGTCCTCGTCCTCGTCGTCGCAATCGGTGCCGCCGTATGCTTCCGAGTCGTAGCCGTCGCCGTCCTGGTCGTAGTCGGAGTCGCCGTCGCAGTCCTCGTCGATGCCGTCGTACCAGATCTCGGTCGCGCCGGGGTAGGCCTCGGCGCTACTGTCATCGCAGTCGCGACCGCCATAGGCCTCGTCGTCGTGGCCGTCGCCGTCGCGATCATAGTCGCTGGCGTCGTCGCAGTTGGCGTCGTCGCCGTCGTACCAGGTCTCCAGGGCGCCGGGGTACACCTCGGGGTCGAGGTCGTCGCAGTCACCGGTCTGGTCGACATAGTCCGGACCCGCGTCGCAGCGACGCTGGCTGTTGCTGCCCCCCCAGCCGTCGCCGTCCACGTCCTCGTAGTAGGTGACGAAGGTGCTCTCGTCGAGGTCCTCGTCGTCGTCTTCCGAGTCGCCGTCGCAGTCCTCGTCGATGTCGTTGGGGTCGCACACCTCGGTGGCGTGCGGGCCGATGTCGGGATTCTGGTCGTCGCAGTCCTCCGAGTTCGACGGGTAGTGCGCGATCACCTCGCAGAGCTGCGAGGGCATGTCGGGGTTGCCGTAGCCGTCGTCGTCAGCGTCGTGATACACGGTGACGGCGTCCCACACGGTGGAGTCGGCGTTGTCGGCGAGGCTGTTGCAGTTCTCGTCCGTCTCGTCGGGATCGCAGATCTCGAGCGCGTCGGGGTTGATGTTCGGGTCGTTGTCGTTGCAATCTTCGCTAACGGGGAAGCCGTCGCCGTCCTCGTCGGCGGCGTCGCCTTTCAGGGCGTCGCCGAGGGATTCGCAAGCGAGGGCGAAGAGGAGGAGAAGCACGGGCGCTCCGGGGCGGCGGGAGGGTACGCGCGCGGATGCTCGGGTCGCCGTGTCACGATCCACCCCCGCCGCAGATTTTGCGAAGTCCTGGCGGGTGCCCTCACACCTCCCCGAGCTCCTCTGCCTCCACCACCACCATCTCGCCGGGCACCAGTCGCTCGCAGATGGATCGGACGCTGGTGAAGTCGGCGGGGCGGGTGAGCACGATGGCGCCTTGCAAGACGAGCCGCTCGCGGGTGGCGTGTCGCACGCCAGGGGGCACCACGACGATCATGTTGCGACCGAGGTCGGGCGCTGTCTCCGCCAGCCGGGTGACGAGACGCAACCCGAAGCTCTCCGGGCGCGGGAAGCTCATCACCGCCACGTCGAAGGGCTGCTTGCCGATCTCGGTGATGGCATCGGCCACCGTGGGCGTGGCCACCACCTCGAAGATCTCGCCCAGATGACGCTCGAGGGCGCGCCGCAGGAGCGCGTCTTCCTCGACGAGTAGAATCTTGCCTCGCGACGGCAGTGGCGGCCGGGGGGACTCCATGGGCCGGATGCCCGCGGCCTGCTCCGCGATGGGGAAGCTCACGCGAACCCTAGCGCCCGTGCCAATCGCGCTGCCGAGGTCGAGGGCACCGCCGGCCTCGCGGATGGCCTCCCGGGCCATGCCCAGGAACAAGGAGGCGTAACCACCACAGGAGGCGAGGAAGTCGAGGTCGGTGATGCGCGTCTGCACCTCCGAAGAGTAGCCCTGGCCGTTGTCGCGCAACTCCAGCCAAATCCAGCCGCCCTGGACCTTGCCTTCCACATGGATCCGGCCCTCTTCCTCGGGGCCGAAGCTCTCCACCGACGCCAGCAACAACAGCGTGAGCCCGCGGAGCAACGGACCCCGGACAGCTCGCGCTGCCGGGAGGTCTTCCACGACGAACTCCACCGCGTGACGATTGTTAAAAGTGTGGGCGAGCAGGTCGCGGGCGGCCTCGAGCTCGCGCGACAATCTCACCGGCTCCGGGGCGCCGTGGTCGGCCTCGGCGAAGGAGCGCACGTCGTGGGCGAGCGTGCGCAGTCGCGACAGGCCATCGCCCAGCCGGTCGATGACGAGGTCGAGCTCCTTCTCCTTGTCGGCGAGTTGGGCGCGGCGGGTGACCTGGTCGAACTCGCGGAGGCTCGCGCCGCTCGACACCAGGCGGGCGATGGTCCGCAGGTCGGCCAGTCGCGACAGCACCACGCGGTGGTCGGGGTCGAAGTAGGCGAAGGCGTCGAGCAGGCGGCTCACGATGCCTTCGGCGAAGACGCTCTCCAGCGCACGCGACTTGGTGCGCCGCGACTCGGCAATCACCGCGTCGGCCTCGGCGCGGTCGACAAACAGCATGAGCACCGTGTCGATCGCGCCGTCCGGGGCTTTCAGCGCAACGGCGTCGAGCTCGGCACGCGAGCGCGTGCCGTCGGGTCGGCGCACTTCTACCGTCTGGCTGTGTTTGCCGCGCGCGAGCAGGCGCGTTTGCAGGCCGTCCCAGCCGAGCTCGGGGACGATCAGCACCTCGTCGAGCACCTTTTGGCCTCGAGCCTTCACCGAGGACAGGCCGCCGAGACGCTCGGCGCCTCGGCTCCAGGCGCGCACGGTGCCGTCGGGTGCGGTTACCACCGCCGGCACCGAGATGATCGAGCCCACGGCGCGATCGAGCTCGCGCACGCCCTTGTCGCCCTCGATGTTCGCCACGGGCACGGTGGACACGGCCGCGTGGGGCGGCGCCGCGATGAGCGCGATGGCCTGGAGCTGGCCGCGGTCGTTGACGACGCGGGCCACCTGCACCTCGCACTCCACGCTGTCGCCTCGTTCCCGACGGAGTGGCAAGGTCTCGCGGAAGCTGCCCTCGGTGCGGGCGCGGTCGATCCACCCGAGCACCATGGCTCGCGGCGATTCGGCGGCCAGGATGTTCGACAGTGGCCGTTCGAGCGCGCTGCGCGGCGAGTAGCCAAGCAGGCGCTCGGCGCCACCCGACCAGTGGAGGATGCGTCCCTCGGTGTCGGCGAGGATCACCGCTTCCGGAACGCTCTCCAATAAGCCGCCCTGCAGGCGCACCCAGTGCTCCAGCTTGCGACGGTCGGTGACGTCGTCGCCCATCACCACCACGAAGCGGTCGGCCCCCGCGCCCTGGAGCACGAACTGCCAGCGCACCTGCCGCACATCGCCGCCCCGGGTGGTGTGGATCCACTCCGCCTCGCGTACCTTCTCGCCAGCCAGCGCGCGCTCGTGCGTGGCGATGATACCATCGCGAAGGCCCGGCTCGGCGATGAGTGCGCGCGTCCAGGCGCGGAGGTCGGGCAGCGTGGTGGGGTCGAGCTCCAGCCGATCCACGAGGGCACGGTTGATCGAGAGGATCTTGCCGCCCGGGCCCACGGCGTAGATGAGGGCCCCCGTGCGATCGAGCAGGGTTTCCATGGCCCCCAGGGAGAGGGCGGGCAGCGCGGGGGGCTTGGCGCTGGGCATCGGGGGCCGGCTAACGAGCTAGACTCCGCCGTGCTCGCGGTTCGACTCCAGGGCAGTGGACCCATCGCGCCCTTCGACGAGGGCGCGGGCGCGCTTCCCGTGCTCGGGCGCACGCTGCGCGAGGCACAAGACGAGGCCCTTGCCGCGGCGGGGTTCACCCTGGGTGACGACATTTCTCGCCCGCGTCTGGTGTTCGGCGAAAACACCTTCTTCACAGCTTCCCTTCTGCGAAAACTACGAAAGAACGGGCAGACCGGTCGCCTGAGGATTCGCGATGAGCGCTGGCTGCGCATGGCGGCGCCTCTGGCCACCGATCCGTCGCGACCGCGCATTGGTTTCGTGAACAAGGGCGAACCTGCCACCCTCGACGGCCTCGACGACCTCGACTTCGACCTCCAGCTCCAGGAAACGCCCCCGGCGGTCGTCCACCCCGCCTTCGCCCACGTGGTGGCCGAGGGGGGCATGGTCACGGGCGCAGCCATCGCCCACGACATCGAGCACTGGGTTCACCTCGTGCGGGTGAACCTTCTCGGGCTCACCGCGAAAGCGGCCGAGATCACCGAGCAGTTCAACACCGCGCCGTGGTGGTGGAAGGTCGGCCGGGCGGCGGAGGTGCTGTGGGCGGCCGGCTGGCCGAGCGAGGCGCGCATCCACCGGGCCGTGTGTCGCATCGGAAGGGGTGCCAAGATCCACCCGAGTGCGGTGGTCGAGGTGAGCGAGGTCGGCGCGGGCGCGGTGATCGGGCCGCTCGCCGTCGTCCGCGGGTCGGTGGTCGGTGAGGGGGCCACCATCGACGCACACGCGCACGTGGTGGCGTCAAGCGTGGGCGCACGGGCCCAGGTTGGACGCGGTACTCACCTCGCGCTCTCGGTCCTCGCGGAAGGCGCGTTGGTGAGCCAGGGCTGGGGTCATCAGGCCTGCGTGTTTGGTCGCGACAGTTTCGTGGCGCAGGGTGTCACCACCCTCGACCTCTCATTCGGCGGCCCGATCCGGGTGAACTTGGGGCTGCAACGCGTGTCGTCGGGCACCCATTTCCTCGGCAGTTGTGTCGGTCACCGCGCGAAGGTCGGCGCGGGCGTCCGGCTCGGCTACGGTATGGCGGTGCCGAACGACGCCCTCCTCGTTGCCCCCGCCGCTGATCTTGCCCGCCGCTGGCCCCGCCCCGTCCAGGGCCCCGCCACCATCGCCGACGGCGAGGTCGTGCCGGTGAAAGGCGCATGAGGTCGCGCTTCTTGCTGTTCCTGGTGATCGGCGGTTGCTGCCAGGCACCACCCTCGTGGTCGGAGATCGAGCCGGTGACCGTGACCGAGGGGGTGGACGTTCCCCTGGATCTCTCGGACTACGCCGAGGGCAAAGAGCTCACCTTCACCGCCGAGTCCGACGGCAACGTGAGCGCCGGGGTGAAGGGCACCCAGCTCCACCTCACCGGCAATGGCGACGACATCGGCTACGCCTCGGTGCGGCTCGTGGCCACCGACGCTTGCGGCCAGGAGGCGGAGACCAACCTCACGGTCGAGGTCTTGCCGGGTTCGCTCGCCGGCTGCCCGATGATCTTCTCGACCGACGCGCCCGGCGCCGCGAGCGTGGCGATCGCCGGCGACTTCAACGCCTGGTCGAGCACCGAAAACCCGCTTGAAGAGGGCACCGACGGCACGTGGAGCACCACGCTGGTGCTCGCGCCGGGCAGCTACGCCTACAAGTACGTGGAAAATGGCAGCGACTGGCGCTGCGACGCCGAGGCCGACCTCATTCACTGCGACGAGGGCCAGGGCTACGACGCGTCCTGCCCCGCCGGCGGCAACGGCTGCAACTCGCTCATCGTGGTCAACGCCTGCGAAGACCCCGTGCTCGAGACCACGCGGGTGAAGATCGACCGCGACACACGGGGCATCGAGGTGGGGGCGCGGGCGGACCGGGAGGTGACGGGGACCTGGGCCACGCTCGATGGCGAGAGCATCGACGGGTGGAACGACCAGACCTTCTACTTCGCCACGTCGGGACTGGAGAGTGGGCGCCATGTGCTTCGCATGGGTGCCGACGGGGCCGAGGATCTGTACGTGCCCTTCTGGGTCGACGAGCGCGACTGGGAAAGCGGACTGCTCTACTTCGTTTTCGTGGACCGGTTCTTCGATGGCGACAGTTCGCTCAACGAGTCCGAGGGGGCCGACGTTGACTACGCGGGTGGCGACTGGGCCGGCGTGGTGGAGAAGCTTGACTACCTCGACGAGCTGGGCGTGACCGTGCTCTGGCTCACCGCCCCGCAGGACAACGCCGAGGGCCCCTGGGACGGCCAGTGCAACACGAGCTTTGCCGGCTACCACGGCTACTGGCCGGCGAGCGACGACCCTGAAGAACACTTCGGCAGCGCGGACGACCTGCACACCCTCGTCGACGAGGCCCACGCCCGCGGCATGCGCGTGATGGTGGACTGGGTGGCCAACCACGTGCACGAGACGCACGACTGGTACACCACCCGACCGGAGTGGTTCAACGACCGGTTCATCTGCGAGGAAGATGAAGACGGCAACGGCGAGACCAACTGGAACCAGCGCACGGAAACCTGCTGGTTCGCCGAGTACTTGCCCGACATCGACTACACCCAGAACGACCCTCTTGTTCGCTCGGTCGACGCGGCCATCGACTTCGCCAAGGAATACGACCTCGACGGCTACCGCATCGACGCGGTGAAGCACATGCCCATGTCGGTGGTGGTGAACAGCGAGGCGCGTATCGCCCGGGAAATCGAACACTCGGACGTGGGCGGCACCGAGGACTTCCACACCATCGGGGAAACCTTCGATGGCTACAGCAAGATCGCGGAGTACATCGGCGACGACAAGCTCGACGCCCAGTTCGACTTCCCGCTCTACTACACGGTGCTCGCCGCCTTCGCCGAGGGCAGCACGGGATTGAGCAATGGCGACGGTTCGCTCCAGGCTGCCTGGGAATCCTCGCAGGCCGCCTACGGCGGCGCGTTGATGTCGCCGTTCCTCGGCAATCACGACGTGGCGCGCTTCATCGCCGTGGCCTCGGGCGAGGTGTCGTCGAGTGATGGCGCCTGCGATGACGACGGCAACCTTCGCGATCCTGACACCGCCCCGGGCTGGTCGGAGCCCTACGATCGACTGCGTCTCGCGTGGACCTTCCTGCTTAGTTCGGAGGGCCTGCCGCTCATCTACTACGGCGACGAGATCGGCCTCCCGGGCTATGCCGATCCCGACAATCGGCAGAGCATGCGCTTTGGGAGCGATCTGAGCGCCGACGAGGCCGTGGTGCTCGCGCACGTCCAGGCGCTCGGGCAGGCCCGTCGTGATCACCCCGCGATGTCCACGGGCACGCGGGTGGACTGGTGGGAAAACGACGAGAACACCTGGGCCTACGCGCGGGCGAACGGGCCCGACGCGGTGCTGGTGATCCTCAATCGCGGGGATGCCCGCACGCTCAGCAACGGCCTCGACTTCGCCGGGCTGCCGAGTGTCACCTACGTCGACATCTTCACGGGCGAGCGCTTCGTGCCCGACGGCGACACGCTCAGCGTCGAGGTCGGCGCGCTGGCGAGCCGAGTGCTGGTGCCCGAGTGATGCTCCTCGTCCTCTCGGCCTTCGCCCTGGATCCCTTTCCCTCGGTGTCGTCGCGCGCGGCAGGCAATGGCTTCGGCGTGCTGGTGTACGACGGCGACCGACTCACCCAGGCCTGGAACCACACCTACTCGCAGTACGACGACTATGAGTACACCGACGACATCCTGTACGACACCTACTTTGGCTACACCGACCTCGACGGCACCGGCAACTGGCTGAGCGACCCGGAGTCGGTGTGGACCGAGGATGGCACTGGCGTGATCGGCAGTAAACAGACCACTGGAAGCCTAGAGTTCACCCAGTGGGCCTTCATGCCGATGGCCTACGAGGGCTTTGGCGTGGCGCAGGTGATCCGGGTGCGGAACCCGAGCGCCACTGCGCGCGTGTCGGCCTTCCAGCTCGCCTCGTTGCACAACTGGCAGGCCGGTGGTTCCGAGACGGTGGCCACCTACTCCGACGAGATCGTGGTGGAGGAAGCGAGTGACATCGCGCTCTGGTTCCATGCGCCGGGAGCCGCCGAGAACAGCTGCGAGGGGGTGTACGACACCGTGCTCGCTGGGCGGAAGTTGGCCGGGGACTGTGCCTTCTACGCATCGAGCATCGTCCCCGGCTTCGGTTGGAGCGTGCCCTCCCTGGGGCCCGGGGAGGACGCCTGGTACGGCGTTTTCACGTCGACCGACCCCACTCCCGAGTGGAGCACGCTCGACTCGCCCGCCCGTGACTGGCTCGTGGCCGAGTTGCAGGGCTGGGCGGCGTTCCAGGCCGCGGCCAAGGTGCCCGCCGACCTCGACGACGACGAGACTGCGGTGTTTCGCCAGCAGCTGGCCTACCTCAAGATGGCGCAGGTGCGCGAGCCCGGGGCGGCCTTCGGGCAGATCGTGGCGAGCTACCCGGTGGCCGCGCCGCAGGACGAATTCGCGCACTACTGGAACATCACATGGGTGCGCGACTCGGCCTACAGTATCGTGGCGCTGGCGCGTGCCGGCTACGGCGAGGAAGCGGCGAACGCTCTTCGGTTCTTGTTCCAGGAAGGCAAGGCGGGGAACTACGCGCAGTACGTCGAGGGACAAGACTACGGCGTGAGCGTGTGTCGACTTTACGGCGACGGATCCGAGTGGTCGGACGACGACGGCACCGGCCCGAATATCGAGCTCGACAACTGGGGGCTTTTTCTCTGGGCGCTCGGCGAGCTGGTGGAGGATGGCGACCAGACCGGGCTGCTGGAAGAGTTGGGTCCGCGCGCGCTGGACGAGGTGGCCGACCCGCTCGCCAACATGGTGGTGGCCAGCAACGGGCTCATCGCGGTGGACAGCTCCATCTGGGAGCGACACTGGTCGGGCGAGCAGGATCAGCACACCTACACATCGGTGATGGCGGTGGCTGGGCTCCGCGCCGCGGCCGCCCTCGCGCTGCAGCTCGGTGACGGCCGGGCCACCGGCTACCTGCAGGCGGCCGAGGGTATCGCCTCGGCGATCGCGCTCGAGCTTGTCGATGAGAATGGCGTGCTCGCGGCCAGCAAGGGTCAGCTCGACAGCGGCAGCGACTACCTCGATATCGCCGCCGTGGAGGCCTACAACTTCGACGTGCTCGATCCCCTCGGCAGCACCTTTGGTCCCACGCTGGCGGCATGGGACGAGGTCCTGCGGGTGGAATCGGGCGTGGGCTACGCGCGCAACGACGACGGCGACGAGTACGACGACGCGGAGTGGGCCTTCGCCGACTTGCGCGTGGCCACGGCGATGCGACGTGCCTGCGCCACCGCGCGGGCCGAGGAGATCGAGGACTGGATCACCGGCCAGGCGATGCTCAACGGTCGGCAGATCCCCGAGTTGTTCATGCCCGAGACGGGCGAGTACGCCGGTCCGGTGCCGATGGTCGGCTTTGGGGCCGGTTTGTACGTGCTGGCGATGCAACAACGCGCCGACAGCAGCGCTTTCTGTCCCGAGCCGGTCGACCCGCTGTTCGACACGCCGATCGAGGCGGTGTACACGCCCGCTTGCTCCTGCGAAGACACCGGCGACAGCGGTGCCGCGTTTGTCGGGTTGGCGGGGCTCGCGCTGTGGCGCCGTCGTCGCTGGGATGCGCGCTGAACGTGGCCGACAACCTCCTTCGCATGACACTCATCGCGCTGGCGGACGCGAACGTGCGGTTCGTGGTCTGCGGTGGTGTTGCCTGCGTCCTCCAGGGGGTCGCGCGGACCACCCACCACCTCGACGTTCGCGTGGCCCTGGAAACACCCGATCTCGAGGCGCTCGTGAGGGTCGCGCGGGCGCTGGAGCTTCGACCTCGAGTACCAGAACCCATCGAGTCCCTGCTCGATGCGGAACGCCGTCGCGCCTGGGTGGAGGAGAAGCACGCTGTCGTGTACACGCTGGTGGCCGCGAGCGGGGCGTTCGCCCTGGATGTGTTTCTGAGCTATCCCTTGTCATTCGATGAGCTGGCGGCTGAGGCCGACTCGTTTGAGGTCGAGGGACGTCGTTTTCTGGTCTCGTCGAAGCGGCACCTGATCGTCGCCAAGTCCAGCGTTACTCCGCCACGCAAGGTCGACCTTCGAGACATCGAGGATCTCCAGGAGTTGCTCAGTGTCCCGCCCTGACTCCATGCCCGAGCGCGGCACCGTCGATCCGCTGTTCGATGGCCATTTGGAGCGGCCACTCCTCCTGCTCTCCGCCGAGGAGCGTTTGGACTGGATCTGGGAAATGATGGAGCTTGTTCGCACAGCTCGGCGAACGGGTAGCCACGACGGAACGGCCCCCCCCGCGGGGGGCGTGGGGCGACCCACCTAGTCCGCCTTCCCGCAATTTCGTCCCGAATTTCCCGCTCGCTTCGCTCGCCGCTGCGCGGGGCCGGGCGGGGCTGGGCTGTTCGGTCCTCGATGAACTCGCCCCTACAGCCGCAATACGCCGCCTCCCCCGACGATCCACCGGTTCCCGCCCTCGCTCCAGGTCGGCGGCCGCCCGTCGGCGTGGAGCACCACCGTCTTGTAGAGGTACACCTCGTCCTCGAGTGTCACTTTCCCGGGCACCGGCACGCCGTGCGCGGGGTCCCAGCTCCCGAGCTCGGGGGCGTCGCCCACCACCACGAGACGGTCGCCGGGGGGGAGTTTTTTCGAGCTTTTGAAGCGTACCGTGCCGCCGTGGACCCGGGGCGCGGGCAATGTCCCGGGGTCGTACACCGTCACCGTGCGTGGGTCGAAGTGGACACCGGCGATGTCGATCGACTCGGCGCCCTCGTTGTACAACACCCATCGGCGCTCCCCGCCGTGCGTACGTTCCCAGGCCACGTGGTGCTCGCCCAGCGCGATCACCCGGCTGTCCCCGTGTGACAGAGAGGGGCTCTCGCGTCGCTGTCGCGCCAGGCTGGCCAACCAGGCCAGCCGGTCAACACCGAGCGAGTCCCAGCGCATGTCGGCGCGATTGTCGGGCTCCTCGGCACCGAGTGGCAGGTACTCCGTGCCCCAGGTGATGACCGGTCGCCCGCGGAGCGCGAAGAGCAAGGCGATGGCGGCCTCGGCGCCCCAGGCATCACCGTTGCAGGCGCTCAGGATGCGCGGGGTGTCGTGATTGTCCACGAACGTGAGCCAGGTGTGGCCGGGCACGTGGTCGCTCCGGTCGAGGGCGGCGGCGAGCTGCGCGAGCGGGGCGTCGCCACAGGCGGTGTCTTTGAGCGCGTAGTAGAGCGGGTAATCGAAAACCGCGTCGAGACCGGCCTTCTCACGAGTGTCAAGAACGGTGGCCACGTTGCCGTCGAAGATCTCGCCCCAGGTCTCCACCCCGAGTGATCGGGCCTCGGCGCCCATCGCGCGCACGAACTCGGGGCTCATGTGCCGCACGGCGTCGAGCCGCAGCGCGGCCGGCCCCACGCGCTCGATCCACAGGTCGGTGGCGGCTTCTAACCATCCACGAACCTCGCGGTTGTCCTGGTCGAGGTCGGGGAGCCCGTGCACCCATCCTTGCTGGAGCTGAGCCGGGTCGTTCCAGTCGACAATCTTGCTCGGCCCGTGAAACCACTCGGGATGATGCTGCACAAAGCCGTGATCGGGCGCGAGGTGGTTGTAGACGGTGTCGAGCACCAGGCGGATGCCACGTGCGTCGGCCTCGCGACGCAGCGTGGCCAGCTCCTCGAGGGTACCAAAGCGCGGTTCGAGCGCCATCGGGTCGTGGAGCCAGTAGCCATGGTAGGCCCCCCACTGGAAGAACTTCTCCGTTCGCATCTGGGTGATCGGCCCGAGCCAGAGCGTGTCGACCCCGATCTCCTTGAGGTTGTCGAGCTTGGCCGTGACCCCCGCGAGGTCGCCCCCGTGGAAGGCCTGCGGGTCGGCGAGGTCGATGGCACCGTCGTTGGCGGGGTTGCCGTTGTAGAAGCGATCGACGAGGAGGAAGTAGATCACGGGCTCACCTTGTAGCGCGGCCTGCGGCGCGGCTATGATCGGGGTGTGGCCCAGCCCGCTCGCAAACTCGCGACCTACGATGACATCCTGAGGCTGCCCGCCGATGCCCGCGCCGAGGTGATCGCGGGGGTGCTTTACGAGCACGCCCGCCCGCGGCCGCGTCACCAGCGCGTGCAGGCGGCCTTCGGTCGCTACGTGGGCGGCCCCTTCGACCAGGACGACGAGCCGGGCGGGTGGTGGATCCTCGTGGACACTGACGTCCGCTTCGGCCCCCACGACACGGTGCGCCCCGATGTCGTGGGTTGGCGACGAGAACGTATGCCCGACCTGCCGGAAAGCCGGCCCATCGAGATCGTTCCTGACTGGATCTGCGAGATCCGCTCGGCCTCCACGGCGAGTCACGATGTCCTGCGCAAACGACCGCTCTACGCGCAGCACGGCGTGGGCTGGTTCTGGGCGGCCGACCCCGAGGCCCGGATGGTGGAGTGTTTCGCCAACCGCGATGGCCTCTGGGTGACCCAGGGCGCCGCGGGTGACGGCGAGATGGCCCGCCTGCCGCCCTTCGAGGCGGCGGAGATCGACATCACGAGGTTGTTTGGGAGGGTGTAGCTACTCGCGCCCGGCAATCCAGGCGTCCACCAGCTGCCCCACCCGCCGGGCCACGACGGGCGTGGCGGCGGTCACGGCCTCGGCCTCGCGCTCGTGGTGGTAGGCGAGAAAAACGGGCACGTCGAACTGGGCCTCCACCGGTGGCGCGTTGCCCTCGGCGAGCGTGAGCGTCACCCCCACGGTCCACCGGTACTGCCCGTTCATCTCGGAGTAGTAGCTGGGCTCGGTCTCGATCAGCAGGATCGCGCCGTCCTCGGCCTCGCGCAGCATGTCGAGGCGCTGCTGGGTGCCCGCCAGGCCACCGAGGCGCGCCGCGCCTTCGATCGTGGTCACGTACGTCGGCAGGCCCCCCCGGTCGTTGAGCACGGGCGCCAGTCCCATCTCGAAGGCGGGTGGCGCGGCGCTGGCCTCGCCCGACACGGGCACCATGAGCGTGGCCACCGCCAGCGGCACGCCGTCGCCCGGGGCCGGGGGCACCGGCTTGATACACGCAAACAATAGCCCTAGAACCATGCTTCCGTCTCCAGGGCCAGCACGCTGTGGGAGTGCCGTTCCACGTTGCCGAAGTCGTTGTACTCGTCGAGCGACTCGACGAAGCTGTTGCCAAAGGCGTTGTTCTGCGTGCTGTATTGGAGGCCATACAACAATCGAAGCGACGGCCGCGTGTAGATGCCGGGGCCCAGCGGGTTGAGCACCACCCCGCCCTTGGCCTGCCAGGTGAAGCGGGTGTCACTGTCGCCGTACTCGAGGCCCTCGCTGTCGGCCTTGCCGCCGGTGTTCTCGAAGAGGCTGTCCACGTGGTTGCGGTAGGCGTTGCCGTTGTGCGACACCTCCTGGGCCACGCTGCCCTCCACGAGCAGGTGCACCACCCGCGACAGGTACACCTGGTTGCGGAGCACCGCCGACATGTAGGTGCGGTCATTGTCGGAGGGGGCAAGGTCGTTGTCGCCGTCCTCGTGCACGCCGTAGAGGCCCCCCAGCACCACGTCGTAGCGCTCGGGCACCAGTTGCCACTGCATCTCGTCGCCGAGGAGCAAGACGGTGCGCTCGTCGGTGAGCGAGGTGATGTAGATGTCGACGGTCTCGCCGTCGACCGTCTCGCTACTGAAGTTGTCGGGATGAACCTGCGCGTAGCTCGCGTAGAGGCTGTTCCAGCGCAAGGGCCCGAGCTTGCCGAAGCCGAGGTAGCCCACCATCTTCCAGGACGAAGCGTCGGTGGAGGTGGGGGAGGGAAAGTCGGCGAGCTGGCCGGGGTTCGCGTCGAGGTAAGTCTGGACGACTTCGCCGCGGAGGTAGTCCTCGTAGCTGACACCCGGCGTGTCGTGGGGCGCGTACCGATTGCCCACCACCTCGGGCTCGTAGTACCCCTGTCCACCCACGCCAAGCTCGAGCTTCCCCGCGATGTTCACGCGCGCCGTGGCCCCGGCGCTGAGCACGGTGTTGTACTCGCTGCCCTTGAGGTTGAAGCCCGCGTCGCCCGCGCCCACGGTGAGCTCGAGCGCGCGGGTTTGATAGCGCGCCTGCGCCCCGACCGTGTCGAAGAGCACTTGCGCCGGGCGCATGTCGTAGAGGCCGAGGTCGCCGAAGTTCGACTCGAGCGTGCCCACGCGCCAGGTGGTGTCTTGCAGGCCCACGTTGCCGGCCTGGACGTAGAGCTGGGACAATCGCAGGTAGGCCAGCGAACCGCCGCCCTCGTCGGCGTTTTGCACCGTGCCACCCTCGATCTTGGCGTGGAGATCGGTCCAGGGCTCGGTGCTCCCGGGGACGGGATCGAGCACCGACTGTCGCAATTCCAGCGCCGCGTAGGGACCCTCGTTGAGCAGGCGCCCGTAGAGGTTCCAGTAGCCGAGGCGGCCGTCGCCACCCTCGAAGTCGGGGCGGGTCATCACCCGGAGGTAGCCGCCCACGTCGGCGGCCAAGGCCGCGCTCACCAGCAGCATCATTCCGCGGCCTCGAGGATCACGATGGTGGTGGAGGGCACGGTGTAGCTACCGCCGGTGATCGCCGGGGCGGGGTCGAAGTAGTTGGCGCTGGCGCGGGTGTCGAGGCCCTCGGTGGTCACGTAGTCCTCGGTGTCGAAGTACTGCTGGGTGTCGACGACTCGGCCCCAGGAGCGTCCCTCGGGGAGCGTGTAGGTGACGTCGCCGCGCTCCATGTTGAGCAACATCACCAGCTCCGCTTTCCCGACCGATCCGTCGTCGTACCAGTGCACCATCAGGTGGCGACCCCCCCAGTCGGGGTCGCCGTCGTTGGCCGCGTTCTTCCAGACGAAGGGCATGGCGCCGCCGTATTCGCTGGGCGAGAAGGCGTAGGTGCGTGCCAGCCGGAAGCGCGTCATCTGGGAAACGAAGTCCATCATGCGCCAGCGCTCGTCGTGGCTCTGCCACTCGCCCCAGCGGAACCAGTTCCACTCGTTGTCGGCGGCGGTACTGTAGGCGTTGTTGTTGCCGTACTGCGTGCGGAGCCACTCGTCGCCCCCGTAGAGCATCGGCGTGCCCTGCGACACCATCATCGCCACGTAGAAGTTGCGCATCAGCTGGCGTTTGAAGTCCTCGGCGTCCTGGCCCCAGTCGCGCGAACGGTTGTTGCTCTCGCCGCTGTCGGTCTCGCACCAGCTCGACGTGGGATCGTCGCAGCAGGTGGGGTTGAGCGGGCCACAGAAGTTCTGCTTCTCGTCGTACGACAACAGGTCGTACATGGTGAAGCCGTCGTGACAGGTGACGAAGTTGGTGCTGTGGTAGGGGCGCCGGTTCCAGCCGTAGCGCGCCTCCGACCCGGTGATCACCCCGCCGCCATCGATGCTGTTCTCGGCGCTGTTGAGTGTCCACTCGTCGTCATTGACGATCTCGCGCCACCAGTCGCGGAAGCTCGCGTTCCACTCGCCCCAGCCCACCGCCTCGTTCACCGTCGACGCGGGGAAAGCACCGATGGAGCTGTAATAGCCGCCGGCGGTCCACGGCTCGGCGATGATGCGCGTGTTCTGGGCGAGCAGCACCTCGTCGTCGATGATTTCCTGGAGCACGGTGTTGGCGGGGTCGTCCCAGTTGTTGTAGTCGCCGTCTTTCTCGCCGAGGATGCCGGCGAGGTCGACGCGGAAGCCATCGACGTGCAGCTCCTCCACCATGAAGTGGAGGCTGTCGAGGATCATCCGGCGAACCGGCGTGTAGTTGGGCCGGGTCTGGTTGCCCACGCCGGTGTTGTTCCAGTAGCCGGTCTTGTCTTCCGACAGGGCGTAGTAGGCGTTGTTGTCGAGCCCGCGCATATTGTAGATGGTGGCGGCCTCGGTGGTGTCGAGGTTGTAGGCATCCACCATGGCTTCCTCGTCTGTCAGGAAGTCGTCGGTGTACACCTTGTCGCGCCAGAGGCCGCCCTCGCCCGAGTGGTTGTACACCACGTCGATCACCACCTCGATGCCTTGCTGGTGGAGTGCGTCGACCATGAACTTGAACTCGTCGAGCACGGCGGCGTGCTCCTCGCCGTACACGTAGTCGGCCGAGTAGGTGAGCTCCGGCGCGAAGAAGCTGATGTTGTTGTAGCCCCAGTAGCCGCCGTCGGCCGGCTTCTCGTGCACCGGCAAGAGCTCCACGGCGGTGATGCCCAGCTCGGCCAGGTAGGGCGCGTGCTCGGCGATGCCCCGGTAGGTACCGGGATGGTCCACGCCGGTCACCCCGTTGGCGGTGAAACCCTTCGGGTGCACCTCGTAGAGGATGAGGTCGGTCCAGTCGTGGTTGTCGAGCGTGTTCTCGGCGCGCCCGTCGCGCCAGGCGTCCTCGTTGTCGCTCCAGGCGTAGTCGCTCTCCACGACGATCGACTTGGCCGCCGCGCCCCACGTGCACTGGGTACGTCGCGACTCGCCGCTCCCGGCAGAGCCCACGCCCCAGTCGTGATCGCGGGTGAGCGCGCGCCCCCAGGGGTCGGTCAGCAACTTGTTGGGGTTGAAGCGGTTGCCCAGGCTATCGACATCCGACACGAAGCCGTCCTGGCCGCCGCAGTACCCGTCCTCGTGGTAGGCCCAATTGGGCCCCCAGGCCACGAGCCCGTAGAGTTGGCCCTCGCCCACGCCTTCCACGTAGAGGTTCCACACGTCGCCGAAACGATCCATCTCGAAACGCTGGATGGGCTCGGCGGCGTCGGGATCGTCGAAGAGCAAGAGCTCCACGCGCTCGGCGGCCTGGGTGTAGGCGGCGAAGTTGACCCCGCGGTCGATGATCGTGGGCCCCATGTGTTCGAGCGCCGCCACCGCGTCGGCGCTGAGCGAGGGGGCCACCGACTCGGTGTGGTAGAGCCGGGTGTACTCGTCGGGAGGCGCGCAGCCGGTGCAGGCGAGGAGGAGGAGGAACCACATCGGGCGCCATGCTACCCTCTCGGGGGCTAAGGGGGCAGCCATGAAACGGCGGCTATTGACCGGGCTCGGCGTGCTCCTCGGGGTGCTCGTGCTCGCCACCCTCGGCGCGCTCGCGATGCCGTCGCGCTGGGAGGCCGGCGCCCGCTGCGAGATCGGCAGTCCCACCGAGGCGGTGGTGCCCTGGGTCTCGACGGCCGAGGCCTGGCCTCGCTGGCTCGGCTGGGAGGCCGACCTCGACGGGCAGTTGCGCTGGGCAGCGGGCCCCGATGGCACGATGGTGTGGAGCGGGCCCCGGCTCGGGGAGGGGGCCCTCGCCGTGGTGGCCACCGGTGGGCTTTCCTGGGACGTGACCCTCGCCCCGGCCGAGGGCGTGGCCTGGCACGGGCAGCTCGTGCTGGAGCCGAGCGAGCGCAGCACGGCGGTGTCGTGGACGACGAGCGGCGACTACGGCGCGTTGCCCTGGTCACGTTTCCTCGGCGGCGCCCCCGGCGATCGGGCGCGCGATCGGATGCAGCGCGCCCTGTCGCGACTCGAACGCGCGGTGGAGAGCACGCTCGCGCGGGAGGCTCGGGAGGCGGCGGCGCGCGAGGCCGCGGAGGAGGCGGATCGGAGGGCACAGGCCGACATCGAGGCCCAGAACGCGGCGGGGGAGCGGGCGGCCGGGGATTGAGCGTGGTGGTGGGTGACTACCACTTGGCCGGGTCGTCGAAGGGGATGTCGAAGCCTTCCATGATGAGCAGCCGCCCGGAGTCTGTGCCGTACTCGGGGCTGTCGTAGCTCGGCTCGCTGAAGATCCACTCGGGGAGGCCGTCGCCGGTGAGGTCGGTGAAGAACACGTCGCGCTCGATCTCGTCGCGGAAGCAGAGGGTGTCGGGCTCGTAGTCGTCGTAGACGCCCCCGGCGGCGAGGTCGCCGGTGCGGAGGACACACTCGCGGTTGTCGGGGTCGCTGCCGCCGTCGCTGTACCGATTGACGTAGAGGTCGCTGGTGGTGTCGCCGTCGATGTCGGGGATCCACCGAGCCGCGTACAGCAGCTCCGAGAATCGCGAGTCGGCGCGGGTGGGGCAGAGCCTGGCGTGCTCGAGCAACGAGAGGTCGCCGACGGGGACGGACCCGCCACGGAGGACGAGGATGCAGATCTCGTACTCGTAGCTATCGACATCGGTGAGGGCGAGGTGCATCGACGCCTCGGGATAGCCGTCGCCGTCGAGGTCGCTCGCGAGGTGGGCACCGTCGCTGAGGCTCGTGAACGTCTCGCGACCACCCGCGTCCGGGTAGATTCCCCAGTCCGCGACCTCCTCGATGTCGGCCTGCCCGGCGAGGAGTTCCTCGCCCTCGATCACCCGTATCGAGCCGAGGGACTCGTCGGCGTAGGGGTCGTGCCAGGCGATCTCGTCGCTGCCGTCTCCATCGGCGTCGGGGAGCACGGCCACTCCGTTGCCCGAGAAGCCATCCGTGTACTCCTCCGAGGTCACCACCAGCTCGATGTCCGTGGCGCTGGCACCATAGGCGAGCGCGGCGGGTCCGCCCTCCAGGAACCGGAAATCGATGCCATTGGTGGGGGTCTCGGTGAGCACCACGAGGTCGGCCACGCCGTCGCCGCTGAAGTCGCCGCCGGACAGGGCGTCGTTTACCTTGTCCGGGTCGCCGGCGTCCGTCCACCATCCGGTGGCGACGTCGCGAATGTCGTGGGTGCCCGGGGACCACGAGTCCGGTGGCCCGGGGACGACGTAGACGTTGCCCGGTTCGCCGGTTTCGGGTGCACCCTCGCCCCATGTGACCACGTCCAGCGCGCCATTGCCGTCAAGGTCGCCGGCGTCCCGGAGAATCGAGATGTAATCCCGCCCGTTGTCGCTGCACCAGAAGGGGAGGTCGGTGTCGGCCATCGAGGGTGCCAGGTTGGCACCACCCAGGAGGGTGCCCCCGCCGGACGCGTGGCCGCAGCCGTAGCGAACGAACGCCTGGTCCTCAGGGGTGCCACGGCCACTGACGCCGAGGATCTCGAGGCCGCTGTCCTCGTGGGTGCCGAGCAGGACGTAGGACGCCGACACCGCCGGGTCCCACGGCTCCCCGCACGCTCCGTCTGCAATGGCGACGCCGTCGCAGTCCTGGTCGAGGGCGTCGCAACCCTCCGGCGCCCCGGGGTACACGTTGGCGCGGCTGTCATCGCAGTCGCCGCCCTCCGCCGTCCAGCCGTCGTCGTCGAGATCGTCGTCGGGGGGCGCGGTGTCCCCCGTCTCCCCGGCGCTGTCCTCGCTGGTGTCCTCCCCGGAGTCCGGTCCGGTGTCGCCGCTATCGACCGGCGCCGAGTCCCCAGGATCGCCCGTGTCGACGCCGTCCGGGTCGCGCGACTCCTCATCGACCGCCCGGGGGCAGCCGGCGAGGAGTAGCCACAGCGTTACCACTGGACCTCCCCGCGCCAGGCGCCACTGCCGGCGAGCGCGACCCCCAGCCAGTGGCCGTGGCCGTTGCCGCCCTGGTCGTCGGCCACCCCGAGTGGGCTCCACGCGGCGTGCATCGGCAGGCCGGATGGCGGGTGGGTGGCGAGGGTGGTGACCGTCCAGCCGCCAAGCGCGGTGCGCGAGGCGAGGCGGGGGTAGGGGAAGTCGGGACAGGCGGCGTGCGTGGATGGGTCGCGCACGACCTCGCACTGCTTGCGGGTGCCGAGGTCGAGCGAGGGCAGGATCGCGTAGAGGTCGGCCACCTCCGGGTGGGGCGCCACCCAGCCCACGCTCAGCTCGTCGACCGCCGGGTTCATCAACATCGTGTAGGTGTCGTAGGCGCCGGTGCTGCTGCCCCAGTAGTCCACGCCCGGATCGCTCCAGTTCATGATGCAGGCGCCGCCGTAGCGGGTGGTGATCTGGTAGGGGTCGGAGCCGAAGAAGCGGCGGTAACCGCCCCAGATGACGATGTCCTCGCTCCACGGGGCGATGGTGGCGCCCTCGATCACCTGGCCGCTCACGCCGCAAGTGTTCTCGGACTCGTGGAACTTCTCCAGCGGGATCCAGTCCCAGTCGGCCTGAGGCTGTCCCGTGCCGTCGTCGGTCACGAGAATGCGCGCCAGCGAGCACTCGGTGGGCCCGGCGGACGACGGGTAGCTTCCGTACACGGTGCCGAGCTCCACGGAGAAGATCAGGTCGAAGCTCCAGCTCACGTCGCCGGTGACCTCGTCTTCCACCCAGTAGGTGTACTCGCCGCCCGGGTGGACCAGCTCGAAGGTGCCCTTCTGCCAGGTGAGGGTCTCGTCGCAGGGCACGGTGCCGGTGCCCGGGTCGAAGGGCACCGCGTCCCAGGTGACACCGCCGTCCACCGTGAGGTAGAGGCCGCCGGGGCTGCCGGTGCCCGACTCGGGCTGGAAGAGCACCAGCGCGGCGTTGGCGTCGAGCGCCCGCACGTCGACGGGGTTGCCAAGGCTGGGCTGGGTGTCGGTCGGAGGATTGATGGGGTCGATCATGCCTACCCAGAACTGGGAGCCAGGCCAGGTGGCCGTCCCCGCGTCGAACGGGACGGCCGCGTGCGTGAAGTCCTTGTCCATGCACCAGTGTTCCCCGGTGGTCTCGTCCATGAACGCCGAGTCGTACCCGGCCCCCGCGTAGGCCCAGGTGGCCCCCTGGTCGAGCGTCCGCACCACCGCCATCTGGTGTCGCCCGTCGGAGGTCGACTCGTCGAGCAAGCCGGCCCACACGCTGCCGTCGAGGCCGACCGACACCGTGACCGACCCCGCCGGGAAGCCCTTCCACAGGCAGTCGATGGCCGCCCCCTCGCCGGTGGCGAGCCAGTGGGCCGGGTCGTACTGGAGCACGCCGTGGTCGCCGGCGACGGTCCAGAGGGTGCCGCTACTGTCCCACGCCACCTCGTGGGCCACGAAGGTCTGGTAGGTGTAGCCAGGGCTGATGTCGGGCCAGAACGTCCAGTCCACGTCGCCCTCGGGCTGGGCGAGGGTATCGATGTCGGGCGTGCCCACCGGGTCGGTCTCGTCGTCGTACCAGCCCGCGCTCAGCCCCTCGACCATCCACGCGTTGGCCCACCCGGACACCACCGCGTAGTCGCCGAAGGCACCATCCACCCAGATGGTCGAGTGTCCCTCGCCGGGGGCGGCGCGCGCCGGGAAGGAGTGCGGCTGGCCGTTGATGGTGGACTCCAGCCAGGCGCCGCCGAGGTCGAGGTTCGCGGATTGCCGGATGCGCTCGTAGTAGTCGAGGTCGGAGAAGGGCGTGGCCGGGTCGCCGGAGTTCACGGGCTCCCAGGTGGCCGTGCCCAGCGGCACCAGGGGCGACTCGGCGCGGTACAGCCGGTCGACGAAGTAGTTCGCGGCGGACGAGGCCGGGCCGAGGTTGATGAACACCCACTCGCTGGTGGGATCCATGCTGGCGTCGGTCATGAAGTAGTCGGTGGTGGGCGAGAGCATGTCGATGTCGCCCTCGACCACGAGCCCGGGCACCCAGGTGTCCACCACGTTGCCGAAGGTGTCTAGCTCCAGCGCCACCCGGTGGAGCGCCGACTCGTCGTGGTTGCACGTCGCGTCGCCCACCCCGTCGCTGTCGGCATCGACCGGGCGGGTGCCGCCATCCACCACGTAGACGGCAAGGTCGCCCAGCGCCTCGGCCAGCGTGTCGGGCTCGATGTCGCGCACGTCGACCCCGTCGGTGCCATCGACGGGCCAGCAGTTCGCGCGCAGGCCGGCCGGCAGGGCGCAGTCCAGCGGCCACGCGGGCAACTCGCAGGCGTACACCCCCTCGCCCGCATTCACCCGCCCGCGGTAGCCCACAAGGAGCAGCGAGGGCGTGCCCAGCGGCAGGTCGACGCGCAGGATGGCGCCCACGTGCTCGGCGGGGAGCGCGGTCCCGTCGTTGGGCAGCGCGCAGGTCTGCCCCGCCGCGTAGATCGACACGCCCATCGCGTCGTCGTCGGCGTTGGCCACGTAGATGACCTCGCCCTGCCCGGGCACGCCGGGCTCGATGTCGTCGGCCTGGATCAGCCGCCCGCCGCCGCCTTCCCAGGTGACCTCGCCGGCACGCGTCCCCGGGCAGTTGGTCTCGAGGCCGAAGCCGCCGATGTCGTCGCCTGTGTCCGCCCAGGTCACGCCCGCGCTGGCACCGTAGGTGTCGCTCCAGGACGAGCCGAGCTGCGACCACGTGTTGCCCTCGTCGCCGGTCCACCAGAGCCCGCCGACCAGCGTCCGGTCGCCGTCCTCCGGGTTGGTGACGTCGCCCATCAGCACGTACACGCCGTCGTCGGGGTTGGCCATGGGCTCCATGTCCGCGACGCCGAGGTTGCCCTGCATCATGAGCGAGGACGTGCCGGCGCCGTTGTTGACCTCCCAGAACCCGGGCCAGTCGCGATCACCGATGGCCACGCCGGCCACGTCGGTGCCCATCCACAGGTTGGCGAGGCCATCGTCGCGCACGACGGACTCGATGTAGCCGCCGCCGGGCATGCGGGTGTCGGTCCAGGCCAGCGTGATGTCGGCGGGCGGGGGCATCGCCTCGTCGGCGTTCTGTACCTGGATCCAGTCGATCTCGGCGCGCGAGAAGTTCATGCACGCCACGCGGACGGCGCGCAGGATGTGCCGAGGTTGCACCGTGGGGAAGGGGATCCAGTTGGTGCCCGTGGCGATGAGCGGCTCGTCGTGCGTGGTCACCGGGAACGACGCGCCCCACGGGGTCGTGTCGAGCTCGATGGTGCAGCCGGGGCCGGTGAGGAGGGCGACATCGACCATCACGCCCGTCGCGCCGCGGCTGCGAGGAATGCCGACGGTGCGGGTGACGGTCGAGCGGGCAAACGCCCCGGGGTCGCCCACCTGTACCGTGTCGCCGGTGTAGCTGAACACGCCGGTTCCCGGCCACGTGGCCGCATTGAAGAAGCCGGAGGAGAAGTAGCGCGCCATCGCGTCGCGACCGTCGCACTCGTTGTCGATGCCGTCGGAAAGGGTCTCGAACTCGCCGGGGTTCACGTTCGCGTCGCCGTCGTCGCAGTCGGGCACGCCGATCACGCAGCCGCCCGAGGTGCCGCTCAGGCTGTAGCCGTCGCCATCGCTGTCGCCTGGGCAGGCGGCTCTCGCCCTCGCCGGGGCGAGCATGGCGCTAGTGACTACGAGGAGTGCGGCAAAGTGCCGCGGGGGGGGGGCGCTGCATGGGTGAGCCTCCGGCTAGGGCGCGCTCACGGTAGCCGAGGGGGGCGCCCGGAGTCAAGGTGCTTGTTTTGGCCCATCGGTCGCGATGCCGGAGCGCTCGGAGGGCAACGACCTGCGGTCAGCCCCCCCGCGCCGACTGCCGAATCCGCTCCTGCAACGCACACCCCTCCGGCGCCCCCAGCTCGCAGGCCCGCTTGGCGTCGGCGATGGCCTCCCGTGTGAGCCCGAGTCGAAACGCACAGTCGGCCCGGCTGAGGTAGGCGTCGGCCGCGTTGGGCACCAGGGCCAGCCAGCGGTCGGCGGCCTCGATGGCGCCCCGGTCGTCGCCGGTGCGCACACGCGTCCAGGTGAGGGTCTTCCAGGCGTCCACGCTGGTGCCGTCGAGGCCTGCGGCGCGAGTGATGTCGATCTCGGCGCGCTCGTAGCGCTCCAGCTGCGCGTAGCTCTTCCCCCGCATCAGGAAACCACCGGCGTTCTCGGGCTCCTGCTCCAGGCACTCGTCGAGGTGACCGATGGCGGCACCGAAGTCACGCGCCGCGTAGGCCACTTCGCCCAGGTCGCAGGCGGCGGCCTGGCGGTCGCCCGCGGCCTCCTCGGCGGCCTCGATGCGCGCCGCCACCTCCTCCTGCTCGGTCTCCACCTTCTCGAGGCGCAGGTACTCGAGGCCCCCGTAGCCACCGAGCGCGAGCACGCCGGCGCAGGCCAGCACGAGGAGGGCGACGACGGCGGCGACGACTTTCCACATGCCCCGAGTCTAAACCACGGCGGGCAAGCTGGCGCCCTTGGCAGGGATCGAACCTGCGACCTGGGGATTAGAAATCCCCGGCTCTGTCCAGCTGAGCTACAAGGGCCTTTGCCACGCTATCCTAGCCACGGAGACCGCATGCGGCGACTCGCGCTCTTGTTCCTCGCGGCCTGCGCCAACGACGTGTCGGTCACCGAGACCGCCCGCTGCGACGGCGTGCTCCAGGGTGCGGAGGGCAAGGAGCTCGACGACCCCTTCGATCGCGACGGCGACGGCTACTTCGACGGCGACAACGACGACTGCGTGGCGACGTACCCGGCCGAGAAGCTCGACTGCAACGACGCCGACCCCGAGATCAACCCGGCCGCCCAGGAGGTGTGCAACGAGGTCGACGACGACTGCGACGACCTCGTCGACGACGCCGACGACAGCGTCGACGGCAGCGGTGGCAGCACCTACTACGCCGACGGCGACGGCGACGGCTTCGGTGACCCGTACAACCCCGGCTCGGCCTGCGAGCTCGGCGAGGGCTTCGTGGAGAACGACGCGGACTGCAACGACCAGGACGCGGCGATCAGCCCCAATGGCTCGGAAGTGAGCTGCGATTCGATCGACAACGACTGCGACGAGGAAACGCCCGACGGCCTCGATCACGACGCCGACGGCTACACCGAGTGCGAGGACTGCGCCGATCTCTCGCCCACCGTGAGCCCCGGTGCCTTGGAGACCGCCTGCAACGGCATCGACGATGACTGCGACGCGGCCACGCTCGACGAGAGCGACGCCGACCTCGACGGCGTGTCGGCCTGCGACGCCGACTGCGACGACAACGATGCTTCTCGCTCGCCCAACCTCGACGAGGTATGCGACGACGGCATCGACAACGACTGCAGCGGTCGCGACGACGAGTGCTCGGTGGACGGCACCTACGATCTCGACACCACCATCGAGTACGACTGCGCCTACACCTACGTGATGATCGACTTCGACCAGGTGTCGGTGCTCGACAGCTACCCCGCGCTCGACATCACCTCGGTGGGCACCGGCTCGCAGCCGGGGACGATGAGCGGCTACTGGACCACCACCACCGAGTTCTCGGTGGAGCGCGTGCTGCCCGGCACCTGCGAGGAGGCCTACACGCTCGAAGGCGAGTTCAATGGCGACGGCACCTTCACCGCCACCTTCACCGCCACCTTCACCGGCCGCGCCTGCCTCGACTGTACCAACCAGTCGTGGACGGGGATCGTGGGGACCATCAGGTAGGCGGCGGCCTGCGGGCGCTCAGCGGCTCACGACGACCTCGCGAACCCTGGCCTCGCCGTCGTCGTAGGTCACGTAGAGCCGGTCGTCGACGGCGAGGAGGCCCGCTCGGTGCGCGCCCCCCCCGAGGTCGATCTCCTCGGGGGTGTAGGCGGTGATGGCGAGGCTCGCGACCGGGTCGAAGCAGGCGTTGTACACTTCGAGTTGCACGTTCGCCGCGTCGGTTTCCACGCCGCCGGAGTCGCGCATCGGCACCGACCCGTCCTCCGGCCGACGGTAGGTGTGCGCCACGAAGTAGTAGCCGTCGTCGAACACCGCGCCGGTGCTCCAGTAGTTGTCGTTGGTGGTGTTGGTGAGGGGGCCGAAGGCGTCGACGAAGTCGAGGTTCGCGTCGAAGCGGAGCGCGAAGATCTGTCGCGCGCCGGCGCTCTCGCCATCGCTAAAGTGGGTGGTGTCGCCGATCGCGGAGGCCGCGAAGAGCACACGGTAGCCCTCCGCCTCGACGAGCGCCGAGCCGAGGCCCCAGAACTACCCGGGCGCCGCCGCGCCGGGAATGTCGGCGAGTCGCCGCACCTCGTGCGAGAACACGAGGTCCGTGTCGTACACCCGCACGGCGAGTCCTCGCTCCACCTCGTCGTCGGGCGGCATGTTGCCGTCCCAGGTGCCCTCGCCGCGATGCTCGGTGCCTGCCAGCACCTGCCCGTCGATCACCGCCAGGACGGGATCGATGCTGGGCCCGGACACTTCGTACGTGAGACCGCTGCCCACGCGGACGTTGTCGGCGCCGAACCTCGCCAGCGACATCGACGGTGGGTCGCCGTCTTCCCCCCGCACCGAAGCGAGATGGAACGTGCCCTGGCCATCGAAGGTCAGCGCGTGGTCGCGCTCGGACTCCCCCTCCGGGGTGAGCTGGGCCTCGCCACCCGTGGCCACCCAATCCGCGTCGAAGGCCTGGTAGAGATAGACGGACCCCTGAGCGTAGTACACCGTGAACGCCGAGTCGCGGTGCACGGCCCGAGCGAAGACCCCCAGCGCCCCGACGGGCACCTGCGTTCCGAGGGACAGGGAGAGGGAGCCTGCGGCCGGCGTGCACGACGCGGAGTCGGCGCTGTCGACCGGGTTCCCTGCGCTGTCATCCTCCGGGCTACCCTCGCTGGGGCCGCCCGGGGCGCACCCTGCGGCGGCCACGGCGAGGAGGAGCGCCCAGAGTCCCTCGCGCGGCGCGCCTGGCGCTGTCGTCATCCGCGGACCTTGCGCACGGGCGAGTTGCGGCGGGCATCGGGCACGATTGCAGCGTAACCGCGCCCCACCCGGCGGTGCACCACCGCCGTTGCCATCACCGGCCGCGCCTGCCTCGGCTGCACCGACCCGTCCCGGACGGGGATCGTTGGCACCCTTCGCTAGAACCGCATCGCCCGCACCAGCAGGCGATCGCAGCCTTCGCGCACAGCGCCGCCAGCGTGATCGCCCCAGGCCTCGTCCACATAGAAGCCAGCCGCCTCCAGCATCCACTCCATCTCGTCGCGCGTGAACAGGTGGAGCACAAGCTCGCTCACGACCACTTCGCTCCCGGCGTAGTACCGGTCGACCAGTCGCAGGCGCTGCGCCACCGGCTCGCGAAAAACCTCGCGCGTACGCTGGACGTCCACGCCCTCCACCACACCTTGCCACGCGGGTCGCTCGGGCGTATGCGGCTGGCCGAGGAGCACGTAGTCGGGCATCGGCACGTCGATGGTGAGCACGGCGGCCGCTCGGGCGCAGGCGGCGAGGCAGGCGGCACGGTCCGCGCGGGAGCGCAAGAAGGCGAAACTGCCGTTGGGGATGATCACCTCGTCGAACACGCCGAAGTCGAAATGCCGCATGTCGGCCACCTGGTAGTCGCCCCCTCGCGCCCGCGCGGCCGCGATCATCGGGGCGCTCAAGTCGAGCCCCACCACCTGCCGATCAGGAGGGAAACCCCGACACACCCGGCCGGTACCACACCCGAGAACGAGCACCCGAGGACCGACATTCCGGCCTACGAAGCTGCGGATATCGGCGCTCGCGCCCTCGAACTCGGCGTCGTACCACCGGGCGATCTTCGCGTAGGGGTCGATCATACTTCTGTTCTGGCGCGTATTGCGCTAGGATTCCGCCGCCCCGGGGTGACCGATGTTGTTGGCCTTCCTCTTGTCTGCCGCCGCCAAGGACGAGGCCGAGTTCGACATGGACGCGCCGCCCCCCTCGGCATCCAGCGAGGCGCCAGCCACCGACACCACCGCCGACCTGGACGAGGGCCGCGACATGGATGCTGGCCAGGGCGAGCTGCTCCCGAGCCAGATCTCCGCGGTCGTGAAGAAGGGGAGCTGGACCGTGCAGGACTGCGTGAGCCGCTACGGCGGGTCGGGCCCCCGGGGACGCATGGTGGTGTCGTGGGAGATCACCTCCACGGGCGCGGTGGCCAACGCCAAGACTGCGGAGTCGAACCTCGGCAATCCGATGCTCGAGGACTGTGTGGTTGCGGGGGTCAAGCGACTCAAGTTCCCCGCGCCCAGCGGGGGCACGGTGATGACCTCACACCCCTTCGTGTTCAACTAGGGGATGGACGCTGCCGCCCTCGCCGTGAAGTGGGCGGAGGTCGCGGCCGCAGTGCAGCAGATGGCCGAGAACCCGCCGCCGGCCTTGCCTCGCTCGGTTTTTGACGACGCGGCGGCCGGTCGCGTGGGACGGATCACCGGCGCCGATAGCGCCGTGGGGGTGGGTCTCATGCACGTGCCGCAGTCGCTCGTTTGGCTCTCGCTCACGGACGATCGGCTCAGCGAAGACGTGGATGGGCTCACCGAGATCGCGCTGGAAGGCCGCTGGTCGTCGCCCAAGCTCCTGTACCAACGCCTCGACATGCCCTGGCCGGTGCAAGACCGTCACTGGGTGCTGCGCTTACGAAACAACGCGACCTTGGCGCTGTCGACCGGCGTGTGGGAGCGGGCATGGCGTATCGACAATGCGCGGCTGGAGGAGTCTCGCGGTCGTACTGACGCGGCAGCGTTTGATGGTGCGCTCACGATGGCCGACAACGCCGGTTCTTGGCTGCTGGTGCCGATTGATACATCTGATACACTGGCCGTGTATCAGGTGCGGGTCGATCTCGGGGGCAACATCCCCGCCGAGGCGGCCGAGGCCTACACCCGGTCCTCGATGGCGAGCTTCATGCGCGGGGTCGAGGTGCACGCGGCCGACGTGGCGGCCCGCTACGGGCTGGGCTGCACCCCGCAGCCCGGTGGCGATGGCAAGCCGATCCCCTGCTTGCCCTAGGCTACTTGGCCTTCCGCTCGGTGCGTACGCGGAGCTTGTCGAGCACGTTGACCATGCTGTCGTTGGCCAGCCACTTCCGGATCCACGACGGTGCCCACACCTCCGAGATGAACTCGCTGTGGAAGGCGATGGCGCTGCCCTCCGGGTGCGGCACCACCAGGAGCCAGCCCTTCTCCTCGCGCACGTCGCTCTTCGCGTCGGGGTCCTGCACCCAGGTGCAGTAGAACTCGGCGGGGAAGCAGGTCCAGTGGTCGTGAATGGTCACGTGGATGCCGTAGATCGACATCTCGAAGCGCACGTACCAGTTGTCGGGCGAGATACGGCCGTACTCGTCGATGCTCTTGAGTGTGGGATTCTCGGGCAAGCGCGCCGGGAAGTCGAGCGTCTCCGTCCACAGGAGCGAAGGCGGCGCCTCCACCTTCACGATGCCGGTCGACACCGTGGTGGGCGAGCTGGTGTCGGCCCGGATGACGAGATGACCGCTGTCGAACTTGGTCCGCTCCTCGGTGGTGAGGGCGGGGAAGGTGGGCGGCTGGGCGAGGGCGAGGGCGAAAGTGAACAGCACAGGAGGGCGCTAACCCGCGGACCTGCGTTCGCCGTCCCTAGCGACCCCGGCGCTGGCCGGGGGCGAGGTCGCGGGGAGGAAAGGCGGCGAACATGGCGACGAGCGCCATGGCCGTGCAGGCGGCCTGGAAGAGGCGCGGCGCACCCACATGAGCGATGATGAAGCCGAACAACGTGGCTGACTCAGCCAGTGCCCAGCGGATGATGTGCAGGGTAAAACGGTCGACTTTCGGCCCGAAGATGTGAGGCGCCACGAGCGACAGGCCGGCGGTGGCTGCGGCGGGGAGCACGAGGAAGGGGCCGATGGAGGGGTTGTTCCCTGTCGGCTCCACCACCAAGGAGATCACCACCAGGATGAGCTGCGTGCTCAGCAAGGCGCCGAAGATCAAGAGGGGAAGGGGCAACGCGCTCGGCTGGGACATGGCGCGGCACTATCCCACTGCCCAGCGGCCTTCCTCGGTGACGATCACCACCACCCGCTCATCATGCGGCTCGGTGGGCACGGACTGGAGGACTTGGCGTGCGAAACACAGGGCCACGCGGCGAGCGCGGAGCGTGGGTAGCAGTTGATCGTAGTAGCCCCCGCCCCGTCCAAGGCGCGAGCCGTCGCGACCGAAGGCCAGTCCAGGCACGATTACCGTGTCGATGTCGCCCGGTGCCACGCCGGGATGCTCGGGGGTGGGTTCCCGGATGCCCATCGCGCCTCGACGCAGGCCGTCGAGGCGGTCCACGCGGTGGAGGCGCAGGGCCCCGGCCTCAACCCGTGGAAGGACCAGGCGACCCTCGGTGGCCAGGGCCACCAGGACCGGATCGAGCTGCACCTCGCCGCGCAGGGGGGCATAGGCCAGCACGGTGCCGTGCGCGATCTCGGGGGCCAACCACGCCAGTGCCGCATGCGACGCCCTCGCCGCCCAGGCGGGATCGAGCGAGTCCAAGTCCCTCCGCACGTCGCGTCGTAAGGTGATCTTGTCGAGCGCTGGCTGCGTGCTGCCCACTGCGAGATCTCCACGCACTTTGCGGTGGCGGCCGGCACCCGATACATGCGACATTCCGCCGCAGACCGCCGCCGCGTGCCCACCTCCCCCTAGCCCGTTCCCGAAGAGGGTCGCTCCATGTCGCTGAAGCAGCTCACTGATGTCGAGGTGTTCGTCCGCGTCGTCGAGGCGGGCAGCTACGCATCGGCTTCAAAACTGCTGGGGATCTCCCGGAGCCATGCGAGTCGGCTGGTGACGCAGCTCGAGACACGGCTGGGGGTGCGACTGCTCCATCGGTCCACCCGGCGCATCTCCACCACGCACACCGGCCTCACCTTCTTCGAGACAGCCTCGCCGCTGCTCGAGTCGATGCGGCACGCCGAGGCGCGCGCCAGCGCCGAGCGCGACGAGGTGGTGGGCACGTTGCGGGTGTCGTTGCCCGTTTCCTTCGGCCGCCGCTACCTCTCGGCAGAGATCGCAAACTTCCAGAAGCGTTTTCCGGAGTTGAACTCCCTGGTCGACTTGACGGATCGGAAGGTCGACCTGGTGGCCGAGGGCTACGACCTCGCCGTGCGCGGCGGGACCATCGAGAACAACTCGCTCGTGGCGAAGCGGCTCTGGTCTTTCCGGGTGCTGGCGGTGGGGTCGCCGACATACCTGGACGGCGCCCCGCCCATCAACCGGCCCACCGACCTCGCCAAGCACCGCTGCCTCATCTACTCGGGCATGGCGAATCCGCGCGCCTGGCGCTTCAAGAAGGGCAAGGAAGAGACCGTCGTCAACGTCAACGGCCCGGTCACGTCGAATTCCACGGATGCCTTGCTCGACGGCGCCCTGGCCGGCCTCGGGCTGGTGTACCTACCTGACTTCGAGGTGCACGATCACCTCGCCAGCGGCCGCCTGCGCACGGTGATCAAGACTCACGAGCCGATCACCCAGTACTTCTGGGCGGTCCGACCGCACCGCACCCATCTGCCCGCCCGGGTTCGCGCGTTCCTGGAGTTCCTTGGCGAGCTCTGGCCTACGCCCCCGTGGTCTGAAGCCTAGCCCTACTGCCGCGACTCGAGGTCTGACCAGCGCGCATAGGCCGTCTCGATCTTCGTGCTCATGTCGGCCAGCTGTCGCGACAGGCCAGCGCCCTGGCCGCCCTTCCAGGACGAGGGGTCGGCCAGCTGGGCCTCGAGCGCGGCCTTGTCGGCCTCCAGCTTCTCGAGCTCGGCCGGTAGCCGCGCGAGTTCCTGGGTTTCTTTCCAGCTGAGCTTCCGGCGCGCCGGCGCAGCGGGGGCGGCCGTCGTGACCGGTCGGGTGGACTCGACACTCGACTCCGGCTCGGCCGCCATGGCCGCGAGCCACTGCAGGCGACTGGCGTAGCGGACCACCCGGCCGTTGCCGTGGAATGCGAGCACGCCGGTGCACACTCGGTCGAGAAAGGCGCGGTCATGGGTCACCACGATCACCGCGCCGTCGTAGTCGATCAACGCCTCTTCGAGCACCGCGAGGGTGGTGAGGTCGAGGTCGGTGGTGGGCTCGTCGAGCAGGATGAGGTTGGCGCCCTGGAGCATGAGCTTCGCGAGCAGCAGTCGCGCGCGTTCGCCGCCAGAGAGCCCCGCCACCTTCTGCGACAGCATCTCGCGAGGGAACAAGAACCGTCGCAAGAAGCCGGCCACGTGCACGGGGCGTTCGCCCACCGTGACGCTGTCATTGCCCCCGCCGGCGGCCTCCCACACGGTGTCGCCGAGGTCCAGCCCCGTGCGGGCCTGGTCGAGCACCGCGGCGCGAAGCCGGGGCGCCCGCTGGATCGTGCCGGAGTCGGGTGCAATGCTGCCGGTGAGCAGGCCGAGAAGCGTGGACTTGCCCGCCCCGTTGGGGCCGACCACGCCGATGCGCTCGCCAGGCCCGATGTCGAGGTCAAGGTCCCAGATGATGCGCCGGTCGCCGAACTTCTTGCGCAGGCCGCGGGCATCCACCAGCGTGCGACCGAGCTTCACGCCGCCGGTGCTCAGGGAGAACTGCATGTTCTCTTCACGACGCATGCCCGGTTGGGCCTGCAGGGCGGCCAGCCGATCCAGCCGCGCTTTCTGCTTCTTCATTTGCGCGCCGGGGGAGCGGCTGGCCCACTCGGCCTCACGAGCGATGACGTTGAGCCGGGCGTCGTCGGCGCGTTCCAACGCCAGCTGTCGCTCGGCTCGCGCCACAAGATAATCGGCGTAGCTACCTGGGTATGAGATGGCCACGCCCTCCTCGACTTCGACGATTCGCGTCGCGACGCGCTCCAGCATGTATCGGTCGTGTGTCACGAGCACGGCGCCACCCTTGAAGCTGCCCAGGAAGCCCTCGAGCCACTCCACCGTCTCGGCGTTGAGATGGTTGGTCGGCTCGTCCAGGAGGAGCAGGTCGGGGGAGGCGAGGAGTGCGCGAGCCAGCGCCACGCGTCGCCGCTCGCCACCGGAGAGGTGGCCCACGTCGGCGTTTCCCGGGGGACAACGCAGTCGCGACAGGACGGCGTCCACCGTGTGGCCGAGATCCCAGCCCACGGTGTCGAGCCGCGACTGGAGGCGAGCCGCCTCGCGCTCGTTGCCCGCGTGCATCGCCGCCTCCCACCCGGCCAGGAGCTCGGTGTGCCACGCCAGGGCAGCCTCGGCGGCGCCGCGCACGGTGCCGGGGGGGAGCTCCGGGTCTTGCGCGAGGTGCCCCACGGCGGCCCGCCGGTCGACGGAGCCGTGGTCGGGCGACTCGGTGCCCGCGAGGATCGACAGGAGGGTGGACTTGCCGCAGCCGTTCGGCCCAACCAGCCCCACGATCTCGCCGGGTTGAACGACGAGATCCACCCCATGGAGGATCATGCGATCCCCCCAGGCTTTCTCGATCTGGGTGGCAGCGAGCAGCACGGCAGTTCCTCGGGGCCCGCTTGCTATCCCGTGCCCCGGAGCGCTACGGGCGCTCCATGGAGCTACGGGCGTGGGCGGAGTCGATCCTCGGAGCCACCACGCTCGAGGGAAAGCTCTGGTCGCCGTCCTCGTGGACGGACCATGCGCCAGGTGCCAGCGTGCGTGTCGACCGGCCCGCGCGCCCGCCTGGGCTCGGCTTCTCTGGCGCGCGCGAGCGAGCGGCGCTGCCGGGACAACTCGACGACGCCGTCGCGCGCGGGAGATTACTCCATCGCTTCGCCAACCACGAGCTCCTCGCGCTCGAGGCGATGGCTGCCACATTGCTCGCCTTTCCCGATGCCCCGAGAGCCTTCCGCGCCGGCATCGCGACCACGCTTGGCGAGGAGCAAGCGCACCTTCGCCTGTACCTCGAGCGCATGGCGGTGCTGGGGGTGCAACTCGGCGAGTTGCCTCTGAACGACTTCTTCTGGCGGGCGCTCCAGGGCATGGGGTCGCCGCTCGACTACGTGATGCGCATGGCGCTGGTTTTCGAGCAGGCAAACCTGGACTATGCGCTTCACTTCGAGGGCCAGTTCCGGTCCGTCGGCGACATCGACACCGCGCGTGTGCTCCGGCAGGTACACGACGACGAGGTGGGCCACGTACGTTTCGGCCTGTCCTGGTTCCACCGGTGGAAAGACCCCGCTCGCGACGACTGGAGCGTGCTCTCTAGCGCCCTCGCGCCGCCCCTCGGTCTCGCGCGAGCGCGTGGACCGAGCTTCGACGTGGAGGGGCGCCGCCGTGCCGGCCTTGGCGAGGACTTCATCGAGCGACTGTCGCGACATCAGGCATCGAAGGGGCGCCCACCCGCTGCCTGGGTGTTCAACCCCTCTGTTGAAGACGAGCTCGCGCGGAGTCGGCCCGGTCATGCGCCGACGCGCACCGCGCGTTCGCTCGCCGAGGACCTGGCCCCGCTCATGTCCTGGCTGGCGGCCTCCGACGACGTGATCGTTACCCCGCGGCCGCCGGGCGAGGCCTGGGCGCGGGAGATGGCGGCGGCTGGCGCCCCGCTCCCCGAGACAGTCGCGAGCCTCGAACTGCTCCGCGGGCGCAAGCTTGCACGGTTGGAGCCATGGGGCCGGGGACCGGGCATCACGTCCACCGGCCTCGCCCTCGTCCGCGAGGGGCGCGCATACCAGCCGGGACTGCGCGTCGCCGCCGACAAGGTGCAACACCTCGCGTGGAAGCAGGAACTCTCGATGGTGATACATCATCGATGTGTCAGGTGTATCAGCGGGGAGATCGTGCAGACACCGGCGGAGGCGGCCGCGGCGCTCTCACGGGGCTGGGTGGTCAAGTCACCGTTTTCCACCGCCGGTCGAGGGCGTGTGCGCGGCGCCGTCGCCCCGGCGGTCGAGTCGTGGATCGAGAAACAGCTCGCACTGCACGGGCGCCTCCGCGCGGAGCCCTGGGTTCAGCGGGTGCTCGACCTGAGCTTTCACTACGACGTCTTCGAGGCTCGGGCACACCTCCGGGGCATGGTGCGCTTCGACACCGACGCCCGCGGGCAATTCACTGGCACGCGGCCCAGTCGGTGGCTCGAACAGGAGTCACTCGAGCTGCGCCGGTGGGTGGGCGGCGAGGGCGGGGACCGCACGTGGTTGTCTCGGCTCGCGGTGGAGGTGGGCGAGTTCCTGGGCCCCCGTCTGGCCACGCTCGGCGTGGAGGGGCCCGCCGGCGTTGATACACTCGTGTATCAAGATAAAGATGGGCTTTTTATCGACCCTCTCATCGAGGTGAATCCACGGTGGACAATGGGGCGTGTATCACTGGCCATCGGCGCCCGGGTTCACCCTGGCTCGCGGGCATGGTGGCGCTTCGTGCCGGTACGCGCGGGGCGTCCCGAGGCGACGGGAATGATGCTCGAAGGGGGGAGACTGCGCCAGGGGCGGCTCTTCACCACCGACCCCGACTCGGCGGAGGTGGCGTACACCGTGCTCGACGTCGAGCCGACTTGATACGGGGCCGCCGCCGTGGACTACCCCCTCGCTCGCCTGTTGCACCTCGCCGCCATGGCCGCGTGGTTTGGCGCCATGATGTTCGTCACCGGCGACGTCCGCTTCACCGTGGCCAAGCTGGGGGACTTTCAGGGGCTCGCTGACCGGGTGCGACGGATTCGCCGAGCGGCCAAGCTGGCCTCCATCGTGGTGCTGCTCACGGGCTTCTACCTGCTCTACATCATGGGTGGTTTCGGGGGTGTGCCCATCGCGGTGCACGTGGGCCTGTTCAACACGCTGGTGCTCTTCGCCGTGCAGGCGACCTACTTCCGCAGTCTCGAGGCGCTCCTGCACGATAGCACCGACGCCACCGCGCTCGCGCGACTCCGTTGGCTGGGCCCTTCTTTCCATGCGCTGTGGTTCGCCACCCTGGTATTGATGGTCTTCCAGAAGGTGATCGGCTGAGCCGGGGGCAGCCCCGCGCACGACGCTCGACCGTCGATGGCACGTGGCGGGCGCACAAGCCCCCCGGGATGACCAGCTTCCAGTGTTTCCAGAGCGTGGTGACCGAGCTCCAGTCGCGCGCCGGGGTGCGCCTGCGGGCTTGCCATGGGGGCACGCTCGACCCCTTCGCGGAAGGCCTGCTCCTGGTCCTGGTGGGCGACGCGGTGCGCGGATTCGAGGCGCTTCACCGGTTGCCCAAGACCTACGTGGCCGACGTGCGCTGGGGCGTGGAAACCGACAACCTTGACCCAACGGGCAAGGTGGTACGCGAGGGCGCCGTGCCCCATGCGGGGCTCGACGAGGCGCTCCAGGGTTTCCGCGGGTTCACGGAGCAAGTACCGCCGGCCACCTCGTCGAAACGAGTGGACGGGGAGCGCGCCTACGCGCGGGTACATCGCGGCGAAACCGTCGTGTTGCCGCCCTCTCGAGTGTACCTTCACTCGGCGCGCTGGTTGATACATGGTGATACATGGTCGCGACTGGAAGTGGTGACGGGCGGCGGGTTCTACGTGCGCGCTCTCGCCCGAGACCTCGCGGAGCGGCTGGGCACGGTGGCGCACCTGTCGCGACTAGTTCGTACGCGTATTGGCCCCTACGTGGATGAGCCTGGGTTGTGGCGGGGCGGCGAGGAGGCCTGGCCTCTGCCTGTCGGGTGGCCCTGGGCGTGAGTTAGCGGCCGCTCGATGCTCGGCCTCTTCTTGTCTGTCGCGCTGGCGGCACCACGCCTGGGCGTGCCGACGTCCGTCGTCGATCCGGAACACCGGGGCCTTGCCCACTGGTTCGAGGCCTTGCGTGCCGCGGAGTCGGGCGCGGGCGTGGCACGGGCAATTCACTACGGCGACAGCACCATCGCGGCCGATGGTTTCAGCAGCACGCTTCGCGCGCGGCTGCAGGCCCGCTTCGGGGATGCCGGGCCGGGGTTCGTGTCGGCGGGCCTCACGCCGCAGTGGAACCACCGGGTAGACGTGAGCTACTCGCGAGGCGGCGAGTGGTCCTGGCGGACGATCCTGCTCGGCGGCGCGGGGGGTCGCTATGGGCTCGGAGGCATCGTCGGCATCGTTCGCGCCGGTGGCTACGCCGTGGTTCGGGCCGTCGGTGGCGAGGGCCAGCCTGTCCCCCAGCAGCACGTGGAACTGTGGTACCAGGGGGGCCAGGGCTACGGCAGCTACTGGGTGAGCGCCGATGATCGGGAGATCGGCCGCGGCGCGGCCGCGGCTGCGACCACGGACGACCGTCGCTTCAGCCTCGACGTCCCCGGGGGCTTCACCAAGCTGGCTTTCGGCGCCCACGGGGGGACCGTGCCGTTCTACGGCGTGGTGCTGGAAACGGGCAGGCCCGGCGCCACATGGGAGTCGCTCGGGGTGATCGGCGTGGGAAGCAAGTCCTTCACCACCTTCGCCGGGGAGAACCTGAAGCCCCAGGTGGAAACACGCCGCCCGGACCTCGTGGTGGTGATGCTCGGCGGCAACGAGGCCGGCTACCCGGCGCTGCTTGGCAAGGGCGGCGAGGGCTATGTGCCGATCTTCGCGAGCGCGCTCGACACCATCCTCGCGGGGAAGGGCGCGGCGTCGTGTCTCGTCGTCACGCCGCTCGACCAGGGCTACATCGACGAGGTGGATGGCACCGAGAAGTCCCGGCCCGGTATGAAGAACCTCGTGGCGGTGCAGGCGCGCGTGGCGGCGCAGCGCGGCTGCGCCTTCTGGAGCACCTACGACGCCATGGGCGGGGCAGGCTCGGCGCTCACGTGGGCCCACGCTCGGGGCATCGGCACGGGCGACCTCGTACACGTGACTGGCTACGGGCTCCAGATCCTGGGCGATCTGCTCGGCGACGCCTTGCTGGCCGACTACGACGCCTGGCGCGCAGGATGAGCGCGTGGAACCCCGTGGAAGGGGTGCCCGGCCTCTGGTGCCGCGCCCGCGCGACGGGTGGGGTTCCCATGTGGAACGCCTTCGCGTTGCGCCTCGCCGATGGTTCGCTGGCGGTGCTGAGCGCCCCGCCGTCCCCAGGTGAAGGGGAGATGGCTGAGCTCGAGGCGCTGGGCCGTCCCTCGGTGCTGCTCGCGCCCAATCACTATCACAACCTAGGTTTGCGTGGTTTTTCCCAGCGGTTCCCATCGGCACTGGCCGTGTCGACGGCGGCGGCACGGCCGCGTTTGCTGGCGAAGACCGGTGTGGCGACCCTGGGCGTCGAGGCGCTCGCCGAGCGTTTGCCACCCGGGGTGACGCTCCTCGTGCCCCCGGGCACCAAGCAAGGCGAGGTGTGGTTGCGCTTCACGACGCCGACCGGCGTGACGTGGCTGGTGACCGACGCCTTCTTCAACGTGACACCCCTGCCCCAGAACCCGTTTGGCTGGTTCCTCTGGCTCACGCAGGGTGCGCCCGGCCTGCGGATTGGTGGCACCTTCCTCGCCGTGGGGCTCGCGGATCGCCGCGAGTACTACCCCTGGCTGGCCGACCAGCTGGTTGCCGACCAGCCCACTACGCTGTTGACGGCGCACGGGGAGGCGGCGCGCGATTCGGAGTTGTGGCGGAGACTAGGGGAGATCGCGCGGGGGCGGCTCGGCGGGTAGTCGATCGGGACCGATCCAGAGGTGCAGGTAGGGAAACACCGGGGGGTTGGCGGCCATCGCGCCGGGGTACACGTCGTACAACGGTAGGAAGCGTGCGATGTAGACGGCGGCCTGTTCGTCGCTCATGGCTCCGCGACCGCTCGTGCGCAGCTTCTGTTCGGCCTCCACCCGCCAGCGAAGCACGGAGGTGGAGTCGGTCATCCGCAGCTGAATCAAGGCGTCGAGGCGCGTGGTCCAGGGGGCGTAGGTCGACAGCGCGGCGTCGACCCGGGCGAGGGCTCCCCCGGCGCCCTGGGGCTCGAAGCCGAGGATCCAGCCCTCGAGCAGGATCCGGTGGATCGGTGGTTCCACCAGGGAGAACTCAGAGGGTGCGTGGCGGTCGCCGAGCCCGCCGTGGGCCGACTTGTCATAGCGTGGGATGCGGCAGATACACGTATCGTGTATCAGTGCGTCAAGTGTCGCGACGCCGAGGGCGACGTCGTGCGTGCCCGGGGCACCGCGCACGGCCATGAGGGGGTCGTCGGGGTGGCGGGTGGCGAGTTCGGCCTGCTCCGCGCGGCGCAAGTAGAAGTCGTCGATCGAGAGGGCCACCCAGCGCTCCCCGTCGAGGGCGGCCCGGCGGACAAGTTCGGCGCAAAGGGTTGTTTTCCCGGCGCCCTGCGGGGCGTTGAGGCCGACCACTCTCGCGGTGTGGGCACGGAGCCAGGCGTAGGCGATGTCGGCGAGCGGCGACAAGTCTTAACCCTTAACCTCCGACTCCTTTTTGGATGAGGGCGCGGCCCACGTGGAGGCCGAGCGCGTAGGTGGTGAGCTGAGGAGGGCCGCCGGTCGAGGTGGGGAAGAGCGAGGCGTCGGCCACCCAGAGGCCGCGCAGCACGCGGTGGGCGCCGTCCTGGTCGACCGCCTCGCCGAGCGGGACGCTGGCCATGGGGTGCACGGCGCTGAGGTCGGGGGAGGTCACGTCGCGGAGCGAGTCGACGGCGCGGGGGTCGTCGAGGGTGACAAGGCGCGGGCTCGGGACCAGTACCCTGCGCGCGCCGGCGGCGAAGAGGAGACGAGCGGCGTGGACGAGGCCGTCCTGGAGGGCGGCACGGTCGGCCTCGTCGGGCTGGTAGTGGATGGACAGGCCGAGGTCGCCCCTGGGGCGCACGCGACCACGGGTGCTGTCGTGGACCATCGCGGTGACGGCTCCGAGGTGGGCGTAGCGGGCCATCAAGGCGGCATGTTCATCGCCGAGGCCAGGGACGAGGGTGGCGGTGCCCACCGGGTGTGCGAAGGCGGGCACCAGCCAGGTACGCGACACGCTCTCGTCGAAGCGAAGGTGCTCGGTGCACTCCCAGCCCTGGGGTACACCGCGCCAGGCATGCACCGGCTCGTCGAAATCGCCGGCCACGACCACCGCCGGGTGCATCCTCAGGCTGTCGCCCACGGGACGACCGGGCACGCCGGAGCGGCGAAGGAGGGCTGGCGTCCCGGTGGCCGAGGCCGACACGCAGACTCTGGGCGCGAGGACGCGGATCTCGCCCAGTGCTTGTCGCGACAGGGGATGAATGGCCACCCCCTCGACGCCGTGGATGACGCGATCATCGTGGAGCACCCGCACGGCCTGGCAGCGCGCGAGCACGCTGGTCCCGGCCCGGACCGCGCGCGGGATGCACACCTTCAGCGCGTTGTTCTTCGCGTCGAAGGCGCAACCGATCTCGCAGAAGCCGCTGCCCACGCAGCCCTCCCGGTTGTGACGGAGCCGACCGTTGGCCCAGCCGAGCCTCCGTGCGCCTTCGCGGAAGAGCAGGTTGTGCCGGTTGAGCATGGACTCCGGCACGTCGACCACGCCGATGAGCGCCTCGGCCTCCGCGTAGAGCGTGTTCCAGTCGAGGTCGACACCGGCTTGCCGCCACTGGGCGAGCACCTCGGGGGCGGCGCGTTTGCAGAGGTTCAAGTTGTGGAGTGCGCTGCCACCCACCCCACGGCCTTGATGTACACGGATGGCGCGGTCGGCGGTGGTGCGTCCCCCGCTCTCCCAGAAAAGCCTTGGGAACATGGTGTCTTCCCGCTGGTCCATGCTCGCAGGGGTGACCAGCTCGCCGGCCTCCAGTAAGACGACACGCATCCCGGCCTCGGCGGCAAGCATCGCCACGGTGGCGCCACCCGGTCCCGAGCCCACCACGCAGAGGTCGGCGCGGAGCTCCAGCGGCGTGCCGAGCGTACTCGCGTCGTGGATCACGGGGCGGCGCCGTCGGGAGCGCAGTGCACCGCGTAGGGGTCGGGGCGCCCCGGGGCAACGATGGGACCCTCGTAGCCAAGGGCACCCCAGGTTGCGGGCTGCGCGTAGGCGCCGAGCAGGCCGAGGTCGCGCGCGCCGCGGCTTGCCACGGCGGGGAGAGCGCCCAGCGAGGCGAGCCGAGCGAGCGCTTCGCGTCGACCGGCCGGGTCCATCGAGGTGAAACGCCGCACGCCGAGCCCGTGCTCCACCAGCGCGAACAGGCCGTGCACCTCGGCCCGGTTGAACGGCGACAGGCCGGTGAGGAAGTGATCGACCGTGGCCACGGCGAGCTCCGCATCGTGCGGCACCACCGCCACCGCCTCGCCGAGCGCGCGCACCACCTCGGCTTCCCAGTCGGCGAGCACGGCGCCCGTGAAGCTGCGGTCCGGGTAGCCGCTGGTGCGGATCGCCACGAGCGCCGCGGCCGCGAGGCCACCCACGAGGAGGGCCCTCCGTCCTCGCCCCCCATCAAGGCGTCGCTGGAGGCTCGCGGGGAGCCGCTCGCGCCAGCGGGGGTCGACAGGCAGGGGCCCACGTCGCGCCGTGTGCCAGAAGAGCACCCGCTTGCCGCGCGGGGGGTTGGCGAGCAACGCGGCCATCGCCTTCCCCCCGTACACCGGCTCGGCGTCGATACCTTGTGATACAAGTGTCGCGACGGCGGCTTCGGAAGATATGCTCGGGACGCCGTAACCACCACCCACGTGGCCATGTTCAACGTGGAGGCTCGCGTCGCGCTCGCCGAGCTCGTCGAGCAGGCTGCGCACCCGCCAGGCCGCGGCGAGAGGGCGTTCCACGCAGGCGACGGCGCGCACCACCGTGGGCAAACCGGCGCGTCGCAGGCCCACCGCGAGGCCGACCGCTGTGCCCCCGGAGCCGAAGGGCAGCACGATCTCGTCGGGAAGCGGGCAGTCGCCGCGCTCCACCTGCGCCGCGAGCTCGAGCCCGGCCTCCACCGGTCCGAGCAGTCCGGGCCCGGCGCTCGCCCCCGGCGGGACCACCGGCAGTCCACCCACGCGGCCGCCCCGGAGCAAGGCCGGGTGACGAAGCGCCATCCGTACCCGCGAGCCGTGGTCGGTGATCTGGGCGCGAGTGGCGACAAAGGCGAGGTTTTCGATGGCGTGGCCCGTGGGCGTTTGCCACGCGAGGTGGGCGTGGAGGGTCTTGCCGAGGACTTCGGCTGCAGCGGCGAGCGCGGCGATCTGCCCGGAGCCCATGGCGCCAGCGGCCGCCCAGCCGGGCGCGAGCGACCAGGGTGGCGCGGCGAGCAGGAAGTCGAGCTTGCGCACCTTGGTGCCGCCGTGGAGCGCAGGCAAGAGATCGTCGCGTTTGACGCCGAACCACTGCAGTCCGAGTCGCTCGGCCAGGGCGGGGTGGGCCTCGACGGGCGAGGGCGCCGTCACCCAGCCGAGACGCGGTGATTGCCGAGGATCCACGTGCTGCTCTAGCGCGGGCTGCCGCGCGACGACCCCGGGCACTCGACCGATGGTGGTGACACACACCCCGATCGTGGACAAAGCCACGATCAGGGGACTTGGAGGTCGATTTTGGGCGGCACGCCCTTTGCAGCGTCCCGCCGCGTCACCTGGAGTTCACATGTTCACGCTGCTTTTCACCCTCGCCCTCGCTGCCGACACCGCCGACACTGCCGACACCGGCGACAACGATACTGGTGGCGACACCGCCGACAGCGCCGCCGGGGGTGGTGACACCGAGGAGACGGAGGTGCCCGAAGACCTGAGCGGTGACCGTGGCCTGTGCGGAGGCTGCGACAGCGGCGCGACCGGCGTGGGCCTCGGCGTCCTGGGCGCCGTCGCCGCGCTGCGACGCCGTCGTTAGGCTGCCGCTCTCGCGGGTAGCCATCGCGTGTCCTCGGTCGCGGCCCTTCGCGCGTCGCTCCATGCCGACCTCGCTCGAGGTCTCGGTTTCATGCCGAGGCGCGTGCCAAGCGACGCGCTGCCGAGCGATTGGGCGCCCTGGGTCGAGGCGGCTCGTGACTTGCCCGAGCACTTCCATGGCGAGGGCGCGCGGGAATGGTTGGAGGCGCGCTTCGCGAAGCCCGCGGAGGGCGTCGATGCAGTCGTGACCACGCTCACCGAGTCCGAGGCGGACCGCCTGCTCACGGTGCTCTCGGTGCTTGGTCACGCCTACCGCTGGGACCGCCTGCCGCCGGCGGCCGAGGAATACCAGAGGCAGAAGCTTGTCTTGCCGCCCGGGATCGAGGGGCCCTGGCGAGCGCTGGCCTCTCGGGCGGGTCACCCCCGGGTGGGGAACCTCGCGGCGATGGTGACCGCCAACTGGCGCCTCCCCGGTCGCGAGGGCGGCAGTACCTACGAGATCGAGGCCTTGCTCGACGGCGGGGCCGAGCCTGCGGTCCTCTGGCTCTCACCTCCGAAAGACGAGACCCTGCGTGCCTTCGTGCGCACCGGCATCGAGACGGAGGCGCTCGGGGCGCGCGCCGTGCTCACCTGCGTGCGCCTCGTCGAGGCCGCGTCGCGACGAAATGCCCATCGCTGCGCGTGGCTCCTGGAGCGGCTCCACGAGGAGATCAGCGCCATGGGGCGGCCCTTCAAACACTACGTGCAGAAGGGCGTTTTCACCGGCAGCGACTTCATGACGCTGATCCAGCCGGCCACGCTCTGGGGTATCGACGAGGGGGAGGGCGTGCTGGAAGGAGCCTCCGGTCCGCAGGTGGGCTCCCTGCAGGTGCTCGACAGCGTGCTGTCGGTCGCGCGGCGGTCGGGGATGGGCAAGAGCGTGGTGCACACGCGACGATTTCTCCCCGGGCGTCACCAGCGGTTCCTCGAGGCCGCCGACGCGGCCGGTCCCGTCCTGCGGCAGTTCGTGGAAGAGAGCGGTGACTCGCAGCTGGCTGGCCTGTTCAACGCCGGCCTGTCGGCGCTCAAGGCGTGGCGACTGGTGCACCAGAAACGCGGGGCGGCGTACCTCCGTGCCGAGGGCCCCGGCGCGCCGGGCGCCTACATGTCGACCGGCGGCGTGGTGGCGCTGGAAGACGAGCGCGTTCTGCGCTTCGAGCACCAGATGACCGAACGCGTGGCCGAGACCGACGCCGCTTTCGTGACCAACGTCGGGAACGTGGGGGCCACGCTACCCCTGCGGCACCTCGGGCCAGCCGACATGCTCGCGGTCTTGGTGGCGGCGTGGCGCCGAGAGGCGGAGGGCGGCACGGTTCTCCTCAAACGAGGGAGCCGGGGGGCCAGCTTGTACCTTGTTCACCGGGGCGAGGAGGAGGTTCGCGCGCCGGGCGGCGAGGTGGTGGCGGTGCTCGGTCCGGGCGAGGTGTTCGGCGAGGTGTCCTTCGTCGACAATGAGCCCGCCAGCGCCGACGTGGTGGCGCGCGGAGCCGTCGCGGTGGACGTGTTGCCCCGGGAGCACCTCCACGTGCTCTGCGAGACGCGACCGGGCTTCGCCGAGCGGCTGCATCTTTCCCTGGCGGTGCTGCTGGCTCGGCGGGTGCGCGCGCGATTCGGGGATTAAATCGCGACTGGACCGACCAGGACTTGCACAGCGCCCTCGTTGTCCTCCCCGTCACCGGCGATCACCAGCTCGTTGTCGCCGTCACCATCGAGGTCGCCGAGCCAACTCGCCGCGGCCCCTGCGGCCTGGTTGGCCAGCACGTAGTCGTAAGCCACGGTGCATGCTTCGCGGTCGGGGGGCGAGAGGTCGGCGAGAGGGCCTGCGAGGATGGCCCCGCCGGTGAAGAGGTCGGCGAGGCCGTCGTTATCGAGGTCGCCGAGTTCGCTCAATAGCGCGCCGCTCTGGGTCAGCTCGGCGAGGCTGACTTGCGATGCGAGGCCGAAGTACACGGGGTCGCGGGTGCCGACCGGCGAGGGGTAGAGCGCGGCGACGACGGGACTCGCGGGGTGAAACTCGGTGGAAAGGGCGTACACCACGAGGTCGTCGAGCCCGTCGCCGTCGGCGTCGGCGGCGAGGGGTGGCGCTCCGCGCGAACTCCCGGCCGCGTCGTCGTACAGCGTGTAGAAGGCCTGGCCGACGTCGGATGGTAGCTCCGTCAACGTGGCTAGGCCAGGGCCGAGGGGTCCCGTGGCGGTTCCCAACTGAGTGCCGTAGTCGAGGCAGCTGGGGGCATCCGTGAGGCTGTACACCACGTCGCTCACGCCGTCGCCGTCGAGGTTTGCCGCCGTCGCGTAGAGCGAGGGCGCGTCGGCTGGGCCCTGGAGGAGGGTGTCGACGTCGGGGTCGAAGGACGCGTCGGCGTCAAACGGTCCGCGCTTGATCATCGCAAAGCCGTGGCCGTTCACCAGGAGGTCGAGCTGTCCGTCGCCATCGAAGTCGCCGGTGGCCGGTTCGAAGCCGAGGCCGCCGCCACCCTTGAGCTCAAGGTGGGGGCTGTCCCAGTTCACGGGTCCGGTGACGGGCCCAGGGAAGACGATCACCTGGCCGTTGCCGTCGTCGCTTCCGGGGAGGCCGATGGCGAGGTCGAGCGTGCCGTCGCCGGTGAGATCAGCCACCAGCGGGAACACGGCGGTGCCGTCGTCGGGCTGCGTCCAGATGTCGGTCGCGACGGTCCAACCCTCGCCGTCGAGCCGGGTGACGGTGGTGTTGGTGCCCACGTACACCTGCATGGTGCCGACGCCTGCGAGGTCGCCAACCACGAGCCATGCCGGACCGTGGGGCACCGCCACCGCAGGGAGCATCTCGATACCGGCCGCTGCGGGACCGGTGACGCCCTGTGGGCAGGGGTCGGGCGGCGGCGGGCAGGCGACCTCGGACGAGTCGTCCGGTAGGGGGGTCGCGCAGGCGAGGAGGAGGAGCAGCACGGGGGGAGTGTAGCCCCGTCGACCTAAGTCTTAACCCTTAACCTCCGACACCTTTTTTCCCTTTTTCCACGCGCGCGGCTGATCGCGTGGAGGCGATGATCGGTCAGAAGGCTTCGCAGGCGGCCTGCGCGGCGGGGTGATCCACGCCGCGAAAGCCGAAACCGTTCCACTGGTACACGATGTGAATGCGCTCGCGGGTGGCGACGTCGGGATGCAGGAAACTGTCGCCCCGGTGCAGGGCGCAGAGGAACTCCTCGCCGTCAACCTGGATGAGCTGCGCGGCCACGAGCGGGCGCGCGAGGGAGGAGCCGCGCCAGACCTCGTCGTAGCCCCGGGCGGTCATGCGAAAGACGTAGGGACGGAGTCCCACCTCGTCGTCGATGTCCGACCAGCGCTCGTGCAGGCCGAGCCAGAGATCGCCCCTTGCGAAGGGCTGGACGGCGCGGAAGTGATCCCGCCAGGGGTGCGCCTGCCAGGCGAGGTTGGGCGGGGACCGAGCGGGAAGCACACACTGGGTCGTGACACCGTCCACCGGCGAGGGCAACGGGGAGGGGAGCTGGCGACGGGTGCGTGTCTCGGTGAGCTCGAGCCCCCCGTCCACCCGACAGGCACGCAGCACGGCGCCCTCGTGCGAGCTCGGTGGCGACTGGTCGAAGAGGTGGTTGCCGAGGCCGTACCAGGTGCCGGTCTCGCAGTCTGATGGCTGAACCACGTGCGCGCCGGTGCCCACCACGAGGTCGGCCCCCCAGGCGTGCAAGAGCGCCGCGGCCTCGGCCTGGCCTGGGCCCAGCTCGGTCACCCCCTCGGTGCCCCAGTGGGGGAGGGCCACGACCCAGGAGGCGATTGACCGGGCGAGCACCAGCGCGAGGCGTGCGCGCTCCAGGGCGAGCTGGCTGTCGGTGGCGGCGAGGTCGACCGGCACCAGCGCCATGTCGAGGCCCGCGAGGGAAACGACGGTGGGTCGTTGCGATTCCAGCAGTGGGACAATCCCGCGAGCACGGAGGGCGCGGATCGTGGCGCCGAGCCCGGCCGTCCCGTGGTCGCGCGCGTGGTTGTTGGCGAGCGAGAGCGCGCCGAAGGGGGCGAGGTGGTCGAGGGCGTTCTCCGGGAAGCCGAGGCAGTAGGGCGGGTCTTTCAGGCAGGCGCCCTCGGCCACGGTGCCCTCGAGGTTGGCCACCCAGCTGTCGCCGGGCGACAGGCGGTCCCAGGGCGGGGGGCGCTGGTCGAGGGCGGCGGCGATGTCGCGACCGAGGGCCAGGTCGCCCGCGAAGCTGACACAGGGCGGCTCGGGCGCGTCGATGCAGGCGAGGAGCGGGATCAGGGCCACGTCACCCGGTACACGCCGGTGGCCGTGGTGAGGATCCCGCCGAGGCCGTCGGCGCTGCGGTGGACGCTCAACACTTCGGCGTCGAGCTGCAGCGGGTGCTCAACGAGCGTGGCGGTGGCCACGTCGTAGGCCCAGAGCGAGCTGCCGCCCCCGAGGTAGAGCGTCGAGCCGTCGAGGCTCCCCGTGAGACCGCCGGTGGGAACGCCAGTCGCCACGACGGTGGCCATGTCTTCCCCGTCGGCCACGAGCCAGAGGTCGCCGTCGGCGTCGGTGCTCCAGGTTGTTTCCCCCTCGGGACGGAAGAGCCAGCGTTGCGCGGCGGTGTAGCCCTCGCCCACCAGCGGCACCGCACCGCCGTCGGCCTTGACGGTGTAGGTGCCGAAGGCGCCGGACGCGGGGTCGGTGCCGGGGAAGGTGAGCCGGTCGCCCTGGTCGGTGACCATGAGGTCGAGCCCGACCGGGGCGTAGTCACCGGTGCCCTCGATGGGGGTACCGCTCGGCAGCGACACGATGTCGCCGCCGGGACTTAGGAAGGCGCCGCCGGTGCTGTCGGGGGACAGGAAGCCGGGGGTTTCGTACACGCGCGTGGGTGCGTCGCCGGTGATGAGCCAGGCGCCGCCTGCGTCGGCGACGTAGAGACTGCCGTCGGTGGCCTCGACCGCGTCCACGAGGCCGTCGAGGCCCCCGGCGAGCAAGGTGACGCCGAGGCCCTCGGGGGCGGTGTCGTTGGAGCTGTCGCTGTCGTTGGAGCTGTTGCTGTCGCTGTCGTGGGCGGTGTCGCTGTCGTCGGGGGTGTCGCCGGGTGTTGACCCGGTGCAGGCGAGGAGAGCGAGCATGCGGGAGCTTAGCCGGCGGAGCGCGGGCGCGAGGTCGACCGGGTTGGGGGTGCGGAGCCGGTCCATCGATTGGCGTGTACGGATCGAATCGAGGCGACGTAGGAACTTCGACCGGAGCGTGACGTCACGGACTACCACCCCCCGTTGGTCGCCCTACACGCCATCCCCTTCGGCAACGTGGTGAGCTGTTCGTTTGGCCACCCGGAGGAATGCCGACTCGGCCTCGGTGGGATGTCGGGGCACTGCGGTTTGCGGCAGCGAAACAGACCATTTTTTGGTCGCGACTTAACCCCGCGAGGCAACAAGTGGCTGGGTCCGGGAGGTGCGGTGGAGTTGTTGCCGCACGGGCTGGCGATAGCGTCGATCGGCGGGCGTGGACCTGGTTCGGATCTGAGGCGTCATTAGGACCCCACCCTGGGCGTGTCGGCGTTCCCAGGGCTGTCGGCGCGCGCCGATCGAGGCGAGCCGCCGGCTCTGGGAGCTCGGCAGTGTCAGTATGATCGCGCGCGCGACGGGTACCGACGGCGGGCGGCAATGGCCGGGGGTTGATCTTGCGAAGTTTTCTTGCGCCTGCGTGCCGGTCGCAGTACGATTTGATTCTCCATGGAGTCCCCTCCATGGAGTCAAGAATGCAGGGGGTAAAGGTTGCTTCTCACATGACCTTCTCCACGGGCGCCGCCGGTGCTGACAGGGACTGGCCGCTGGCCGTCCAGGACTGGGGCCTCAAGGTGAAGGACGTGATCTACGTGGTGTTTGCGACGAGTTCCACCGCGAATGTCGAGATCGGGGCCATCCACAAGGAAGGGCCGTCGATGGACAGCAACTACTTCGTCGCCAACAGCACGGCCATCGCGCTCGCAGCCCCGGCGGCCGCTCCGACCCTGATCCGCGGCCAGACCAACAGCACCGCGAACGGCTCGCTGATGCCGTACTTCACCCCGGTGATTCGCGTGGGCAGCACCGGGGCGACGGTGGAGTCGTTCACGGGCGACGTGTGGGTCGGCGGCAAGCCGTTCTAGGCCACCATGGAAGGATGCGCCTGTAGCGGTCGTGACCCAGGGTGCAACGCCGGTTGCGGGCCGGACACCCGGGTAACGGCCGCGTGGAGCCCGGATTTCATGGAGACCGGCGCGCAAGATCGCGGCAGGGGCACGGCATTGTCGCATTCGCGCGCCCTGGTCGAGATGCACGCGCTGCGGTCCTCCTGGGTGGTGTACGAGCGGCGCACGGAGGCACGGCAGGGCTTCCGGAGCGTCGTGTACGAGCGGGGCTCGCAGTTGGTGTGGCAGGAGCGTTTCGGCATGGAAGCGCCGATCGACGACGAGGAGCCGTTCGTCGGGGCGTACAGCTACCAGCGGGAGGACGTGGACGGCGTGGACGAGAACGGCGTTCGCTACAGCATCCAGCGACTGATCAGGCGCCCCCGGCCGATCAATGGCGGCGCAAGGCTCGGGCGCGAGCTCGCCGGGGCGTCCAGTCCGGTCGACGGCACGGAGTTGTCGCCCGACCACGGCGGCAATGCGGCGCCATGCGAGTGCGTCGCGGCTCCAGGCGAGGGCGCCGGCGGGACGACAACCTGGCGGGTGATGCTTCGCGACCCTGCTGGAGTGGCGGCCGTACCGAGCCTCGGCACCTGCGTCGCGGCCGAGGCGCTCGGCGCTGGCGAGGGGCTCAGGCGGCTGCGGGCCGAGCGCATCGGGCGTCGTGCCGAGGCGCGCCGCGCGGTGGCGGAGGAGGTCGCCCGTGTGGTGGCGCGCCTGGGGGGCGAGGTCGCCCGCGTGCGGACGGGGCACGGCTTTTCCCTAGACGTCGCCCTGCCCGCGGGCGCGGCGACCCAGCTCGCGGCGCATCCGCGCGTCGCCGGGGTGCTGCGGCCGACCCGAAACTTGGCGCGTCCCGACTCGCTCGCTTCGTCCTACCTGTGCACCGGCCTCCCGGTCGGGCTGAGGGCCGACGTCGATTCGACGCCGTGCGTCAGTGCCCAGGGCGCCGGCGCGGCCACGCCGGTGCTGATGCTCGGCGGGAAGGTCGCGGCGGCGGGCGCCTACGCCTACCTGGAGCAGGGTTACTCGGGTGCAGGCGGTTACGGGCTGGGCCGCTCCGCGGAGGGCGGGCTCTCCCCCTGGGCGGTGATGTGGGACGTGGCGTCCGACGGCTCGGCGGTGGAGTTGCAGGCGAACGTGCCGCATGTCACCATCGGGATCCTCGACGGCACGGGCGTGGACCTGAGCCACCCGGCGCTGCTCAGCGTCGGTGGGGAGCCACGGGTGAAGTACTACATCGACGCGAGCGGCGTCTTCAACCGGGCATCCGCCATGTACGACGTCCAGCCACGGATCGCGGATGGCCATGGCACGACTTGCGCGGCCATCGCCTTCGGCAGTGTGATGGACGGGCAGGACGCTCGCCTGGTCTCCGAGTTTCACCGGGAACTCCGGAGCGGCGTGGCGCGGCGCGCGATGGCGGTGGGGGTCGATACGTCGGGGCCGATCGGCATGGAGGAAATTCTGGAGGCCATGCACGACGGCGGGGAACTGGCCCACGCGTTGCCGAGCGGGCTGGGCGTCGATGTCCTCAGCTACTCGGTCAATGAGAACGACGGCCCGGCGGGCGTGATCGGGAACCCAAACGGCCTGGACGACTGCCCGACGAACGAGCAAAGCCGAGGACTCGACGCCACGTCGCTTGCCATCACCCGAGCGTACCGCGAGGAGAACGTGGTAGTCGTCAAGAGCGCAGGGAACACCCATGGCACCCCGCCATTCGACGCCGTCGGCAACTGCGGCGGGTCTGGGGGCGTGAAACGCGAGGTGTCGGCGCCGGGCGCCGCCCCCGCCGCGGTGTCGGTGGGTGCGACCGCGATCTTCGGCACCAAGGCGTTCCCGCAGGACACGCCTGCAGGTGTGCAACAGTCCTACGACCTCTACACGTACTCCGCGCGAGGCCGCACCGGCGACGGCCGGGCGTACCCGATGCTGCTGGCCCAGGGATGAGCCTGCGGCAACCCCGCCACCACTACCGCAACCAAGGACTACTACGGCCAGGCCGGCGCGACGAGCGCGTCCACGCCGGTAGTCGCCGGCGGGATCGCGCTTTTCAAGCACTGGTACCTCGACAACCACGGCGCCGCGTGTGCGAACAGCCCGGGCCGGCTGATCTCCAACGCGCTCAACTTCGCCGACGGGCAGGTCTTTGGCGGCAGTTCTCCCAGCGCCGCGCCTGCGAGCCCCCCAGCGCAGGGCTGGGGGCTCGGCCTGTACCGCATGCGGCTCTTCGAGGACGGCTACATGGGCTCTCGGTGGGGCCGCGGCACCACAGCGGTGACCGTGGAGGGCGGCTTCGGCTACGAGTTCATTCCCATCGGTCACGGTGAGCGAAGTCGGATTCCCCGCGACGTGGCTCGCCTGCGGATCACCGCGTGGTGGCTGGAGGTCAACACCGGAGCGTGCGAGGAGAAGGCCGAGATCGCGCTCAGCCTGTACGACGCCGGTGAGTCGGGGGCGACACGGCTGGCCTACGCGAAGGCCGAGGGGGAACACGTGATCCGAATGCAGTGGGAGTGTTTCCGCTGGGACGGTTCCCGGGCGCCGTCCGGCGCTGTGTACCTGCTCGTGAACTGCGTGGGGGCGGTGCCGTCCGATGTGCGCTACCCGGACCGGGAGCATCGCACGGTCTACGTCTCGTGGTTCTGGGAGACCGGCGACGACCCATCGCTGATTGCCTGCGGCACGCCGGGTGCGGACCTGTGCGCGCCGATCGATCGTAGTCCAGCGGACCGCGGCGACGTGGGAACTCCCGTGGACGCGGCCAGCCACGCGGACGACGGCGACGGGGACGTGTGGCTAACGCTGGCCTGGGAACTGCAACACCACGAGTGGCCCTTCGGGGAATCCGTGGACATCGACGTGGACGATTTCCCGCGACCGGCGCGCCCATGAACTCGCGCACCGTCCTCCGCGCCCTTCGCCCCGCGGTGCTTACTGCGCTCCTCGCGGGCTGCGGTGACGAGGGCGTGGACCTCGTCACCCGCGAGGAGGGTTGCTATCCCTACGAGATTGGGGCCCTGCTTGAGACGCGGTTGGTAGGCACCGTCCTTGTCGACGAGGCGGAACCCGAAACCGGCGCCCTCGATTTGCACGAGCTGCGCGACGAGGCCGCCGTGTACGAGTGGTACCAAGCACTGGGGTTGAGCTACTCCGAGTACGCGTTGCCGACAGACTGGGAATTGCCCGACTTCCAGTACGAGATGGGTGTGGTGGTGCCCTTCGCTCAATGGGATGTCGTGGGCTGGGCGCACTCGAGGGGCGTCGTGGGGTTCTACGATGCGGGTCCTGCTGACCGAGTCGTGGCGGTGTACGAACTTCGACCCGAGTGTCAGGACGCGGACTACAACCCCCTGATGGTGGCCTTACACGCCGTCCCCATCGGCAACGTGGTGAGCTGTTCGTTCGGCCAGCCGGAGGAATGCTGACATGGGCTGCACGTGCGCCGGTCGCGACCCGGGCTGCGCCTGGGGCTGCGGCCGGGACCTCCGCGTGGTGAGCGCCTTCGTCCCACCGTGGGCCGACGCGGCCTACGATTCTGGAGCAGCCCCGGGAGCACAGGCCTGCGAACGTGAGATGCCCTCGGCCACCTGCGGCCCCGCGTGCGGGTCGCGCACCACGCCCGAGAACGACGGGCGCACCCTGTAGCCGGGCGCCAGCGGAGACTCGCCCGCGCCGTCTCCCGTCGACCTACTCCATCGCCACGTGCTGCCCGCCGAGCACCTGCGCGAGGTGGACGGGGCCGTGCGTCTCCAGACGTGCCATGGCCTCCTGGACCTCGGCCGGGGCGTACTCCGCCACGAGGGTGCCCTGGCCGTCGCTCACCGCCACGCCGCCGAGCATGTCGACCTCGGCGCGAAAGAGCAGGGCGCCGTCGCCGTCGTAGGCCTCGGCACCGTGCTCGGTCCACGAGAAGCGCCGGGTGATCGGCGTGGGGCCATCGAGTTGGGCGGTGAGCGCGTCGCCCTCGCGCGTCATGCGGAGGGTGGTGCCGTCGGTGAGCACCACCTCGCGGGTAGATGGCCCGGAGCCAAGAGGGTTGCTGCCGGTGGCAAACTCCACCACGTTGAGCACGATCGCGTCGATGAGAACCACCGTCCCGTACACCGGCACGATCACCATCAGCAGGAAAACGAGCTCCTGCACGACGATGGAGCCGAGCGACTGGTTCCAGCCGAACACCTTCTTCGTCAGGGTGAAGCTGCCGATGCAGCCCTCGCTGGGCAGGGCGGTGGCGGCGAGGGCGGCGAGTACGAGGGTGCGGCGAGTCGGGGACATGGAAGCTCCGTGGGGGCCGCTAGCCTATCGCCCCGGGGGAGCCATTAGGAGGGCGCCCCATGAGCACGACCGACCGTCACCTCGCCGACTGCCACGACCTCATCCGCGTGCAGGGCGCCCGCGAGACCAACCTGAAGAACGTGAGCATCGAGATCCCGAAGCGCCGCTTGACGGTGTTCACCGGGGTGTCGGGCTCGGGGAAGTCCTCCCTGGTGTTCGGCACCATCGCCGCCGAGTCGCAGCGGATGATCAACGAGACCTACAGCGCCTTCGTGCAGGGCTTCATGCCCACGCTCGCGCGGCCCGACGTCGACGTGCTCGACGGGCTCACCACCGCCATCATCGTCGACCAGGAGCGCATGGGCGCGCACGCGCGCTCGACGGTCGGCACCGTGACCGACGCCAACGCGATGCTGCGGGTGTTGTGGAGCCGCGTGGGCCAGCCGCATGTCGGCTCACCCAACGCCTTCTCCTTCAACGTGCCCTCGGTGCGCGGCACGGGCGCGGTGACCATCGAGAAGGGCGAGGGCAAGAAGACCGAGGTCAAGAGCTTCGAGGTGAACGGCGGCATGTGCCCTCGCTGCGAGGGCATGGGCTCGGCCACTGACTTCGACTTGTCTGCCTTATACGACAGGAATAAGTCGCTGGCCCAGGGCGCGCTCACCATCCCCGGCTACAGCATGGAGGGCTGGTACGGGCGGATCTTCAAGGGTTGCGGCTACTTCGACATGGACAAGCCCATTCGCGACTACAGCAAGAAGGAACTCGACGACCTCTTGCATCGCGAGGCCACCAAGATCAAGGTGGAAGGCATCAATCTCACCTATGCGGGGCTCATTCCCACCATCCAGAAGTCGTACTTGTCCAAGGACAAGGAGGCGATGCAACCGCACATCCGCGCCTTCGTAGACCGGGCGATCACCTTCACCACCTGCCCCGAGTGCCAGGGCACCCGCCTCAACGCGGCGGCGCGCGCCTCCAAGGTAGGGGGCATCAACATCGCCGAGGCCTGCGCCATGCAGATCAGCGAGCTGGCCCGGTGGGCCGGCGGGGTGAAGGAACCCACCGTGGCGCCGTTGCTCGCCGCGTTGTGTCACACGCTCGACGCCTTCGTGGAGATCGGTCTCGGCTACCTCAGTCTCGACCGGCCCTCGGGCACCCTCTCCGGCGGTGAAGCCCAGCGCACCAAGATGATCCGCCATCTCGGCTCCTCGCTCACCGACGTGACCTACGTGTTCGACGAGCCCACCATCGGGCTCCACCCGCACGACATCCAGCGTATGAACGAGCTCCTGCTGCGCCTGCGCGACAAGGGGAACACGGTGCTGGTGGTGGAACACAAGCCCGAGGTGATCGCGATCGCCGACCGCGTGGTCGACCTCGGCCCCGGGGCCGGGACGGCCGGCGGGCAGGTGGTGTACGAGGGGACGATCACCGGCTTGCGCGCCAGTGGCACGCTCACCGGTCGGCACCTCGACCGGCGAGCCGAACTCAAGGCCACGCCGCGGAAGCGGACCGGCGTCCTGGAGGTGCGCGGCGCCCGGACACACAACTTGCAGGGGGTCGACGTGGACATCCCGCTCGGCGTGCTCGTCGTGGTCACCGGCGTGGCCGGCTCCGGCAAGAGCTCCTTGATCCACGGCTCGGTGTGCAAACGCCCGGGCGTGGTGGAGGTCGACCAGTCGGCGATCCAGGGCTCTCGTCGCAGCAATCCCGCCACCTACACTGGCCTCCTCGACCCGATCCGCACCGCCTTCGCGAAGGCCAACGGCGTGAAGCCCGCGCTCTTTTCCGCCAACTCCGAGGGGGCCTGCCCCGGCTGCAATGGCGCGGGTGTCATTTACACCGACCTCGGCATGATGGCGGGCGTGAGCACACCCTGCGAGGACTGCGCGGGGAAGAGGTTCCAGGCCTCGGTGCTGGAGCACAAGCTCGGCGGGTTCGACATCGCGCAGGTGCTGGACTTGCCGGTGAGCGAGGCGGTGGGCTTCTTCGCGGCCGGGAAGTCCAAGACGCCGGCGGCCCACGCCATCCTGTCGCGATTGCTCGACGTGGGCCTCGGCTACATTCGGCTGGGGCAGCCTTTGCCCACGCTCTCGGGTGGGGAGCGCCAGCGCCTGAAGCTCGCGACGGAGATGGGCGCGGCGGGCGGCGTGTACGTGCTCGACGAGCCCACCACGGGGCTACACCTCGCCGACCTGGAGAAGCTGCTCGGCATGCTCGATCGGCTGGTGGATAGCGGCAAGTCGGTGATCGTGATCGAGCACCACCTCGCGGTGATGGCCCACGCCGACTGGATCATCGACCTCGGGCCGGGCGCCGGTCAGGACGGCGGGCGCGTGGTCTTCGAGGGGACGCCGGCGGAGCTGGTGGCCCGGCGGGGGACGATCACCGGCGAGCACCTGGCCCGGTTCGTGGGGGGGTAGCCGTGGCATAGGCGGGAACCCTGCGGCGGGCGGTGAGGGCGAGGCCCGCAAGGAGCGCGAGCCCACCCGCAGGCGACGTCGTCCCGCAGGCTGGGGCGCAGTCCACGCGGTCGATCACCTTCGCTTCCCCTCGTGCCTCGGCCGTATCGTCGTCGACCGTGCCGGTGGGCGGCCCGGTGTCGTCGTTGTCCTCCCCCGGTGAAAGGCATGCACCCTCGACGCAGTTCGTGCCCTCGGCACAGGTCGATTCCGCGTAGACGCCGTCGGTGCAAGCCGCCACGGTGCTCTCTGACAGGCAGAAGCTACTGTGGGGCCCGGCGGCGCAGCGGCTGTCCATGCAGGATGCGCCCCCGGCGTCCTCCCCGCACACCAGGCCGAAGCCCGCGCAGTCGCCCACGCCGTACACGCCGTCGTTGCAGCCCTCGATCTGCGTGGCATCCACGCAGTTGTAGCGACGCAGGCCGTCGCCCTCGGGGCAGCGATAGTCGACGCAGAAGGCAAAGTCGCCGTCTTCCTGGCAGCCGGCGCCATACACCGCGCAGTCGCCCGAGCCGGTGGGCCGGCCGCCCTGGCACTGTGAGATTGTCGTTCCCTCGCACCACTTGCCGTTGGCCAGCGCGCAGCTGGGGTCGGCGGTGTCGTCCCAGGTGATCGCCAGGTGGTTGGCCACGGTGCGCAGCGAGCCGTCGGACGGGTTGTTCTTGACACACAGGTCGTTGTCCCCGCGCGGGTTGCAGTCCGCGCCCTCGCTGGTGTCTTCCACCACGAGCGTCGAGCTGCCGCCGCCGTCGAGCATCACCGCGTCCCAGCAATCGAAGGGGTCGCCGAGCAACAGCTCGCGCACCTCGTCGCAGCTCATGCCCGTGCTGCCCCCCGACCCGCGCCCGTCGACCACCACCAGCCACAGGTGCGTGCCGTCGGCCTGGATGCAGGCGGCGCTACGGGGGTTGGTGGTGCTGGTGTCGTAACAGCCGCTGCCGGCCACGCCGTCTTCCACGAGCACGAGGCCGTTGGCGCCAATCGCCTCCTGGTAGCGCAGGGGGTACACCGACGGGGTCTGGAGCGGGCTGAAGAGCATGCTCGCGTCGCCGAGCGGCGCGGCCTGGTCGAGGTCGCAGCGCTTGTCGATGCCGCAGGCGAGGTAGCCCCAGGTGGCCCCGATCGCGTCGGTCTCGATGTGGTCGTTCCACACCATGCCCCCGGAGATCGCGAGCCCGAGGGGGTGCAGGTAGTCGTCGCCCGAGCAGGTGGTGCACGACCAGTCGCCGTTGATGGCGGCCACGGCGTTGGCCTCCTCCGCGAAGCTCAGGGTGTCGGTGTACCACTCCACCCCGCGGTCGTCGGCGGAGGCGTGCAGGCCGACGTTGGGGACCGAGAGGTCGACCCGCACCGCGTAGATGTCCTGGGGACGATCCCCGTCGGTGAAACGTTTGAAGGAGGTGATCCCGTCGCGCACCTCGCGCTCGTAGTCGGCGGCGATCACGAATGGGGCGAGGAGGAGCATCACGGTTCGGCGGCCGGGCTCATGGCTCTAGCGTTACCACCACGAAGCCGCTACCGACCTCGTCGCCGTGCAGGTCGGTGGCGACGAGCTCGAGGGTGTTCGTCCCCGTCTCGAGGGGGACCGTCACCTGCCAGGTGGAGGCCGTGGTCCACTCGGGGGTAAAGGCCGTTGTGTCCACCACAATCGACCGGACGTCGATCCAGCCCGTGCCATCGATGGTGGCCTCGGCCTCGACGGTGGTGAAGTCGCCCGTCGTGACCGCGAACTCGACCTCCGGGAAACGAGTGAGCACCGCGTCGGTCGAGCCACTCATCACCCAGTCGGCGCGGTCGTCGATGAACTGGCAGTGGCTGTCGAAGTCCTGCGCGGGCAAGAGCTCGCCGATCTGCTGGCACCAGGGGCCGAGGTAGCCGGTGTTGTAGGCGCGGCCGATGATGTCTTGGAGGTGACCGTAATAGAGCCGCTCGTAGGCGGCGATCGTCAAGAGGCTGGAGAGGTCGCCGTTGCCGATCACCGACATCTGGCTGCTCCCGAAGAAGTCGAGGTCGTGGGGGAAGTACAGCACGAGGCCGTCTTCTGGCCGAAGGTAGAAACGCGCGTTGTGTTGGCTGCCGTCCGCCCCGTAGTTGTCGACCGCCCCGGACAGGGTGGCGAAGGCGAAGGCCCGGAGCCACTGGTCCACGTCGATGACACTCTCGGCATTCAGGGGGAAGTCGCCGCTGTCGAAGGCCCGGCCAAGCGTCATGATGCCGGTGAAGTCGTCCTCGCGCTGGTTGTTGGAGAGCAGGAAGTTCCAGCGCCAGTTCTCCTTGTCGCTCCCGAGATCGGTGATGGCGGTGCCCACCACCGCGTCGGGCGAGGGCAGCTTCAGGCCCTCGGCGGTGCCGTCGTCGGTGGTGTAGGGGTAGTAGATCAGCTCGTACTCGAAAAGGGCGCCCTGGTCGCCGTTGTCGAACTGCGAGGCGAGCACGAGGTCGCTGGCCCGGTCGAGTTGCAGCTCCACGGGCCCGGTGTGCGTGGGCAAGGGCGTGATCGCGTGGGCGAGGTCGTTGTACTCGCCGGACACCGAGCCGGCAGCGGTCATGGCGAGGTTCATCAGCACCTCGCGTTGCCCGAAGTTGACGCCCTCGGAGCGATCGACGAGCACGCCCCGGTGCGATCCCCGGAAGGGCTTGTCGCCGTTGAAGCGCAGCGCGTAGCCGAGGCGGACGTCCTCCGGCCGGCCGCGCTCGCTCCCCTTGAGCCGGACGCCCACGTCGTAGTACACCTCGGACTCGTCGTAGATCACGGTGGCGCCGAGCAGGTCGTCGCTCATCAGGTTGACGTCGTCGTGCATCCAGTCGGAGTCGGCCCCCGTGACCAGGATGCGGAGGTTGTGCAGGCCGTTGTCCTCGGCCTCGCCGCGGTCAAAGGTCAAGAGTGCCCGGGAGTCGGGCCCGGCAGCGGGGAACCACGAGGCGCTGCCTGCGCCGTCCTCGGCCTCGACGTAGAGCTGGACGATGGAGCCTGCGGCCTGTCCCTGGACGACCCCGGTCCACGTGTCGCCGGACTCGGTCATCTCGGTCGCGCCAAAGGCGGCATCGTCCACGGAAGTCCAGAGTGTCACGCGCTCGACGCCCTCGGGATCGTTGACTTCGACGCTGATGGACACTGGCTCGTAGGGGGCAGGCACGGCGATGTCTTGTGACAGCTCGCCGAAGGTGGGGCCAAGCTCGCTCGCGGTGGAATTGGCGCTCCCGGGCGTGCCCGTGAGGCTCGGCCTCTCAAGGAGCGTGGTGACCGGCATCCGGTTGAAATACAGGCGACTGTTGAGCTGGTTGCTCCCGGACACCCAGCGTGCACGGAAGCTCACCGTGTAGGTGGTCTCAGACACCGCCTCGCGCAGCGTGCTCTCGGCGTGGTTGTGCATGTGGCCCGTGGGACCCGTTGCCACCAGCCGGAGCACGCTGTTGCTCGGGTCGTCGGGGTCGGCATCTACTTCAGAGTGACGATGGGTGCCGAGCAGGCGCCAGTGATTGTCATCATCGTCGAAGCCGCCGTTTTGTACCAGCTCCGTGGCCTCGCGGACCACGCTGAGGTCGTCGACCAGCACCTCGCCCTCGTCGAGCAGGCCGAGCACCAGCTCGTTCCATGTGCCATCCGGACCCACGGCGCTCGGCTCAGCCACGCCGGTGTAGCTGTAGGTTTGCCAGTCGGTGCGGTCCAGTTCGTCACTCGCCGCCCAGGCCTCGGGCGTCCCGTTGTCGGCCAGCGGGTCGCGAAGTTCTAGGCTCGAACCGCCGCCGTCTGCGGTGCTCGGCCAGCGGCCGTCATCGAAATAACGCACCTCGTCGGCTGGGTTCCCGGCGGCGTCGAGGAGCAGGATTCGGTCGCTGGTATTGTCGAGGCGCCCCGAGAAATCGCTGACCACGAGGAAGCCGCCCGGCGCCAGGGTCGTGCCCGCGGGGAAGGTGTAGCCCACCGCATCGACGAGCTGCCAACCGGCGAGATCCACGGCGGCCTCGCCCCGGTTGTAGAGCTCGATCCACTCTTCCTCGGTGGAGGGGTGGTGGTACATGATCTCGTGGATGACGACGCTGTCGTCGATCTCGATGTCGTTCTCTTCGCCCGGCGTGGCCTCGACCGGGTAGCGCCACTCGCCGTCCTCGTCGCGCGCCCGGGGACGGCTCGACACGCGGACGGCGTCGAAGAGCGTGCTCCGGTTGGCGTCGTAGAGGAAGAGCATGTCGCCGGGGGCGAGTTCCGGGAGCTCAGGCTGGTAGAGTTCGCCCGGGACGAACGCGGGCAAGTCGGACTCCCCGCCTGGCCATGTGAGCACCACCTCCTCGGCGGCGCTGGCGGCGAGCTCGATCCACGCGGTCGTCACCTCGTTGAAGCGGACACTCGGTCTCGTGGTCGCCGATGACACGCGCGCGCTCAGGGAACAGCCGAAGCGAAGGTCGGCGTCGCCCGCCTGGTGCACCTCCACCGCCAGCACGTTCTCGCCCTCGACGAGCGTGCTGGTGTCGAGCTCCGCGTACACCTCGGCGTCGTCGACGGCCGCCGCCGCCTCCGTGCTCGCGTCGACCGCGCCGCTCGGCATGTTCTCGCGATGGACCTCGACGCCGTTGAGGTAGACGATGGCGCCGTCGTCGAGTGCGCAGGAGAGGTAGAGGGTCGCCGACGCGGGATCGCCATCGAGGGTGAAGCCCGTGCGAAACAGGACAGTGGTCGGCACCGAGCCGAGCTCGGTCTCGCCGCCGCCCCCGCGCAGGGGCGCGACAGAACGGAAGAGGGCGTAGGTGTTCTCGGTGTTGGTGACCGAGGTGTCGCTAAATGTGTCGGCCCAGATGTAGTGCGTGCCCTCGGAGAAGTAGCCACTGTTGGCCCAGCCCCAGGGGTCGGCGCTGCGATCCGCTTCCACGGCCGGCGCGGCCCAGCTGCCACTAGCGGCGAGCGCGGCCAACTCGGCCTCAGGCGGGGGCGCGTCGCCCGGCGGCACCCCGGGGTAGCCGTCGCTGGGGCCAAGCAGGTATTCGAAGGTGTCGATGCTCGTGCCCACGATCTCGCCGTCAACGTCCACCTCGGCGATGGTCATCTGCGGGCCGCCGTAGTCCCAGTCGGCCTCCCAGGCAGCGAGGTACAGGTGGTCGGCGGGGCCGACCTCGATCTCGAAGTCCTCCACCGTCGTCCAGTCGCCGTCGGGGTCTTCTCCCACCAGGCGCAGGTCGGAGCCGTCGGCGGCGCCGAGGTAGAGCCCGTAGTAGTTGTCGGCGGTCACCGAGGCGATGGCGGTGGTGCTCCCCGTGGCGGCGCCCGCGTAGAAGATGGCGTCGGCCTCCTTCCAGGCGTGGTCGTCGTAGCCGAGATCGGCCCAGTCACTCGACGGGTAGGCGCCTCCGTCGTCGTAGCGCCACGTCGATTCCAGCGCGATCAGCTCGACGGTGGTCACCGTGTGCTCGTCGAGCCCGTTGGCCGCGCCGGGGGTGCCGCCCACCTCGGGGCTCCACGTCCAGTTCTCGGCGTGGTCGCTCCACAGCTCGGCCTTTCGCTTGGCGAGTGTCACGCCGGAGCCGTCGGGGGCCTCGGGCCAGGGATACTCGGCGCGGTAGGCCACGGTGTCGATGAGGCGGTCGGCGTTGTTCCTCAGCTCGATGCGCTCGCCCTCGTCGTCGAGCTGGCCCGTGGGGCTCACCACGAGGTACGCGCCGGCCGCGATGACCGTGCCCGAGGGGAAGGCGTGGTCAACGCCCCCGGCGAGCGACCAGCCCGAGACGTCGATGTCGAGCGACATCGGATTATGCAGCTCGATCCACTCCGAGTCGTCCTCGGCGGGGTGGTACATGAGCTCGGTGAAGCTCACCGAGGCAGGGGTCGGCACCTCCTCGCGGGTCCACGTTTCCACGGTCGACGGCGCGTCCTCGATGCCGCTATCGATGGCGGACTTGTCGAGGGGAATGGAGCTGTCGTCGGGGCAGGCGGCGAGGAGGAGGAGCATGGTGGCGCGGGGAGCATAGCGCCGGAGTGTCGGCGCGGCTGACCCTCAAGGGGGGAGGGGCCCGATGTCTCCCCAGCTGAGCTTGGCGTTCCGCCCGGTGACGCAGGTCCCTTGGTCGCTCTCGCCGACCACCAGGCCGCGCCCCCTTGGGTTCCAGATGGCGTTGGCGTCGACCGTGACGTGCGTGGCGGTGGCGGTGCCGAAGGTCGAGTAGAGCTCGATGGCGGCGCCTCCCGGTACATCCCAGACGGTGTTGCCGCGCACGACTGTCTTGCCATGCCCGACGCCGATGCCGGCCACTGGCGCGGACGCGTGGTTGACCGTGGGCGGGGGCACGCGGCGGAAGTCGAAGACGACGTTGTCCTCGATCAGGTAGTTGGCGTCGGTGTAGTCGGCGGGCCCCGGGCAGGAACGCGGGCTCACCCCCACGGTGATCGCGGCATGGAAGTAGTGCGTCCCGTGGGCCACGAGGTTGCCTCGAATGAGGATGTCGTGTGTGTACGCCTTCACGTCGATGCCCTCGGCGCGCACGCGCTCGATGTGGTTGCCCTCGATCCCCACGTGGTGGGTGTCGTCGCCCGCGAGGCCCCCCGTCCCCACGTAGATTCCCTCGCCGTAGCGAGCGGTCACGAGGCCCGTGTCGCGGATGGTGTTTTTCACGACGTCGACGTGGTGCGACGGAGGGCCGAGAAACTGGGTGGCGCTGCGTGTGCGGCCCACGTGGATGCCGGCCTGGCCAATGGACTCGACGAGCAATTCTGCCAGGCGGATATGCTCGCTGCCCTCGACCGACACACCTGTGCCCGAGTTGGTTGCCCGCAAGCCGAGTAGTTCGATGTGTGAGGAGTTTATGACAGTGATCGCGGTGCCGTGATCCAGCGAGCCAGAGGTGAACGTGGGCGACTCGTCGTGCCCGGGGGCGCGACGGAAAACCACCGGCGCCGTCGGGCGCCCATGCACGTTGACGATCAAGAGAGGCGTGTACGTCCCGGGTGCGAAGCACACGACGTCGCCGGGCTCGGTTGGCGGGAGGCCGGTCGTGGGGGTGACCTGTCGCGTGCAGTCGCCTCCCTCGTGCGCATGCGTGGCGCCCGGGAGGACCAGGATGAGGCTCGCAACGAGAAAAGGCATCGACGCGATGCAGGATAGCGCTCGCGCGGGGCCGCGGTCAGCCGCCGAGCGGGGCGAGCGAGTACCGCCCGTAAGCGACGAAGGCGGCAGCGAGCGCCATGGGTGCGGCGAAGACGAGGGGGTTCGTAGGCGCCAGGGCCAGAGAGTAGCGCGCGTACACCAGGGCGATGGCGACGGTTTGGACGGTGAGCACGGCCGCGGCGATGGGCGTGAGTTGGGGCTTCCAGCCCGTGGCCGCCGGTGCGATCAACAGGGCGGCGCCGAGCATCTCGACGATGCCGATGGTGGTCCACGCGGGCCGGGGGACCATGGCGAACTGCTTCGACACCTCGTCGAAGGCGAAGACCTTGTACGCCCCACCGGACAGGTAGAAGAAGGCAAGGATGGACTGGATAACCCAGAGAAATACGTTCACGATGAACCTCCGACAGGGGTGAGCAGTTCGGCGAGCTTGTGATGCATCGCGCGCCAGCCGTACTCGGCGCCCCCGCGCGCCTGTGGCTGCGTGAAGCCCGAGTGCTCGAAGTACACCACCGTGCCCTGGCCGTCGGCTTCGAGGCGGTAGCTCACGCGCGTGTCGAGGAAGCTGCCCACCACCCAGCTGAAGCGGAGCGTCGTGGGCGGATCGCAGGCGAGGACTTCGCAGTCGACGACGAGCCCCCCGGGGAGGCCAGGGCTCGCGGGCACGTGAAAGCTGAACCGATGCCCCAGGCGAGGCTCGAAATCGTTGGGGTACATCCACTCGGCCAGCGCCTCGCGGCGGGCGAGGGCCTGCCACACACGCTCGGGCGGCTGGGCGAAGCGTAGCTCTCGGGTGATCGTGCTGTTCATGCCTTTGGTTCTCCTTCGAGGTGCTCCCGGAGGCGGGCGAAGCGGTCGTTCCAGAAGTGTTCGTAGTGGGCGAGCCAGTCGCGCACCGGGGAGAGTTGTGCCGGGGCGAGCCGGTATCGTCGTTCCCGCCCGTGACGCGCCTCGCTGACGAGTCCGGCGTCGAGCAGGATCCGCAGGTGCTGCGACACGGCCGGACGCGACATCGCGAAGTTGCCCGCGATGGTGTTGACGGGTCGCTCGCCCTCGGCCAGCAAATCGAGCATACGACGGCGCGCCGGGTGGCTGATGGCGTCGAACACGTCGGGGGCCGGGGTCATCACCATGACCACACTATACGTAAGGATATGCTTACGTGTCAAGGCATCGGAACTTTTTTCGCGGGCCAGTGAACGGTGGCCGACCTCGCGGGTATCCCCTGTCGGAGTCCCCACGATGTTCACTTTCCTGACCTTCCTCCTCGCCGCCTGCTCCGCCTCCATCGAGGGCGGCACGAACGAGCTCGACGACCCCTCCGCCTTCGTGCTCACCACCTACGACGTGCCCAGGGGCTACGAGTCCCGCGTGGAAGACGTGCTCAATCGCGTTTTCTGGCGCGCCGACGATGTGCCCCCGCTCGGCCGCGCCCGCCAGGGCGCCCCCGGCAGCGTGATCGTCGCCGCACCAGAGTCGGTCCAGGGCGACGTGAAAGGCGTGATCGAGCGGCTCAACAAGCTCGACCCCGCTGTCGCCGAGCCGAAGAACGTCAAGCTGTCTTACTGGATGGTGGGCGGCACGAGGGCAGCGGCCGTGGACACCTCGGCCCTCCCGGCGGTGATCGCCCCGGCGATGGCGGAGGTGGCCGGTCAGGAGGTGCCGATGCGCTACGAGGTGCTCTTCCGCGAGTCGCTCCTCTCGCTCGATGGCGCCCAGGCGCAGGCCAACGGTTCGGAGTTCCACATCGAGCAGCTGGCGAGCGTGAGCCCTTCGGGCAGCATCGTCGCCGAGCTGGGGTTGCGCGTGGAGGGCGGCACGGAGACGCACACCCGGGTGCAACTCGGCGCGGGCCAGGTGCTGGTGCTCGGGCAGACGGCGGTGGGGGGCCAGGGCGGCCCCCCGGGCACCAGCGACGCCATCTTCTACGTCGTGCGTCCAGAGCCCGTTGCTGCGCAATAAGGACCGTTCGTGGCCTCCTCCAGCGCCATCGACGAGACGGCGCTCGGCGAGCTGTACGCTCGGCTCGAGCGGCCCATGTACAACGTGGTGTACCGTCGCCTCTGGAACGAACAAGACAGCGTCGACGTGGTACAGGAGACCTTCGTGCGCCTGTGGAAAGCACGGGCGGGCGTCCGAATGGACGGCGCCGAGGCCTACGCGTGGCGCACGGTGCTCAACCTCGCCTCGAACCGTCGACGGTCGCAGCGCCTGTGGACCTGGCTCGCCTTCGACGCGGAGCGCGACGGTGGCTCGGCCGCCGGGGCCGACGAGGACCTCGAAACTCGAGAGCGCGCGGCGGCCGTGCGTGCCGCGATCGACAGCTTGCCGGACAAGCTGCGTGACGTGGTCTTGCTCGCCGAGTTCAGTGAGCTCGGAAACGTGGAGATCGCGGCGATCCTCGATATTCCACCAGGTACGGTCGGGTCGCGGCGTCACCTCGCGGCGGCCCTTCTGCGCGCGTCTCTGGAGGGTGCATGAGTAGCGAGCTTGGCGACATCCTGCCGATGCTCGAGCCTCCGGCCGGCGGGCGGGATCGCCTCCTTGCGCGCGTGCGTGCCGAACGGTCGACCGCCCCTCGGTGGGCCGCGGTGGCCGTGGCAGCCGCGCTGCTCCTCACGTTCCTGGCGCGAGAGCGAGGCACCGGTGGGCGTGAACCGGTGGCCGGGCACGATCCGGTGATGCTCGCGTTGGCTGACGAGGCGGCCCCGCTTCGCGTGATCGGGGACAACGCGGCTGCGGGTGAGGTGCCGCTGGGTCGCGACGACGTGGTGTACTATCGAGTGGTGACGGCCTCGCCGTGAACTACGCGACGGCACGCCGTCGAAGGATCCGCCCGAGCCCCGCGCGTGACAGCGTGGTGCCCTCGGCCTCGGCCTCGGCGAGTCCCTGATCCCCGAGACGGTGGGCGATCCGGGCGCGGACCTGTGCGTAGGCGGAGGCCGTCGCAGCTCGGAAGGGCTCGACGGCCGCGGCGTAACCGAACAGTCGACCGGCCAGTGGCGGATCGCGCTCAGCCGCCACCTGGGCCGCTAGCCAGAGCGCCACGCCCCGAGAGGCGGGCTCCGTGCGCGCCGCCAGCAAACGATCAACCAGGAGCGGCCAGGGGTCGCCTGCGGCGGAGAGGCGCGCCCGCGCGACGGCGCCGAGCAGCTGCAGGTCGAGTGTCACTTCGGGCATCCAGGACGGCGCGGTGGCGTGACAGCGGAGGCCCTCTCGCACCGTCCGGTCGGCCTCCTCGGGCTGGTCGATGTGGGCCAGCGCTCGGATCCACCAGGACTGGCCGTCGCTGACGTAGTCGGTGCCTCGGTGAGCGAGGCAGGCGTCGAGCTCGGCGAGCGCCTCCTCGGGGCGGCCCGCTTGCACGAGGCAGAGGGCGAGCGACTCGTGACAGTGGGCGTGCAGTCGGCCGAGCCCGAGTCGCTCGGTGGCGGCGATGCATTGGCGAAGCCGGGGTTCAGCCACCTCGAAGCGGCCGTGCGCCACCGCCGCCAGCCCGAGGTTGCGTCGCATCGCCCAAAGCAACTGGAGCGCGCCGTGGCGCTCGAGTAGCGCCTCGGCAGTGCGCTCGACGTGGGCGGCCTCGTCCGGGGCGCCGATGACGTGCGCCACCGTGGTTTCCCAGACGAGCGTGACGGCCAGCGCCGCCTCATCGCCCTCTATTTCCTGGAGGCGTCGCGCCGAGCGGAGGTCGTGAAGCGCCGCCCGTGATGGCGACCAGCGGAAGCGGACCACGCCGTGCACGAAGAGCGCGGCCGACACGAGGTCCGGGTCGGCCGAGGCCCGGGCCTCGAGGAGCAGCGCGTGCGCGTCGGCGAGAGACGGGCAGGCGAGGTTGGCACGGGCGCGCTGGGCCAGCGCCGAGCATCTCACCTGGCAGCGCTCTGCCGAGGGGAGCCAGCGGTCGGCCAGCCCCAGCGCCTCGTCACCCACCGCCATCTGCTCGGCATCGGACTGGAGGCCGAGCGCCGCCTCGGCGAGCGTGGCGCTGAGCCGAGCCGCGAGGGTGGCGGGGAGACCGTCGGGCGAGACCGAACGCAACAAGTCCCTGGCTTGTCGCCCTTCCCCCAGCCGTCCCAGGCACGCGGCCTCGGCCAGGCACAGCTCGACGTGTTGCTCGGGGTGCGTGGCCTGCTCCCGCGCGGCACGGAGCAGCAGGGCGGCTGATCGAACGAGGCCGCCGCTCATCCAGAGCGAACGCAGTCCCGGGGCGGAGCGAGCCAGGCGATCACCGTGCTCTCGCCGGATGGCTCGCGACCAGGCGGCCTCGATGTCAGCGCGGGCCCCGAGCGCCTGGCGGCGGCACTCCAGCCGTGCCGCCCCCCGGAGTGACAGGCCCTCCGGGGCGACCAGGCCGAGCGCCCAGTCCATGTGCCGGTCTTCCACGGTCTCGCGGTCACCAGCATCGAGTTGTTCAGCCGCGAAGGCCCGGATGGCCGGGTGGAGGGACCGGGTCTGGCCGTGCAGCTGGAGCAGGCTCTCCCGGGCCAGCAGGTCCAGGGTCGAGGAGGACGCGTCGGCCACCGCTGCCGCGGCCGCGGGGTGGAAGGGGTCGCGGAAGACGGAGAGCCGCGCGAGCACCCGCCGGGCCTCGGTGGGAAGCCGTCCCCAGCTCGCCTGGACGGCCGCGCCCACGCCGTCACTCGCCGCGCGGGCGAGGTCGACCCCGGCCCGCCACGCGGCGGCGAAAAGCATGATCCCAAGCGGCAAGCCGCCGACCGGGGCGAGGTCGGTCGTGCCGCCGCCGGAGGCCTCGGCGAACAGCGCCGCCGCCGCCCCCGCGTCGAGTGGCGCGAGGAGGTGCTGTTCCTCGCCCTCGCAGCCGAGGGGCTCGCGCCCGCTCGCCACCACGACCACCCCCGGGCAGCGGGCGAGCGCGGGTTGGAGCGCGGCCAGCGCCGAGCGGGCGCGGTCTACCGAGTCGAGCAGGAGCAGGCACCGGGCGCTGCCGAGCGAACTGCATAGGAACTCGGGGAACGATCCGAGCGTCGCCGGGCGCAGGCCGAGGGCACCGCACAGGAGGCCGGCGACGTCTTCCGGCGCCTCGGCCTGCTCCAGCGGCACGAGCGTGACACCGTCGGGGAAAGTACCGAGGGGCACCTCGTGAACACTCCGCCACAGCTCGGCGAGCAGCCGCGACTTGCCGATGCCACGGGGGCCGAGCACCGTCATCCAGCGGGCGCCTGGGCGGCTGGCCCAGTCGAGGAGCATCGCGAGGTCCTCGCTCCGCCCCACCAGGCGCGTGGCCGTGGGGACTGGAGCCTGCGAGCTCGGCATCGCCCGGGGTCCGCCCTCGAGCGTGTAGCCCTCGCCGTGGATGGCTCGGATACGGGCCGCCCCCTCGGGCCCCAACCGTCGTCGTAGTCGCGACACGGTCGTATCGACGGCGCGTGTCACGACGCAGGCCTTGTGACCCCACACGGCCCGCAGCAGCTCATCGCGCGGCACCACCTGTCCCGGGCGATCGCGCAAGTAGCGCAGGAGCGCGAGCTCCAGCGGCGGCAGCGTGAACGCCATCCCGGGGCCCGTTGCGAGACCGCTGTCCATGTCCACGCGGACGGCGCCGAAGGCGAGGATCCGCAGCGTAAGGGGCATCTTTCAGTGACACGCTACCACAGCCCTCGATGCGGGTGACTCTTCGGTCGGCGCCCTCGGCCTCGACATCTGCCTGTTCGGCGCCCTCCGAGGCGGCACCCCTCCGGCCGGGGTGCCGCCCGGAAACTCGGCCTACTTCTTGCCGGACTTGGCCGCGGTGCTGACGATGACCCCGCCCTGGTTGCCGGTGAGGAGGCCCTGCGCGCGCGCCGTCTGCACGGCCGTGGTGACGCAGCTCACGTAGCCGCCGCGGTTGGTCCAGTTGGACAACGTCCCGCAGGTGAGGACCACGTGCTGCTCGCCCGAGCAGCCGACGTCGCTGACGAGGGCGCTCAGCGGGGTGGCGGCACACTGGTCGACGTCGTCGGCCACCGCGTCGGCATCGTCGTCGCCGTCGCAGGCATCGCCGAGGCCGTCACTGTCGAAGTCCACCTGGGTGCTGTTGGCGACCACCGGGCAGTTGTCGCTGTCGTCTGCGGCACCGTCGTCGTCGTCGTCGTCGTCGCAGGCGTCGCCCTGCCCGTCGCTGTCGCCGTCGGCCTGTCCCACGTTGGCGGTCGCCGCGCAGTTGTCGTCGTCGTCGATGACGCCGTCCTGATCGCTGTCGGCCTCGCAGGCGTCGCCGATGCCGTCGTCGTCGGCATCGGACTGGCCCGCGTTGTCGTCGACGGGGCAGTTGTCCTCGTCTTCGCACCAGCCATCGGCATCGACATCGCCCAGCACATCCGTGCCGAAGCAGAGGTCCTGGTCGTCGCACCAGCCGTCCTGATCGTCGTCGCCCGTGGCGTTGTCGCCGAGGCAGGCGTCGTTGACGTCGCACACGAGATCGTCGTCCACGTCGGTGTTGGCGGGGTCGGTGGGGCAGAGGTCGCAGGCGTCGCCGGTGCCCTCGCCGTCATTGTCGGCCTGGTCGGCGTTGGCCGTGGCGGGGCAGTTGTCGAGGCCGTCTTCCACCCCGTCGCTGTCGGTGTCGACCGCGTCGTTCCCGCAGGGACCGGTGCCGATGGTGATGTTCTCCCAGGAGGCGTCCCAGCGCTGGCCGCGGTCGGGTGGGATGAAGGTGCACTCGAAGTTCCACTGGTTGTACTTGTCGATACCGCCGATGATGTCGACGCGCGGGGTGTAGCCGGGCACGAGCTGGAAGTTGTCGTCGAGCCAGCCGCCGGCGGGGGCGGCGTCGCTGTAGATCCCCTGCTGGACATAGCCGTTGGGGCCCTCGTAGTAGAGGCGAGCCGCGTCGCCGCTCACGCCGGAGTCGTACTCCCAGTTGCCGAACTCGGTATAGTTCACGCCGGTGGTGAACCGGTCGGCGTGCGCGAGCTGCCGCTCCTCGCCGTTGAGGACCAGCGTGAGGTTGGCGTGCTCGTACACCACGTCGTAGCCGCGCGTCAGGCCGCTGCTGTTGTTGATGTTGTACTGCACCGATGCGGCGCCGCCGGGCGAGAACTGCAGGCAGGCCTCGGTGCGGGTGTAGCCGGCCATTCCGAGGTGCGCCGTGCGGCACTCCATGAGCACGGTGCCGGTGACGTGGATGGAGGTGTCGGCGGCGAGCGCAGACTGCGGCGCGAGCGCGGCGAACACGGTGCCGGCCCCGAGCAGGGCGAGGCAAGCAGAGGATAGGCGCATGTGGACTCCATGGGAACGAGGGTTGCGTCGGTCGAATGACCTAGCGAAGCCGTTCTACATCTCGTGCGGTGCGGGAGTCGACGACACAATTGTTACGGTTGGGGGCTCCCGGCTGGGCCGCCGAACACTTCCACCGCGAAATCGATGAACGCGCGGATCTTGGGGACGCGCTGTCGCCCGGGGAGGCAAAGGGCGTGGATGGGCGGCCCCGGACGCGCGAGGTGGGACAGGACCTCGACGATCTCCCCGCGACGCACCTGCTCGCGCACCATGAAGTCAAACACCTGCGCCACGCCCAGCCCGGCGGCGACCGCGTCGACGAGCAGGTCGCCGTGGTCGAAGAGGACGGGCCGCGGGGCCAACCAGGGCGGCGCGTCGCCGGCAAAGTGCCACTCGGCCACGTGCCCGGAGGGGCGAGCGAAGTGCAGGCAAGTGTGCGTGGCGAGATCGGCCACGTCGCGGGGTTCCCCCTTGCGCGCCAGGTAGTTGGGCGAGGCCACCGCCACCCAAGTGGGCGTGCGCAGCCGTCGCCCCACGAGCGTGGAGTCGTCACGCTCGCCGATGCGGAGCGCCACGTCGACCTCTTCCTCCACCAGGTTCACCGCCACGTCGCTAAAGGCGAGGTGTACCTCGATGCCCGGGTAGCGCCCGAGCAGGCGGTGGAGCGCGCTGACCACGGGCCGTCCGAGCACGAAAGACATGGACACCTTGAGGCGCCCCTCCGCCACCTGGGCGGCGTGGGTGACCAGATCCCGGCCAGCTTGCAGGCGATCGAGCGCGTCGCGACAATGGCGAAGGTAAACCTCGCCCTCGGGGGTGAGCGCGACGTGGCGCGAGGTGCGGTTCAAGAGGCGCACGCCGAGCTCGGCCTCCAGGGCCGCCACCGCCTTGCTCACCGCCGTGGGCGTGACGCCGAGCTGGCTCGCTGCCGCTCGGAAACTACGTTTCTCTGCGGTGTGGACGAAAGGCTCCACGCGTGCGAATAGCGACATCGTGAACTCCTGCTCATCAATGAGATGAGCTAGGGCGGTATTGTAAACGGGCCGCCCGCTGCGTACTCTCTGGGGGCTCTCAAGGAGATTTCATGAACATCGGCATCCTCGGCAGTGGCGTGGTGGGCAAGACGCTGGCTGGCAAGCTCTCTTCTCTCGGTCATGGCGTGATGATCGGCACCCGCGACCCGGTGGAGAGTCGCGCGCGCACCGCCCCCGACAGCTTCGGTGGGCCCCCGCTCTCCTCGTTCCTCGCCGAGCACCCGGCGGTGGCGCTCGGTAGCTTCGCCGACGCGGCCGGCCACGGCGAGATCGTGCTCAACGCGACCTCCGGCCTGGGCTCGCTGGAGGCGCTCAAGCTCGCGGGGGCCGACAAGCTCGCGGGGAAGGTGCTCGTCGACATCTCGAACCCCCTCGACTTCTCACGTGGCTTCCCGCCTCGCCTCACCGTGAGCAACGACGACTCGCTCGGCGAGCAGATCCAGCGAGCCTTCCCCGAGGCGCGCGTCGTGAAGACGCTCAACACGGTGAACGCCTACCTGATGGTGGCGCCGGGGATGCTGGCCGGCGGCGACCACACGATGTTCGTCTGCGGTGATGACGCCGACGCCAAGCGCATCGTGGAGAGTCTCCTCCGCGAGCAGTTCGGCTGGCAAGACGTCATCGACCTCGGCGGCATCGCCATGGCCCGCGGTACCGAGATGTACCTGCCCCTGTGGGCGCGGCTGTACGGGGCGTTGCAGAACCCGATGTTCACCATCAAGGTCGTGCGCTAGGCGCGCGTCGCGCGCTACTTCGCCTCGCCGGGGAAGCAGGCCCTCCCGTACAGGGTGCCGCCTTGCTCGGCGAGCGCGACAACCGAGGTGCAATCGGACAACGCGGCGATGTGCCGAGCCTCCAGTTGCTCGCGACTGGTGTGGAGTAGCATCGCGCCCGCGAGCCCGGCGGGGAATCGCCCCTCCCACGCCACGTGCAAGGGCGTGTTGCTCGCGCCGTGCACCGCCGCGAACTCCACGCCTAGCTCCTCGCGGAGCTGGAGTTGCTGCGGGTAACTCACCGCCACCTGGGGCCGCTTTGGCAGCGGGTGCCCCGCGAGCAGCGCCACCACTTGGCGGGCGAGCGGGGCGGCTGGGTTGGGCGAGGTGTCCACCAGGCTGAGCACGGGGCGCACCTGCTGGGATCGACGCGGGGGGGCGGCACTCACGCCGGTCGTGGACGGTAGCGCGCCCGAGGGCGGCGTGAGCCCGGGGATCTGGGCGTCGGCCAGTGCCTGGGCCGCGCGCTGGTTCCAGGGGGCGGGCAGGCCCGACTGGAGGAACAGCAGGCTCGCGGCGATCACCGCTACGCGGAGCACTCGCCACGCCACGTGGGTGCCCACCATGCCTTCGACCACCAGGGGGGCGAGCAAGGCATAGCCGGCCGTGATGTACCGGCTCTTGGTGTACGGGGCGGCCGCGAGGAGCAGGAAGCCCGCGGTGAAGGCGACGAGGCAAGCGAGGGCGAAGGGAGACCGGGTGCGACCACCAAGCAGCGTGCGCACCGTTCCGAGCCCGAGGAGCGCGAGGAGCAGCACGCCGAGCGAGCCGTGCAGCAACTCGAACCCGTAGAACGAGAGGCGGCCAGGGAAGGTCATGACGGGACCGGCATACTCGTGACCCAGGTTCTGACCGAGGAACTGCTGCATCATGTCGAGGTTGGGGAGGTACCAGGGCGCGGCCATCGCCGCGGCCATGAGACAGAAGAGCAGCACGCTCACCATGCGACGATGCCACCCCGGGACACGTCCCCGCCAAGCGGCGAGCCCGCTCACCAGGGCGGTCGCGCCGGCGGCGATCACGGGCCAGTCCCAGGGTATCTTCCCCGCCGTCCACGCGGCCGCGCTGCCGATGGCACCCAGCGTGGCGGCAGCCACGGCGAGTCCCCAGACACCACGGAAGGCACGAGCCATCGAGTAGGCGATCACGAGGGCGCAGAGCGGCCCCATGAAGAAACCGAAGGACCACTTGCTGAGCAGGCCGAGCCCGGCCACGGTGCCTGCGAGTGTCGACCACCCCGGGCGCTCGAGCCATCCCCCGAGCCACAGGAAGAGGATTGTCGCGACGGCCATCGCACCGACCGCCGGCTCGGTGGCGAGGTTGCCGCGGGTGCTCTCGTGCATCGTGACCAGCGGCGTGACCGCCGCCGCGACGAGGGCGGCCCCCGGCCCCCGTAGGCGCCAGGCGCTCACCACCGCGGCGAGGTCGGCGAGCAGGTACCAGGGCAACATCGACAACATCGCCTCGACCGGCCCGTGCCCGATGAAGCGGTAGCCGAGCGCGGAGACGCTCCCCGTGAGCGTCGGGTAGGGCGCACCGAACTGCGGCGTCGTACCCCAGAGAGAGTTGCGTCCCGACGCAATCGCGGCCTCGCACCAGAGGCTCAGGTGGTAGAGCGCCGCGTCGTCCGAGGTGAAGTGCACGCCCTGGTTGAGTTGTGTCCACGCCACGCGGCAGGCGGTGGTGTAGAGGAGGATGGCGGCAACGCCGAGGGCGGCCTTATTCAAGGGCTTCGAGCCGACCACCGCTCGCGCGGGCAACGAGGCTGGGGAGGGGCAGGGCGGGGGGCACCGGGTGTCGAGTATTCGCGCCGTCCCTCGGCGGCCACGGGCGCCGGCGGGCGCCTGGCGACGCCCAGTCACGTTGATCGGCGGGTTGGCCTACGTTGTCAGTCGGCGTCGTCGGCTACGATCCCACGATGTTGGCTGCCTTCCTCGCTCTCACCGCCGCGTGTGGCGGCGCGCCCGACCCGGTGTCGAAGGGGCGGGACACGGCGGGCACACCGGCAGAGTCCACCGCGGACAGCGTCGTCGAGGCCGACACCAGCGTTGACACCAGCGGCACGGGCAACGTCGACACCGCCATGGATTCCGGCGCTGACTCCGGCACGCCCCCGCCGGCTCCGTACGAGGCGGGCTGCCTCAGCGGCCTCGAAGAGGGCTACTTTCGCGACACCGTGGGCGCCGACCCGGGCGCGCCGCTGCTCGCGGATTTGAACGCGGATGGACGCCTGGACCTCGTCGTCCCCGCAGAGGGCCAGGTCGATGCCTGGCTGGGGCACGGCGACGGGGCGTTCACGCGAAGCGACCAGCTGTCGATAGGTAGCCGCGCGCTGTCCGCTGGCCTCGCCGACCTCGATGGCGACGCGGAGGTCGATCTCGTCTACGTGGAGTCGCTGGGCGACGTTGTCGTGCACACGGGCAATGCCGACGGCACCTTCGCGCCCGTGGGCACCAGGACGGCGACGGGCTGCGCGACGCCCAGCGAGCTCGCTGTCGATGATGTCGACGGCGACGGTCTCGCCGACGTGATCGTGGCGTGTGCTGATCCCGCCCTCGTGGTGCTCCGGAACGGTGGCGTCTCCTTCTCGGCAACGACGCTGGCGCCTTCCGCGGAGGCGTCCGAGGTGGTGACGGCCGATCTCGACGCGGACGGTGACGTCGACCTCGCGGCCTGGGTGGGCGGCGACACGCTCGAAACCTGGGCGAACGATGGGGCGGGCGGCTGGTCGCCCTGGGCCTCGGAGACCGTGACCGGCGCCTATGGCTTGGCGGCGGGCGACCTCGACGACGACGGTGACCAGGACCTCGTGGCCGGGGCTTTTAGCCGCTTCGATCTCGTCTGGTTCGTCAACGATGGCGGCGGTGACTTCGCGTCCAGCATCGTGGTGGGCCTGTGGACCTACTGGGCCTGGGGCTTCGCCGACGTGGTGGTTCTCGACGCGGACGGCGACGGGATCGACGACGTGGTGGCCACGGGCACCTCGGTCGACGAGGAGGGTGCGTCGCTGCACGTTTTCCTGGGGAGCGCGGCGGGGCCCACGTGGCTCCTTGGGTACAACCCGAACATGGAACGCTGGCTCACGCAGCTCGGGGCCGGCGACGTGGACGATGACGGGCTCGACGACGTGGCGGCGGTCGGCGGCGAGCAGCTGGCCTACGTGCACCGGGCGGAAGGCGGGGGACGCTTCGACGACACGACCTGGCTCCGTGGCGCGGGCGAGAGCGGTGGGTGGAACCTGCTCGCCGACATGAATGACGACGGTCTCGACGACGTGGTCGGCGCGCGGGCGTGGTTCCTCGCGGACGGCGCGGGCGGCTGGTCGGATGCCGTGCCGACCTTCGATGACGACGGCTACTCGGCCGCCGTGGCCGATCTCGACGGCGACGGTGACCGTGACGTGATCGTGGCCGATGGCGCGCTCATCGACCTGAGCTTCAACGACGGCGCGGGCGGCGCGGCGTCTGGAAGCCGGCCGAATGGGCGTGGTCGGACCCCGACGGGTAACGGGATTCGAACCAGAAAACCGGAGGTTCGCGGCGGACAGAGACTCGAACGCCCGCTTCGGCATCAACCGAAAGCGGGCGTTCTGCCATGCCATTCTCTATGGTCGGGGATGCCGAACGCTTATCGAACTTTCTGGCTCGATCCCCAGGGGTGGGAAAGCGAGCGGGTGTTGGCTTTCTAGGCCGCTATCACGGCTCAGCGCACCTCGTGCGCCCCGATGTCGTAGCCCACGCCCTGCGGGAGCTCGGTGCCGAAGAAGTCGACGCCGCCCGGATCGGAAACGAACGTGAGCGGATCGAGCCCGGCGTCGATCGCCGGCGAGCCCGAGGCCACGTGGTAGGCGTCGAGCGTCGTGAGCAAGCCGACATCGTCGAGGGTGCCGCCGCCGCCCGGGCTCTGCAGGAGCGGATCGGCGAAGACGCCGACCGGGCCGCCCTCGAAGGTCTCCTGGCCCATGGCCTCTCGCCAGGCCTCGATGGAGGGGTACCCCTGGAAGTCGGGGGTGGCACCGCTCGCCCAGTAGAGGTTGCCTTGGGCGTACACGACACCGGCGGGCGCGCTGCCCGACCAGTCCCAAACCAGCATCTGCCCGGCATCGACGACGAAGATGTTGTTGAACAGGTAGTTGCGGGAGGCGTTCGGCGCGCTGGTGAGGTTGAGCGCTGGGCCCACCGACGTGTACACCGTGTTGCCGTACACCCACGAGTCCTCGAGCCCGAGCTCCGACTCTTCCGAGTAGTAGGTGATCGCGCCGAGCCGCCCGCCCCAAGCGTCGTTCTCGCTGATGTTGTACCGGACGACGTTGTTGTTCCACGGCTCCGAGCCCTGCTGGGAGAGCAGGTACCCGGCGCCGAAGTTGTCGTGCGAGTAAGAGTACTGGATGACAGAATTGGTCGTCCCGACGTCGAGGTCGAAGCCGTCGCCGTCCTGATACATCGCGAGGTTGCCGTACGACTCGCTGAACTGGATCGTGATGTTCGAGGAGTTGTACGCCCAGAGCCCCACGGGACCGGCGTTGTTTGTGCCATCGCCGCCGTTGTCGTGCGCGATGCAGCCGTCGATGAGCCCGTTGGTCACGGAGCCGAAAACGAAGCCGTCGCCAGAGGGGCGCGCCACGGACGGATCGCCAGGGTTGTAGGCGAACTCGCTGCACCGGACGACGACGTCCTGATGGGAGGCGGTGCCTGCCCCATAGAAGCTCCCGCCCCCCTGAAGGTTCTCGTGCAGGCTGACCTGCTCGATCAACACGTCGTCGAAGCCGTCCCCGTCGTCCTCCCAGCTCCACACCACGATGCCCTCGTTGAACCCCGAGACGTCGAGGTTGCGGAAGGTGATCTCCGAGAAGCGGCCGCCGTCGGTCATGGCGGCCACGCCCTGCACAGCGGTGCGGTTCATCCCGGGCCCGACGACGATCAGGTTCTCCACGACGACGTATCCGGCGTTGTAGATGAAGAATCCGTAGTCCTCGGGGCCCACCTCGATCGTTGCCGGGTCGGACGCGGACGAGCTGAAGACGACCGGCGCGCCGGCCCGTCCGACGTCTCCCCAGCCCGGCCCCACGTAGACGGACTCCGCGAAGGTGGCGCCCGGCTCGAGCCAGATGACGTCGCCCGCGCCCGCGAGCGCCTGGGCGGCGGCGATCGTCTTGACGGCCTGCGCTTCGCTGGAGCCATCGTTGCGGTCGTTGCCCGTCGGGCTCACGTAGATGGTCCCCCCGCCGCCCGAAGGGCTCGTCTCGACCGCCTCGCAGCGGAATGCGCCGAAATCGGCGTCGGTGTCGGTGTCGGTGTCGGTGTCCGAGTCGGTGTCCGAGTCGGTGTCGGTATCGGTGTCCGAGTCCCCGGTGTCGTCGGCGCAGTCCGGCGAGCCCGCGCACCCGTCGTCGTCACAGTCGAAGGCGCCATCCCCGTCGTCGTCAGCGCGGTTGGTACAGTCGCCCGGTTCGCGCCCCTCGGCCGGCGGATCGGGCGTGGAGCAGGCCACGATGCCGGAGGCGGCGAGGAGCAGGGCGACGTGCGCGGAGAGGAAGGGAGACGGAGCGCGCCGACAGGTCATGCTTGGGGGGCCTCGGCGCCATTCTATGATGCCGACGGCCTGGGTGTGACAAGGCCGCGCATTGCGCTCACGACGAGGGTGAACCACATGCAGCCCGAGCTCACGCCGTTCTACGGGTGGCGGTCGAAGAAGTCCAGCACCAACGGCCACGACCACCGGAGGAGGTAGGTGTGGCCCATCTCGGCTCGGCAGTCCAGCACCGGAGGCCAGGCCTCGCCCCCGTCACAGTAGCTCCGACAGTCGAGGTCGGGCAGGCCCACGTCGACCGGGGCGGCGGCCACGCCGGTGTCACACCCAAGGGCGCCCGCCCACACCCGCGTGATCGCGGTCGCGCCGGTGTAGTAGTACACGTCGCCGTCCGACGTGGTGGTGGAGGCGTCGTCCTCCCAGGCGCCCGGGGGGACGGCCCGGTCCCGGGTTCCGGTGATCAGCAGCACCGGCATCCCGTCCGTGCGACCCGGCGGCCACAGGTACCCTCGATGCGGGAGCCCGATGAGCGGCGCGATGGCGCGGAAGGTCCTGGCGCTTACCTCGTTCTGGCGGAGCTCCCAGGTGAACATCGCTCCGTTGGAGCCGCCGACGGCGTAGACCCTCCCGGCGTCGATGCAGAGGCTCTGCGACGCCGCCGCGACGAGGGACATGGCGAAGTCCACGCCGTCGTCCTGACACTGCGTCCAGGAACAGCCGTTTTCCGCCAACCCCTCGCAGGAGGGGTAGTCGTAGTCGGTGGTCCGCGTGTCGTCGCAGATGTCGGTGGTGTCACCGGCGACCTCGGGGTTGAGCCCGTCGCCGTCAAGGCCGGTGGTGGAGCCGCGGAACGACTATTACCTCGACGACCACTCGCGGATGTGCCTCCACGGCCGCTTCTCCTTCAAGGGCGACCTGCCCGCGATGGAGCTCGTGTTCCGACGCGCCATCCAGAAGCACGGCCTCCCCGCGCGGGTGTACTTCGACAACGGGGCGGTGTACCGGTCGCGACACGTGCGCCACGTCGTCGCCTGCCTCGGCGTGCACGGGCTCATTTTCACGCGCCCCCGGCGGCCCATGGGACACGGGAAAATAGAAGCTTTCAACAGGTTGATCACGTCTGCCTTCCTCGCGGAATTACCCGCGTCGAGGATCGTGACACTCGACGAGCTCAACGAGGCCTGGCTCGCGTGGGCCGACCGCTACAATCGCAAGGACCACGGCGAGACCGGCGAGCCGCCCCGCGACCGGTGGCGCTCCCGCCTGGCAGGGATCCGCGTGGCGCCCGAGGACCGCGTCCGCGAGGCCTTCCTCTGGAACGAGCCGCGCACGCCGGACAAGTCCGGCATCTTCTCGCTCCTCGGCACCGAGTACCAGGTGGGCCCGGGGCTCGCGCGTCGCAAGATCGAGGTGCGCTACGACCCCGAGGACCGCTCCACCGTCGAGGCCTGGCTCGACGGCAAGCTCGTGGAGCGCTGCCGCCCCCTCGTGGTGTCGCGGCACCGCCGGCCGCACGCGGTCGCCGCGCCCCCCGGCGCCGGCCGCCCCTGCACGGGCCGCCGCGAAGGTCGACTGGCTCGGGCACATCACGCGCCAGCGACGCGAGCAGTTCGCGGAGCCCCCCCCCCGCGATGCTGCGCGACGAGGAGCGACGGCGCCGCGACGAGCAGGACGCGGCCGCCTTCGACGCGCTCGCGGCGCGGCTCCACCCCGACGTCGTCGACGCGCGCGCCATGCGCGACCTCCTCGCCCTGCACGGGCCCTGGGACCCCGTCGCCGCCGGCGAGATCGCCGACGCCTTCTTCCTCGCCCACCCCCGCGACACCCACGCCCGGGTGCTGCTCGACCACGTCAACCGCCAGATCAAGGAGAACAAGTGACGTCCAACGCCGCCACCCTGCCCGAGCCCGCCCGCGTGCGGCTCCAGTCCCCCTCGCGCCGGCCTTCGCGGCCGGCTCCGGGGGCGGGGTCACTCGGCTCCGCGGCTCGTCGCCGCGGCGGCTCCGCCGACGCCTCCCTCCCGTCGCCTGCGGCGACCATTTCGCGCTCGCTCGCCTGCCCTTCCGCAAGACGATGGCGCAAGACGACATGTTCGACTCCCGCGCGCAGCGCGAGCTCTACCAGGCGCTGACGATGTGGTCGGAACTGCACGGCATCGCGCTGGTCACCGGCCCCAGCGGGGCCGGGAAGTCGATCACCGCCCGTCGCTTCGCCCGCTCGCTCGACGAGTCTCGATGCCGCGTCGTGGCGTTGCCGCACGGCGTCTCGACCGTCAACGGATTCCTCCGCTCGCTCAATCGCGCGCTGGAGCTCCCGATGCGACAGCACGCGAGCGACCTCTTCGACCAGGCCCAGGCGCACCTCGCCAGCCACGGCCCCGGCCGGGGGCCCCACCCGGTCATCGTCATCGACGACGCCGAGGGCATGAAGGCCCCGGTGCTCGACACCGTCCGGCGCCTCACGAACCATGCGATTGACGCCGAGGATCGTTTCAGCGTGCTCGTCGCGGGCACGGACGCCCTGCTCCGGACGCTGCGCGACCCGGCCCTGGAGCCCTTCAACACCCGCCTCTCCTTCGTCCACTCGCTCAAGCCCTTCAACCTCGAGGACACGCGGAACTACGTGGCCTTCCACCTGCGCCTGGCCGGCGCCCGCGAGGGCCTGCTCGCCGACGGCGCCGTCCGGAAGCTCTTCCAGGCCAGCGGCGGCGTCGCGAGGCGAGTGAACCAGCTGGCGCTCCACGCCATGGTGCAGGCCGCCGTCGCCGGGCTCGACACCATCTCCGCTGACTTCATGGCCCAGCAGCTCGCCGCGCACCCGCTCTACGACTCCAGCGGTGCCGGGTGAGTCGCGACCTCCTGTGCATGCTCGTCCCCAGGTGCTGGACCGGCGAGCAGGCCCTGGTCGCCGCCCGGCTGCTCCGCGCCGCCCTCGACGCCGCGTGGCACGTCCACGGCGAGGGCATGGCCGAGGCCATGGGCGACTGGCCCGTCTCGCGCTGGGACGAGGTGCTGCCGCCAGGGCCGCCCACGCGCGGCGAGGGGGACGACGACGACATCCCGTTCTAGCGCCGCGCGAGACCACGTCGCGACGCCATGTCACCACGCGTGGGACACCACTCCGGGTGACGTCTCCCCGGTTCTACCGGTGGTGGAGAGTGGGACGCGGTGGGTGAAAACTCGTGGGACGGGACACGGGAGTTCCGAGGACCGCGTCCGCGCCTTCGTCGACCGCGCCCTCCAGAGCGAGGGGCCCGTGCCCTGGGGCTTCTGGTTGCGGGCAGCGGCCGAGGTGATCACAGCGGAGCCGACGGGGCGACAGGAGGCACTCTACCACTCCGCCGCTCGGCGCACCGCCACCACCGTCCGCGTCGACCCCCGCGAGCGCCAGGCGGCCATCCGCCATCTCGCCGCCCAGGTGCTTCCGGTGGCGTGACGAGCCCCAGCCCGCGCCGCCGCGCACCGCGATGGCGGCTCGATCACGAGATCGATGAACGATCGTCGTTCCACCCCCGGGTCCGTGGGGCCGCGCCCGGAACAGTGCGCGGATCACGCCGCTGTTCGACCCGTGACCCACCCGGCAAGCCCTACGCCCGGGCCATCTGGGTGTCCGGGGTTCCGCCGGGTCAGGGGTTGACATGCGCAGACAGCGTGTGGTCCACCTCGACACGCGACGTCACCGAAGGGTAGTCGTTGAGCGGGGCGTTGAGCGAGATCCACCGGCAGGCCCACGTCGTGTCGGTGAGGCGATCCGAGAGGCGCTGCGGGCCGGCGGCTGCGGTGTCGGCCGACGGCACGCCGCATCCCAAGCCAGCAAGTGCGAGGAGGAGGAGGAGGCGAATTCGCATGGCGCCGAGTAACCTCCGCGTGGCCGGGGTCCGAGGCAGCGTCGGTAGGCCGCTCTGCGGAGGCGACGGGCGACGCCGGATTGAAGTGATCGCTTACGGAAACGACTGCTGTGCGTTATCTTCCGCAAGCGATGACTACCGCTGGCCCACACCCGTCGGAGCTCCCCCACTGGGTGGACGACCTCCAGACGCACGGGCGCTACACCTTCACTCGGGAAGAGGCCCTCGCCGCGACCGGCAACACCGAGATCGCCGTCGCCGCGAGCCTCCGCCGCCTGCGGAAGGCCGGGCGCATCGTGTCCCCGCGCCGGGGCTTCCACGTGATCGTCCCGCTGGAGTACCGAGCCACGGGGGCTCCGCCCGCGGAGTGGTTCATCGACGACCTGATGACGCACCTCGGGAAGCCGTACTACGTCGGCCTGCTCTCGGCGGCGGCCCTGTACGGCGCCGCGCACCACGCCCCACAGGTCTTCCAGGTCGTGACCGACGTGCCCACCCGGCCGCTGACGGTCGGGCGGATTCGGGTGGCCTTCGTCCAGGGGCGAGCTGCACACTCCCCGACCGAGACGATGAACACCGCGACCGGGACGATCCGGGTCTCGACGCCCGAGGCCACCGCCCTGGATCTTGTTCGCCACGCCAACGCCTGCGGGGGCCTGCAGAACGTGGCGGGTGTCCTGCGCGAGCTCGCGGAGCGCCTCCACGGTGCCCGCCTCGTTGACGCCGCCAAAGGCGTCGAGCGAACGGTCGCGCAACGGCTGGGCTGGCTCCTCGATCACCTGGGCGCGCAGGACCGCGCCGAGCCCCTTGCGCGGGCGCTGGCCGCCGGCCCGCTGTTCCCCGCCGCGCTACGGCCGCACGTCCCCGACCGCGGATTGGGAGCCGACCCTCGTTGGGGCGTGATCGCCAACACCGAAATCGTGGAGGACGAGTGATCCCCCGCGCACACATCACCGCGTGGCGTGCCGTCGCCCCCTGGCCGGACGACGGGCAGGTGGAGCAGGACCTCGTCCTCTCTCGCGCGATCGTGGAGCTGTTCTCCGACGACCACATCGGCGGCCACTTCGCCATGCGCGGGGGTACCGCGCTCAACAAGCTCTCCCTCGCCGCGCCCCTCCGCTACTCGGAGGACATCGATCTCGTGCAGGTCGTCGCCGGCCCGACTCGACCGTTCTTCGATGCGCTTCGTGCGCGCCTCGACCCCTGGCTCGGCGGGCACACCTACGAGCACCGGGAGCACAGCGTGCGGGCGACCTGGAGGTTTGCGACAGAGGCGCCGCCGAGCCGTCGGATGCGCCTGAAGGTGGAGGCGAACACCCGGGAGCACTTCGCCGTGCATGGAGTCGTCCCGACGAGGTTCCGTGTGGACAGCCGGTGGTTCACCGGCGAGGCCTCCGTCCCGACCTTTCGCCTCGACGAGTTGCTCGGTACGAAGCTCCGCGCCCTCTACCAGCGGCGTAAGGGTCGGGACCTGTTCGATCTCCACCGTGTCGGCGTCGGCGGTGGCGTCGACCTCGACTGCGTTGTCAAGGCCTTCCGGGCATACGCCGAGGCGCAGGGCATCCGGGTGAGCCGAGCGGAGTTTGAGGCGAACCTGCTAGCGAAGCTGGGAGACCGCGACTTCCGGACGGACATCGTGCCGCTCCTGGCACCGGGCTTCTCCTACGACGTGGATGAAGCCGCCGCATGGGTTGCCACCGAGGTGCTCCCGCGGCTGCCGTAGAACCAGGAGTTCGATAGCCCCGCAGGCCGAACACTGAAGAAGGCCCGTCGAATCTAACGATTCTGGCGGGCCTTCAGATCAGTGGTCGGGATGG
>SXON01000111.1 GCA_005778355.1 Pseudomonadota bacterium | reverse complement strand
GCGCCGGAGGCGCCGACCGTCCTGAGTGATCCTTGCTCGTCGTCCCAGCGACGAACCAGCATCCAGCGGGCCCCGGTGGCCTCGCGAAGGATGGCGTGGAGGTTGGGCACGCTCTCGCCCAGATCGAGGTGACGGCTCACCTCCCGCCACGTCGCGAGTCGAGCGCGCTCCATCTACACCACGTAGTGCACGGCGCTGCCCGCGCCGCGACCGCAGTGGGGACAGGGCGCGTCGAGGGTCGCGTAGGCCCGGGCGATGGCCTTCGCGGTGCTGGTCTGGCGCACGGCCTCCTCGAGGAAGATGTCGTCGCGCTCGTGTTTCTGGATCAGCCCCCCGCGGTCCATCGTGTCGTACATCTCGCGACGCACGCCGCAGAGGATCACCCGCACGCCCCGCGCCTGCATCCGGGTGATCGCGCCCTCGAGCGCGGCGAGGCCCACCGCGTCGGGCGCCCGGGTGCGCTTCATGCGCAGGATGACCACGCGCGTTTCCGCCGTGATCCGCGCCTCGATGGCCTCGAAGTGGTTCTCGAGAGACACCGAGGAGCCGAAGAACAGCTCCCCTTCGAGGCCGAATACCAGCACCCGGGGACAGGGGATGTCTTCCGGCAGGCGCTCGTGCACCTGCCCTTCCTCGGTGACGATGAACTCGGTGAGGTGCAGCTGCGCCGCCCGCGGCACCGCGAGCAGGAAGCTCATGAAAACACCGATGAGGATGCAGAACTCGATGCTGATGGCGAAGGCGCTGATCGCGGTGGTGAGCACGATCGCCTTGTCGAAGTTCGAGGCTCGCATGTGGTAGCGCAGGTCGTGGAGGTTCACCATCCGGGTGGCGGTGACGATGAGCAGGCCGGCCAGGGCAGGCCGTGGGATGTACTGGGCGTAGGGGGCGAAGGCGAGCATGGTCGCCGCGACGGCAATCGCGCTCACGACGCCCGACCACTGGGTACGCGCGCCTGCCTGCTGGTTGATCGCCGAGCGGGTGAGCGATCCGGAGCCGGGCATGCAGCCGAAGAAGGCGCCGGCCACGTTGGCGTAGCCCTCGGAGTAACACTGCTGGTTCAAGTCTAGTTTCTGTCGGGTGACCGCGGCGATCCCCTTGGCCATCGAGATCGCTTCGAGCAAGCCGAGGAGGGCAATCGCCAGGCAGCTCGGCGCCAGCTCGCGGATCAACGCCGCATCGAGGTGGGGCAGCGCGAAGCTCGGCATGCCGGTGGGAATGGTGCCGACCACCTTCACGCCTTGCGACGCGAGGTCGTAGTGCGCGGTGACGGCGGCGGCCCCGATCACCACCACGAGAAACTCGGGGAACAGGGGCACGCGAAGCCGGGCCTTGAGCCACCGGATGGCGAGCACCGCGGCGATGGAGCCCGCGCCCAGCGCCAGCGTGGGCCCGTGGATGGGCCCCCCCTCGGTGAGCGAGCGAAACACGCGCACGAGGAAGTGGTCGTGCACGTCGCCCACGGCCTTCTGGCCGAGCAGGTTCTTCAGCTGGTCGAGCACCAGCAACAACGAGGCGCCAGCGGTGAAGCCCACCACCACCGAGTGGCTGATGTAGCGGGTGAGGTCGCCGAGGCGGGCGAAGGCGATCCCGAGCTGGAAGGTGCCGACGAGCAGCGCGGCGAGGACCGCGCCGGCCACCTTCGCGGCGGGATCTTCGAGGTGACCCACCACCCCGAGCAGCGCGATGCTGATGGCGTTGGTGGGGCCGTTGATGAGCTGCTTCGACGAGTCGAGCAACGCACCCACCGTGGTCATGACGATCGCGGTGTACAGCCCGATCTCGGGCGGTAGCCCCACGATCATCGCGTAGGCCATCGCCTGCGGTACCGCCACGGCGGCCACGCTCAGCCCGCCGACGAGGTCGCCCCGCAGGTCGTCGAGCGAGTAGCTGCGCAGGGAGGCGAGCGCGGGCACGCGCTTGTAGAGGAGTTCGGTCACGGGAGCGGCCACAGCAAGGGACGTGCCCGCGACTTTGCCCCGTTTGCCCGTGGCCCGCCAGAAACCGTGACGGTTTTTCCGTGAAGCCGTGACGGGTTGGCTACTCCCCGAGCCCCATGAAGTACCAAGCCGCGCCTCGGCTAGAGCTATAGGCCGAGGAAGAAACCGCGAAGTCGGCGAACCCGTCGCCCTCGAGGTCTCTGATGCCCACCACGCTACGACCGAGGTTGTCGGAGCTGCTCGGCGCGGTGACCGCCCAGGCGGCGTCGTCGGCGTCGAGGCTACCGGAGAAGGGGCCCAGGAAGAGGTAGGTCACGCCACGGCTACTGCTCGAGTAGTCGTAGTAGGGCGCGCTGACCACGAGGTCGATCTCGCCGTCGCCGTCGGTGTCGCCGGGGGCTGCCACCGCGTAGCCGAAGTAGGTGCCGGTGGAGGTGGTGGGGCCGCCGATGAGGGCGGTGGCCTCGGTGTACCAGTCGTCGGTGCCCGAGGGGAGGGTGGCCCCGCCAGAGAGGATCACCGCCCCGCCTCGCCGGCTCGACAAGGAGAGCGAATAGCCCCCCACCACGAGGTCGTCGTAGCCGTCGCCGTCCATGTCGCCGGCGGGGTCGAGGTCGTAGCCGAAGTAGTAGCCGCGCGAGCTGCTGCTGGTGAAGTTGGCGTCGGCGGTCGACGCGAAGGTGCCGCTCGTCGCCAAGGCACCGCTCGACATGTAGAGCACGCCCACGTCGGAGGTGCCCGCGTAGGGGGCACCGGCGAAGAGCTCGTCGGCACCGTCGCCATTGAAGTCGACGAAGGCGAGGGCAGTGCCGAGGTTGTCGTTGGACGATCCGCCGCGGAGGAAGGCACCAGCGCTCGCCGAGGTGTAGCTGCCGCTGGGGCTCTCGATCCAGGCCACACCACCTACACCGGTGCTCGTCGAGTAGTCGTACTCCGGGCCGCCCACCACGATCTCCAGTCGACCGTCACCGTCGATGTCACCCCCGACCAACGACTCCACGCCGAAGTCTTCGCTGCTTCCGGTGGAGGTGAAGCTCGCGTCGGGCGACGACATCGTCATCGTCGAGGTGATGGGCCCCTCGAAGAGGTACGCGCCGGAGTGATTGCTGCTGTTGTCGACGCCCACGAGCAGGTCGTCGTCGCCGTCGCCGTCGATGTCGCCGGTGCCGATGCCCTCGGTCGGGCGCCAGGACGAGGTGTTGCCGCGCAGGAGCTGGTCGAGCGAGGAGAGCGACGTGCCGCTGGCGTTTCTGTCGTAGGCATAGATGCCCCGGGCGTTGTCGCCCGCGTACTCGCTCCAGGCCCAGTAGATGAGCAAGTCGTCGTTGCCGTCGTCGTCCATGTCGCCATGGCCGAGGCCGTAGCCGAGGTAGTACCCCGACTGGTCGCCGAGGAAGCTCGCGGTGGCCTCGGTGCTCGGGCTCACGCCCACCCACTCGCAGCCCTCGCGGTCGCCGCTGCAGTCGTTGTCGATGCCGTCGTTGCACACCTCGGTCTCGCCGGGGTTGGCGTCGGCGGCGCCGTCGTCGCAATCGCCGCCGGTGGAGACGAGCCCGGCGATGGGGTCGCAGGAGATGATGGCGGTGCCCGCGCCGTAGCCATCGCCGTCGCCATCGGTGTACCAGTTGCTCTCGCCAGAAACGCCGGGGTCAAGGTCGTCGCTGAGGCCGTCGCAGTCCTCGTCGACGTCGGCGCTGTCGCACAGCTCGGCCTCGCCGGGGTTGATGTCGGCGTCGGCGTCGTCGCAGTCGGTCGAGGTGGACGCGAAGCCGCTGGGCCGGTCGCAGTCAACGTCGGTCGTGGTCGCGACACCATAGTCGTCGCGGTCGCTGTCGCGGTACCAGGTGATCACGTCGACGGCGTCGTCCTCGTCGGTCGTGCCGTCGCAGTCGTCGTCTTCGCCGTCGCAGTATTCCAGCGCCCCGGGGCTCACGCCGCTGTCGCCGTCGTCGCAGTCGCCGCTCACCGCCGCGTAGCCGCTGGGCTGGGCGCACGCGGCGGCGCGTGTGCCGCTCACGCCGTAGCCGTCGCCGTCGGTGTCGCCGTACCAGACGACCACGTCCATCGCGCTGTTCTCGTCGGTCTCCCCGTCGCAGTCCTCATCGCCACCGCCACAATACTCGTCGGCGCCTGGATGGGTGGCGCTGTCGGTGTCGTCGCAGTCGGTGTCGTCGAGCACGTAGCCGGTCGGCCGCGTGCAGGCGCGGGTGCTGGTCGCCGCGTCGCCGTAGTTGTCGCTGTCGCTGTCGGCGTAGAAGAGGACGGCGTCGACCGCGCTGTTCTCGTCGGTGTCGCCATCGCAGTCGTCGTCGTCACCGTCGCAGTACTCGTCGGCGCCGGGAAACTCGGTGGCGTCGGTGTCGTCGCAATCGTTGCCGTCGGCGATGTAGGACACGGGCGGGTCGCAGGCCGTCACGCCGCTGAGCACGTCGCCATAGCTGTCGCCGTCGTCGTCGGGGTACCAGGAGCTCGCGTCGACCGCGCTGTTCTCGTCGGTGTCGCCGTCGCAGTCGTCGTCGTCACCGTCGCAGTATTCGTCAGCGCCGGGGAACTCGGTAGCGTCGGTGTCATCGCAGTCGGTTGCGTCGCTCACGTGGCCCGCGGGCTGGCTGCACGCGGTGCGGGGGGCGGTACCATCGCCGAAGCCGTCGCTGTCGGCGTCGGCGTACCAGTTGGACGCGTCGATGGCGCTGTCCTCGTCGATCTCGCCGTCGCAGTCGTCGTCCGCACCGTCGCAGTACTCGGTGGCGCCCGGGTAGGTGTTGGAGAGGGTGTCGTCGCAGTCGTAGGGGTCGTCGGCGTAGCCCGCCGGCGCGTCGCATTGCACGACCGTGAACGTGGTGGTGCCGGAGCCGTCGCCGTCGCTGTCGATGAACCAGGTGGGGGCGTCGGCGGCGTCGGGCTCGTCCACCTCGGCGTCGCAGTCATTGTCGAGGCCGTCGCAGAGCTCCACGTCGCCGGGCGACACGTCCGGGTTGGCGTCGTCGCAATCGCCGCCGACGGCGATGGTGTTGGCTGGCTGGGCGCACAAGCGACGCTCGCTGGCCTCTTCACCGTAGCCGTCCGCGTCGTTGTCGTCGTACCAGGCGGGCGCCCCCTCGGCGCCGGCCTCGTCGACCTCGCCGTCGCAGTCGTCGTCGAACTCGTTGCAGAGCTCGTCTTCATCGGGGTTGATGTCGTTGTCGGTGTCGTCGCAGTCGAGGTCGTTGTCGACGGCGTGGTCGCCTGCGGCGCAGGCGGCCATCGGGCTCGCGGGATCGCCAAAGCCGTCGTTGTCAGCGTCGGCGTAGACCACCCGTCCCTCGGAGAGGTCGGTCTCGTCGCAGTCGTCGTCGGGCGTGTCGGCGCCGGTGTCCTTGCCCAAGTCGAGGCAGCCGAGGAGCAGGAGGGTGATCATTCGTCGTCAGTACCCCGGGAACGGATCCGGGTCGATCCACCGTGGTCACGTCTGCCACATACGCATACCATACGGACATGGATGCTCCAATCACCGTCACCATGGACGCCGCCGGTCGCCTCGTCATCCCAGCGGTCGTTCGACGTGAGCTTGCCCTGGTCGGCGGCGCCGAGCTCGTCGTTGATGTGCAGGGAGGCACGATCCACTTGCGGCCCGCGAGCGGTGCTGTGGTCACGACGAGGGGACGTCGGCTGGTGGTGCGGTCGGCGTTGACCGGCCCCGTGCCGGATCACCGTGAACTCCGCGAAGCACGAATCGCGAAGTCGGGGGGAGGATGAGGATCGCGCTCGACACCACGGTGCTGGTGGCGGGCCTAGTCGAGGCCCACCCGGAGTTCGCCCTGGGCTCGCTGTGGCTCGACGCCGGCGACCGCGGGGAGATCGAGCTGGTTTGGGCCGTCCACGCGTACGCCGAGGTCTGGAGCGTCCTGACGCGACTCCCGCTCACGGAGCGCCTCGACCCGGCCGCCGTGAACGAAGTCCTCGACGCGCTGGTTGGCGCCCATCCTCCTCGGGCGATTCGACTCGAGGAATACGCGTTGGCAGCGCAACGTTGCGCTCAGGTGGGCGTCCGATCGGGCGCGATTTTCGACGCGCTACACCTCGTCGTTGCCGAGCGTGTCGGCGCCGACGCGCTGCTCACGCTGAACGTGAAGGACTTCAGCCGGCTCTCGCCGCTGATCCCGGTGCTCTCGCCGCCCAGCGTCCTGGCGGTACCCGGTCGGTAACGTTCGAGCCAGATGCACGAACCCCCGCACCCGGACCAGCCGAGCGCGGGGGTTCTTTGGAGTGGTGGGCGCAGCAGGATTTGAACCTGCGGCTCCTACCGTGTGAAGGTAGTACTCTGCCGCTGAGTTATGCGCCCGGCGAGCGCAGACCTACTATGCGCAGCCCGCTGGCCAGTCAAGTCTACTTGTCGTCGCCCCGGTCGGTGTAGCGCGGGAAGGCCGGGTCGCTGGGCGTTGCCTCGCCCCACACCATTTCGCCGCCGGAGTGCCCCGTCGGGACGGCGAGGCCAGCGCCGGCCGCGCCGAGGACGACGGCAGCCACCTCCACCGGGATGGTCACCGCGGCCGGGACAAACGCGGCGGCGATCGTCGCGACGGTGCCCACGGCGATGCCGGCGGTGAGGCGCTGGGCGTGCCCCTCGTGCGCCTCGATCTGGCTCTCGTCGTGCTCGTCCTCGGCGCTCTCCTCGAGATCTTCGCCCGAGGCGAGCGAGGCGAAGGCGCCGAATAGCGAGATGAGCTGCAGCGCGCCGGGCAAGAGCCAGGTCTTTCGCGGGAGTCGACCGGTTCGCACCGCCCACAACACCCCGAGGACCAGCGGGAGGGCGAAGACCGCGCCCGCGATAGGGAAGTGGACGACGATAGGGTGCAGGGGCATGGACGACCTCGTGGGTATGGACGAAGAGTCATCTCCAGGCGGCGCTTCGACTATCCGCCGGGCGACGGGTGGGTCCCGTCCCTCGGCGGACGGCGGGTGGTGGGCCACCCTGGGCGTGTCGGCCGTGGTGCTCGGTGCCATCGGCGCCGATGTCACCGCCGACATCGCGGCGGGGGCGGAGCTCTCGCACGTGCTCGTGGAGTCGATCTCGGTCGGAACCGCGGCCGCTGGCCTCGGCGTGGCGGTGCTTCGCCTGCTGCGCTCGCGTGCCGACGCTCGAGCCGAGGCACGGGCGGCCCTCGGCGAGGCCGATCGCGCGCGGCTCGCGGCGGCTCAGGCCCGCGACGAGGCCGCCACTCGATCCCAGGAGCTCGACCGCGTGCGGGCCGAGGCAGAGGCCTTCCGCGCCGCGTCGCGCTCGGGGGCGGAGGCGGTGGCGCGGGCGGTGCGGGAACAGATGGGTCGCTGGGGGCTCACGGCTGCGGAAACAGAGGTCGCGCGCCTATTGTTACTCGGGCTGTCGATGAAGGACATCGCGGTGGCTCGTGGCACCAGCGAGCGCACCGCGCGTGAACAGGCGCAGGCGGTGTACCGCAAGGGTCGCCTCGCCGGAAGGGCGGAGCTATCAGCCTTCTTCCTGGAAGACTTGTTGCCCACCGCCGAGGACTAGTGGGCCTCGTCGACATCGAGACCGCCGCTCGCCTCCTCCGCGCGGGCGAGGTGGTCGCCATCCCCACCGAGACCGTCTACGGCCTGGCCGCGAACGCGCTCGACGAGGCGGCGGTGCGTCGCGTCTTTGCGCTCAAGGGTCGACCCGCCGACCACCCGCTGATTCTGCACGCGCGTGACCCTCGCCCCTGGGCCCACTTCGACGCGCGCGCCGAGAGGCTCGCGGTGTACTGGCCTGGTCCGCTTACGCTGGTGCTGCCGCGTCGCGCGGTGCCCGACGTCGTGACCGGGGGGCGCGACACGGTCGCGGTGCGCGTCCCCGGCCACCCCGTCGCCCTCGACCTGCTCGACCACCTCGACTTCCCGCTGGCGGCGCCCAGCGCCAATCGTTTCGGCCAGGTCTCGCCCACCACGGCCGCTCACGTCCTCCAGGCCTTCGCCGTCCCCGTGCTCGACGGTGGCGCTTGCGGGGTGGGCGTGGAGAGCACGATCGTCGACCTGTCGCGACCACAGCCCTCGATCCTGCGCCCCGGGGCCATCGACGCCGACGCGGTGTGCCTCGCCCTCGGCGAGGAACTGGCGCCCGCGAGTGACACGCCCGCGCCGGGCACGCTGCCGAGCCACTACGCCCCCCGGGCCCGCGTGGTGCTGGTGGACCACGCGCCGCCCGACAGCGTGGCCCTCAGGCGCCGCGCGCCGGCCGACTACGCGCGCGCGCTCTACGCGGAGCTGCGTGCGCTCGACGTCCAGGGCCCCGAGGTGATCTACGCGGAGCGTTGCGAGCCGGTCGGCGTCGGCGTGGCCGTCAACGATCGGCTCGAGCGTGCTGCCTACAGCGTCAGACCACCGTCCACTTCGACCACGCGACCGGTGAAGTAGTCGTTCTCGAGGATGAACTTGGCGGCGAGGTACATTTCCTCGGGCTCGCCGAGGCGACGCAGCGGCACGGGCTTGAGCGCCTGCTCCAGCACCTCGGGGCGCATGGCCTCGAGGATGGGGGTGCGGGTGAAGCCGGGCGCGATGGCGCCAGTGCGGATGCCGTAGCGAGCGAGCTCGCCAGCCCACAGCTTGGTGTCGGCCACGATACCGGCCTTGGCGGCCGAGTAGTTGCTCTGTCCCATGTTGCCGTGGCGGCTGATTGAGCTGATCGACACCACGGTGGCGGGGCGGGTCTGCGTCTCGATGCAGTGGGCCGCGAACTCGCGGGTGCAGAGGAAAACGCCGGTGAGGTTGACGTCGATCACCGCCTGCCAGTGGGCGAGCGACATCTTCTGCACCTTGCCTTCCTTGTCGAGCTTCACCAGCAGGCCGTCACGCAGGATGCCGGCGTTGTTGATGAGGCCGTTGAGCCCCCCGAGGGCGGCGGCGGCGTTCTTGACGAGGGCCACCACGTCGTCTTCCTTGGCCACGTTGGCCACGAAGCCCTTCACCTTGCCGGGGAGGCCGGCGGCCTCGGCCTCGACGGCGGCGATGGCCTCGGCGTTGACATCGCAGAAGGCGACGCTGGCGCCGTCGCGCGCGAGCGAGAGGGTGAACTGCTTGCCCATGCCGCTGGCGCCGCCGGTGACGAGGACCTTGTACTTGTCGATCTGCATGTGGACTCCGTTGAAGGGGTCGCGCGGCTATCAAGAAACGGGGGGGGCGACACCTCGCCGGTGTCGCCCCCCTACCGCCGCCAACCTGCCGGACTCCGCAGGCTTCGTCCAGCAGGGCCGAGGCCGGTGCATAACCCGCCTCGGCGGCGGCTCTCCCCCCACCGCAGCGTCCCCCGTGCCACCAGGTTCACGACGCCGGGAGCCAAGGTCCCGGCGGGCTGGGGGACAGGGCGGGCGAGGCGGGTCGGGCTTGGAGCTGGGGGGGCGTCGGTGATAGGGTCGAATCGCCGCATCGGGCAGGGCACCTACGACGCATGTTGACGGCCTTCGCGCTCCTCGCCGCGTGGTCACCCGCCGAGGCGGCGTGCACCACGAGCTACGCCCCGGCCGAGCTCGAGCAACGGCTCGGGGCGGCCGAGGCGGCCTACGTGGCCCTCGACGTCGACGCCTTTCGAGCAGCAGCAGAGGAAGCACGCCTCTTGTTGCCCTGCCTGGGGGGTGCCTTGGCGCCCTCGGTGGCGGCGAGGGTGCACCGGGTGGAGGGGCTCCGCCTCTACGCCGGGGGCGACGAGGCCGGGGCCCGGCTCTCGATGGCCGCGGCGCGCGTGGCCGATCCCGCCTACCGTTTCCCCGACGATCTGCTCGACCCGGCGCACGCCCTGCGCGTGGCCTACGAGGCCATGCCGACGGTCGAGGTGGCCACCAGGCCGCTTGCTCGTCCCCGGTCGGGCACGCTGCTCCTCGATGGTCTGGAGTCGCGACAGCTCCCCGATGAACGTGCCACGGTATTCCAGGTGATCGACGAGGCGCGGGCACCGTTGTCGACCAGCTACCTGCGCCCGGGCGACCCGCTGCCCGCGTACGCGCATCGACCCCCGTCGCAAGTGCCCCTCCTGGTGGGGGCGGGCGTGGCGGTGCTCGGCGCCGGCGTGCTCTACGGCCTTGCCTGGTCGGCCCACGACGCCGCGCTCGACCCGACCGACACCTCGCTGGACGCCACGGGCCTGGAAGGTTTGCAGGCCCAGGCGCTGGCGTTCACGGTGGCCTCCGGCGGGGCCCTGGCGCTCGGCGTGGGCCTCGGGGTGGGCGGTGTCTTGCCGGAGTTCCGGCGTTGATCGCGGTGGGCCCCGGGACCGTGGTCGACCGCTACGTGCTCGACGCGGTGATCGGTCGAGGGGGGATGGCGGTGGTGTACCGCGCCCACCACGCCCAGCTCGGCACGCCCTGCGCCATCAAGATCCTCATGGTCCCGGACGCCACCGTGCGCCAGCGGCTGGTGCAGGAAGGGCGCATCCAGGCCTCGCTGGTGCATCCCAACGTGGTGCGCGTTTTCGATGTCGTCCAGGTGGGCGACCTGCCGGGCCTTGTGATGGAGTGGGTGGATGGTCCCACTCTTGGCGCGGTGACGTCGCGATACAAACTGGCGCTCGAGCAGTGCGACGACCTAGCTGGGGCCTTGCTCGATGGGGTGGGTGCGGCGCACGCCCGCGGCCTCGTGCATCGCGACCTGAAGCCGGGCAACGTGCTGCTCGAGACCGGGCCGCGCGGCGTCGTGCCGAAGGTGGCCGATTTCGGGCTCGCCAAGGTGGTGGAGTCCAGCGCCGAAGACCGCCTGGTGCAAACCAGCACCGGGGCGCTGATGGGCACGCCCGCGTACATGTCTCCCGAGCAAATCCGCGACACGCGCAACGTCGACACCCGCACCGACATCTTCTCGCTCGGCGTGATCCTCTACGAGCTAGCCTGTGGTCGGCGCCCCTTCGACCAGACCGACGTTATCCAGCTCTTCGCCGCGATCGACGCGGGCAAGTACCCTCCGCCGCGTTCGCTCCGTCCCGACCTGCCGGAAGGCATGGAGCGGGCGATCGTGGGGGCCTTGCAGTCCAACCGCGACGTGCGCATCCCTGATTGCGCCACGCTGCTCCACACCTGGCGTGCCGGCGGCGACTTCGCGGTGCCGCGCTCCGCCACCGGCCCCTGGCCCCCGGAGCAGATCGCGCTCGTCCGGGCGGCAGCGGCGCCGGTGCAGAAGGCCGTAGCGCTAGCACCCTCGGCCGGGCCCGACCCGGCGCCGCCCACCCCCTTCGCGGCGGTCTCCGCGGGCGGAGAAACGCAGAACTGGGCCTCGTCGCCGAGCCTGGACGGCACGCCGGTGGTGGCGGCCCGGGAGGCGGAGGCCACGGCCAAACGGACCGTTGGCATGCCGGCGCCCAGCGCATCGGGTGTCGCGTCGCCGTCTGACACCCCGGTCCGGGTGATTCCCACCCCGGTCGAGGCTCGAGGTGGCCGGATCTGGGTCGGCGTGGCGCTGGTGGCGGTGGCGGGGCTCGCTGCGGGAGCGTGGTGGTGGTCGAGTCGTGATGGGGCGGGGCGAGACGAGGTCGTGCTGGCGGACGACTTGAGCGCGCCTGAGGTGGCGGCGTCGGCGTCGCCTGCGGTGGCGACGACCTCGACATCGACACCGACATCGCCATCGCCATCGGGATCGATGCCGACAACGAGCTCGACATCGCCGGGCCCCGCTCCGTCGTCGCCAGCCGCGGGGGGTGCGAGCCGTTCCCCGAGCGCCGCGTCCCCGAGCGCCGCGTCCCCGAGCGCCGCGTCCCCGAGCGCCGAGTCCCGACTATCCGAGGTTCCGAGTGCCGAGTCCCGCGCGCCCGAGGTCCCGGGTCCCGAGTCTTCGGGCGCCGCGTCCGTCGTCGTCGGCACCGCGCCGAACCCGACCCCGTCAGCCACCGCCGCCGCCCTGCCCACGCCTGATCCCGTCCCTGCCGGGATGGCGCGCGTCGGGCTCGCGGGCGACGTGTCGAGCGTCTGGCTCGTTGGCCCGGGGGGCAACTTCCGCCTTCCCCGCGATGTCCCCGCAGGGAGCTACGAGCTGCGCGTGTACTTTGCGCCCGACACCGCCACGACCGTGAGCACCCTCAACCTGGCCGAGGGCCAGTCCCGGACCATCCGTTGTGCCAGCGGAGCGCGTCAATGCAAGTGATGCTGTGGTTCCTCGGCTGCCCCCTGCTCAGCGACGCCGATCTCGCGGTGCGGCGCGACGAAGATGGCGACGGGTACGACGCCGCCCAGTTCGGGGGAGACGACTGCGACGACGCGCGGTCCGACGTTTTCCCCGGTGCGCCCGACGACTGGTACGACGGGATCGACGCCGATTGCGCGGGCAACGCCGACTACGATCAGGACGGCGACGGCTACGCGGCGGACGAGGACGACTGCAACGACACCGACGCGGCGATCAACCCGGCGGCAGCAGAGACGGACTGTACCGACGCCACCGACTACGACTGCGACGGCGTCACGCTCTACGCCGATGGCGACACCGACGGGGTGCCCGAGTGTATCGATTGTGACGACGCCGACGCGGGCGTGGGCGACGGCTTGTATTGGCACGCCGACGCCGACGGCGACACCTACGGCAACCCCGACGACGTGGAGTACGCCTGCGCCCCCACGGGCGACCGGGTGGCTGACGCCACCGACTGCGATGACACCCGCGACGACATCCACCCCGGGGCCGCCGAGTACTGCGGCGGGACCGACCACGACTGCGACGGGGAGGGGAACGAGGACAACAGCGTAGACCGCATCACCTTCTACGCGGATGCCGACACCGACGGGCAAGGCAACCCCGACGGTCCCATCCTCGCCTGCGTGGCGCCGCCCGGCTTCGTGTGCAACGACACGGACTGCGATGATACCGACGACAACGTCTACGTCGGCGCACCAGAGTGGGCATGCAACACGACGGACGACGACTGCGACGGTGAGCAGCCCACGGTCACCATCCGGGTACCCGAGGACTACCCCGAGATCCAGGACGCCATCGCGGCGTCGGTCGAGGGCGACGTGATCTGCGTGGACGCGGGCACCTACGAGGAGAACGTCGAGGTGTACCGGTCCAACATCATCCTCGAGGGGGCGGGCGTAGGCCTGAGCATCATCGATGGCGACGCGCGCAACCGGGCGGTCACGATGTCCTACGTGAGCGGCGTCGAGCTGCGCGGCTTCACCCTGACGAACGGCGCGGTGTATGGCGGCTCCGGCGTGTACGTCGATCACGGTGAGGATGTGCGCCTGGAGGCCCTCGACGTGAGCGGCAACGCGGCGGGCGGGGTGTCGGTGTACGACGGGAGCGCGACCCTCCGCCTGGTGGATATCCACGACAACACCGCCGACGCGTACTGGGGCGAGGGCACCGGACTCTGGGTGGCGTCGAGCACCGTGAGCGCCTGGCGGGTGCGCATCGTGGCCAACGAGATGGCCGTGTCGGAGGGCTGCGCCGGCGTGGGTGCCTATCTACAGGCCTCGGTGGCGGACTTTGACCAGGTGATCATCGCCGCGAACCGCTGTGTCACGAGCGACGATGGGGCCGCGGCCGGCGGCGTGGGCGTGCACCTCCAGGGAGGGACGGAGCTGGCCATCACGCAGTCTGTCCTGTTTGCCAACGAGGCCAACGTGGGGGCCGCAACCAGCAACTCGTCGGTCAACTTCTACGCCGACGGCGGTGGCGACGCGGTGACGGCGGTCAATCTCGTGAACGCGGGCGCGCTCGCAGGCGACGCCACCCCCTGCGGCGGCTGGTGTGGGGCGACCGACGCGGACTGGGACATCGAGTACACCGACACCTGGGGCAACGCCGGGACGGCGTTCTCGTTCGCGGATCCCACCGGCAGCGACGGCAACATCGCGGTTGACCCGATGTTCTTGGACACGACCGCTGTGGATCCGATGGACTGGGACTACACGCTGGCGCCGGCTTCGCCGCTCATCGACGCCGGGGACCCCAGTGTGCTGGACCCGGATTGTTCGGTGGGGGATGTGGGGGTGTTTGGCGGGCCGGGGGGTGCTTGGTGACGAAACGGTGGCTCGTCCTTGACCGCGTACTGGACGTGGACGCCGCCCTCATCCAGGGTGATCCTTTCGAGCAGCCGGTCGAGAGCCTCGCGGCGTAGATCAAGCGGCTTGTCGGTCCAG
>SXON01000110.1 GCA_005778355.1 Pseudomonadota bacterium | reverse complement strand
GCCACCCATGCCGGCGGTGACACACACCATGTCGGCGCCCGCGAGGAGCTCGGCCACCCGGTCGCGATCTTCCAGGGCCGCCTCGCGACCCACCTCGGGGTCGGCACCCGCGCCGAGGCCCTTGGTGAGCTGCGCACCGAGCTGGAAACGACGCCCAGCGAGCGAGCGCTTGAGGTCTTGCGCGTCGGTGTTCAGCGCGATGAACTCCACGCCGGTGAGGCCGGAGTTGACCATGTGGTTGACGGCGTTGCCGCCGCCGCCACCGACGCCGACGACCTTGATGCGCGCGCCAACGAGTTCGTTCTCGACGATGTCAATCATGGGATGCCTCTGCGGGGAGCTGTCCGGCTTGGCCGGGGAGGTTTGAGGAGGGAGCGGGGAGGGAGACGGCGGGGGGACTAGAGAGGGGTAACGACCGCGAGACGGTCGGAGGCGAGGTCGACGCGGTGGGGCCGGTTGAGGTCGAGCCCATTGCGCGCCAACTGCGCGAGGCGGGAAGCGCGCTCGCGGTCGGCGAAGCCGAGGAGCACTTCCCCGCCATTGCGGAGTATGATGGTGTAACCGGATTGCTGTGAGAAGTGAAGCTCGGAGATGGCGCTCTCGGCAATGCCGCCCTTGTCTTGGAGCACGCCGAGCCACGCGAGGCCCTCGCGCACCACGCGGCGCGCAACCTCCGGCTGCTCAGCCGCAAGGCTCGGCGACACGCCGGTGAGGTAGGGATGGTCGAGGTCGCCAGCGACGGCGCGCACGAAGGGCTCGCCGCTCGCGTCTACCAGGTATAGCCCATCCAACTGTAATATCGCCACGGGCTCGCGCTCTCGCACCTGGAGCACGACCGTGTCGGGGAAGCTGCGGCGCACCTCGACGCTCGCCACCCAGGGGTGACGCTCCGCGCCCGAGGCGGCCCGGTCGAGGTCGAGCAACACTAGGGGATCGCCGAGTGGGAGATCGGCGAGGTGACGCAAGTGCGTTGCCTCGGCGCGCTCCGCACCCACCACCCGGAGATGCCGGTAGCGCACGTGTGGCGACACCATCAAGAGCCACGCCAGCGCCCCCGCCACCGCGACGGCACCTACAGACCACAGGATCGGGCGGAGGTAGCGAGACAAGGGAGATCGACTCCTCTCCTAGATACAGGATGTCGCTCCTCTTGACAAGGCAAGAGCAAAACTTTTTTGTAGGCGACGGTTACTTGTTCTTGGCGAAGTCGGGCACGTGGCAACGGGCGCCGTGCAGCAGGCGCTCAACGAGGTCTTCGAAGCTCATGCCCACCTGCCCGGCCGCCATCGGCGACAGCGAGGTTTCCGTCATGCCCGGGAGCGTGTTGATCTCGAGGAACCAGGGGGTGCCCTCGGCGTCGACGATGAAGTCGGCGCGGGCCACGCCCGAGAGGCCGAGCACCGTGTAGGCGATGCGGGCGTAGTCCTGCGCGCGCGCGGCCACGGACTCGGGGATGGGCGCCGGCACCAGGTAGCGGGTCTTCCCCTTCTCGTACTTGGCCGCGAAGTCGAAGATTTCGTTGAGCGGCTCGATCTTCACCACCGGCAGCGGCGTGCCCTCGAGCACCGCAACGGTGATCTCGTAGCCCTCGATGAACTGCTCAATCAGCACTTCCTGCGCGAAGTCGAGGCAATACAGGAGGCCGGACTCGAGCTCGGCCGCGTCGTGAACCTTGCGGATGCCGAGCGTGGAACCCCCCTCTGGGGTCTTCACCATCGCCGGAAACGTCAGGCCTTCGGGGAACTCCTCCCCGCGCCGCCAGGTCCGGTCCTTCGCCATCGGGATGCCGGTGTCGTGCAGGCATCGCTTGGTGGCGATCTTGTCCATCGCGATGGCGCTGCCGCGCACGTTGCTCCCCGTGTAGGGGATCCGCATCACTTCGAGCAGGCCCTGCACGCATCCGTCTTCCCCGAGCGGGCCGTGCAAAGCAAGCCATGCGTGCGTCACCCGGTTGGCGAGCAACTGTGCCGGCAGATCGCGGCCCACGTCGATATCGACCACGGTCCAACCTCGCGCGCGCAGGGCCCGCGACACCGCCGCCCCGGACTTCATCGAGATCGGGCGCTCGGGCGAGATGCCGCCCATGAGCACGCCCACGCGTGCGTTTGACTTGTCAACCATCACAACCTCCCGCCCCGTCCCGGGGGCAACAATCGGACTTCCAGTTCCACGCCCGTGGCCACGTGCACGCGTTCGCGCACCGCCTCCACGAGCAAACGCATCTGCCGAGGCGAGGCCTCGCCTCGGTTGACCAGCACCGCCGGGTCGTCGTCGGCGAGCGAGGCCCCGTGCAGGCGCACACCGGACACGCCGGCCCGAGACAGGAGCGCCCGCAAATCCACGCCACGCTTGCCGGGCTCGCGAAACATCGTCCCCGCGCGCACAGGGAGGAGCTTGCCACCCGGCCGCAATCGAACGCGCGTCACCAGCGCCTTCGGATCAGGCTCGAGCTCAGTGAGGTCTTCCAGTCCTCGTCCCTTGAACCGCCGCAGGCCCGCCACCCAGGGTCGAAGCCAACCCTCGTCGACGGCGTCGCCCACCGCGCCCCCGGCACGAGCCAAGGCCTCGAAGCCGCGCCGACGGCCGACACAGGCGAGCGGGCAGGCCGCGCCGACATCGAGCAAGTCATCGACCTCACGAATGTCCTCGAAGTCGCGACCGAGCCGGAGGAACAGTCCCCCGAGACCCCCCTCGGGAGGCAGGCTGTCGGCGAAGGGCAACACGGCGCGGACAGGCAACTTCTCCGCCCGCGCGGCCCGGATCGTGGCGACCAGCTCCTCCTCGCTGTCCACCACCACCCACCGCTCGAAGGCGCCCGGACAGGCCCGCAGCGGCACGTGCCGGGCGATGGGCTCCTCCTCGCGACCGGGCCAACCCATCGTCTAGCCGCGCGCGGCGAGGCGATCGGCGAGCGCGCCACAGGCCCGGTTCACGTCGCCGGCGCCGAGGGTAATCACGATGTCACCAGGGCGAACCAGCGACTCCAGCACGTCGACGGCGCCATCGACCGAGGGCGCGGTCACGACACCGCGGTGGCCATGGTCAACCAGCCCCTGCACCAGCGCCTCCTGAGTGGCCCCCTCGATGGGCAGCTCGCCGGCCGCGTAGACCGGCACGACCACCACCACGGCCGCCGCGTTGAACGCGCGGCAAAAGTCATCTTTCAGCGAGGCCACCCGGGAGTAGCGGTGCGGCTGGAAAACCGCCACGATGCGGCGCCCCTCGTAGCCCTCCGCGGCGGCCGAGAGCGTGGCCTGGATCTCCACCGGGTGGTGCCCGTAGTCGTCGATCACCAGGACCCCGCCCACGTCGGCCCGCTGGGAGAAGCGGCGATCCACCCCTGTGAAACCCTCGAGGCCCTTCGACACCTGTGCGAAGCTGAGGTCGAGCTCAATGCCCACCGCGACGGCGGCCAGCGCATTGAAGGCATTGTGACGTCCCGGCTGATGCAGGTTGATCTCGCCGAGCTCGGTGTCGCCCCGCCAGGCCCGGAAGGTGAGGCTGCGCCCATCGGCACGCAGCCGATCGAGGCGGTAGTCGGCCTGCGCACCGGAACCGTAGGTGATCACCCGTCGACGCAGCCGGGGCAAACACCGCTGCACCACCGGGTGGTCGAGACACACGCAGGCAAAGCCGTAGAAGGGCACCTTGTTGGCGAAGCTGACGAAGCCGTCGACGAGCCGATCGAACTCGCCCCAGTGCTCCATGTGTTCCGGGTCGATGTTGGTGATCACCGCCACGGTGGGGTCGAGCAAGAGGAAGCTGCCATCGCTCTCGTCGGCCTCGGCCACGAGATGCTCGCCCTGGCCGAGGCGCGCGCTGGAACCAAAGCTGTCGAGGCGTCCCCCGATCACCACGGTGGGATCGAGGCCGGCGGAGTGCAAGCACCGCGCCACCATCGACGTCGGCGGGGTCTTGCCGTGCGTGCCCGCGATGGCGATGCCATAATTCAGGAGCATCAGCTCTGCGAGCATCTCGGCGCGGGGAATGACGGGGATCTTCCCCGCGTGGGCCGCCACGATCTCCGGGTTGTCGTCCCGAATGGCGGTGGACCGGACGACCACGTCGGCGCCGGTGACGTTCGCAGCCTCGTGCCCCGGGTGTACCACCGCGCCGAGCTTGCAGAGGCGCTCCACCACCGCCGAGCGCTTCATGTCGCTCCCGGTGACGGTAAAGCCCATGGTGATGAGCACCTCGGCGATGCCGGACATGCCGGAGCCGCCGATGCCGACGAAGTGGATGCGACGGAACTTGCCGCGGAACATACGCTAGGCCCCCGCCAGCCCAGACGGAACCGCGGAGGGCTCCTCCTGGCGGGCCTCGGCGCTGATCGACAACAAGACGCCGATCGCCGCCATGTTCACCATCATCGCGCTGGCACCGTACGACACGAAGGGCAACACCAGGCCCTTGGGCGGCACCACGCCGAGCACGACGCCGAGGTTGAGGCAGGCCTGTCCCACGATCATCACGGTGAAGGTGGAGGCGAGCAAGGAGCCGAACATGTCGCGGGCATTGCGAGCAATCTCCATGCCACGCCAGGCCACGAAGGCATAGAGCCCAGTGAGCACCGCGAAGCCGAGGATGCCGAGCTCCTCGCCGAGCACCGCCGCGATGAAGTCGTTGTAGGGCTCTGGCAGGTACAAGAGCTTGGCCACGCCATCACCCAGGCCCTGTCCCCAGAGGCCGCCGTGGTGCAATGCCAACAAGGACTCGCACACCTGGTAGCCCGAACCGGCGCAGTTCGCGAACGGGTCGAGAAAGCTCGTGAGGCGCTCCCGGCGGTAGGGCTCGAGCACCATCACCAGGCCCAGAAGCGAGGTGAGCACGGTGCCGCCGGTGACCATCCATCGCAGGCGTAGACCCGCGAAGAACACCATCACGCCGCACAGGAGCGCGATGATCGCGGTGCTCCCGAAGTCGGGCTGGGCGATGATGAAGCCGAGCGGGGCCGCGACCATCAGCACCGAGGGGATGAGCACGTTCTTCCAGTCGTGGAGCTCGGCGCGGCGCTTGTGCAGGAACGAGGCCAGGGCTACGAGCACCGCGAACTTGGCGAGCTCGGCCGGCTGGAAGTTGAAACCTCCCACGCCAAACCAGCGAGTGGCACCGTTGGCGCTGTGCCCGAGGCCGGGCAACCACACGGCGGGTAGCAAGGCCAGGGAGAAAATGTAGAAATGGGTCGCGTAGCGATCGAGCTGCCGGTAGGGCAGGAGCATCGCGCCCACGGCGAGGGGGAGGCCCACGCCAATGGCGATGAGTTGGCGCACCACGAAGTGGTAGGGATTCTCGGTTTCCTCTGCGGCCACGAAGGCCGAGGCCGACCACACCATCACCAGGCCATAGGCGAGGAGCAGGACGGCGGCCACGAGCAGCGGAGTGTCGTAGCGGCGAGGAGCGGTCGCGGCAGGGTTCGTCATGGGCAGTCCTTGACCTGTCAATAGTCTAGCGCGAGCTGGCGGAACACGCGGCCGCGGTGCTCGAAATCGGTGAACTCGTCGAAGGAGGCGCAGGCGGGCGAGAGGATCACCGCATCGCCGGGCCGAGCGAGCCCTCGGGCCTCCGCCACGGCGGCGGCCATCCCGGGCACGAGGACGGCGTGCACCTCGCCCCGCCGGAGCGCCGCGTAGATCGCGGGCCCCTCGGCGCCGAGACAGATGACCGCGCGCGCCCGCCGGAGCGGCTCCACCAGCGCGTCGTAGTTGGCTCCGGCCTTGCCCTGGCCGCCGAGCAAGGCCACGAAGGGGCCCGTCCAGCCGAGGTAGGCGGCGAGCGCGGACTCCACGTTGGTGGCTTTGCTGTCGTCGATGAAGCGCACGCCATCGCGCTCGCCGACGAGCTCCACCCGGTGGGGCAGGCCCTGCAACGAGGCCACCGCGATGTCGTGTCGCCACAGGCCGCCACACACGGCGAGGAGCACGGCGGCGGCGAGGTTGTCACGATTGTGCGACCCGGGCAGGGTGAAGCCGTTGATGCTCACCGGCCCTGGATCGTGCACGCCATTCAACTCGAGCGTTTCGCCCGTGACGGTCACCCCGGGCGCGGAGCCGAGGAGCAAGCGGCGACCGGGCTCGGCGTCGGCGAGGCGTCGCAGTCGCGGGTCGCCTGCTGGGACGATGGCCGCATCGTCGGGTCCCATGCGGGCGAACATCCGGCACTTGTGCGAACCGTAGTTGTCCATCGTCCCATGGCGCTCGAGGTGGTCGGGCGTGAGGTTGAGGATCGCTGCCGCGCGGGGGCGGAACGCCCCGGGCAACTCCATCTGGTAGCTCGACACCTCCACGGCGGCGCACTCGAAGCCACCATCCACCGCCTCCGACAAGGGCAGCCCGATGTTGCCGCCGGTGAAGGTGCGCACACCCCCCTGGTTCATCAGTTGGCCGAGCAGGTGGGTGGTGGTGGACTTGCCGTTGGTGCCGCTCACGGCGAGAACCGGACAGTCAAGGTACGAGGCGGCGAAGGCAAGTTCACCCACCGCACGCACGCCGGCGCTGATCGCGGCGTGCAACAGTGGCATCCTCGCCGGCACGCCGGGCGACACGACGATCGTCTCGGCGCCGAGGAAGTCATCCGCCCGGTGCTCGCCGTACACGTGCTCGCAGCCCTCCACCTGGGGGGCGTCGGGCCGACGGTCGGTGCACACCACGCGGAAGCCCTTGCGCAAGCCGAGCTTCGCCGCGGCCACGCCACTGCGCGCCATGCCCACCACGAGCAGGTGTCCGCCCATGGCCTACCGCAGCTTCAGCGTGGAGAGAGCGACGAGCGCGAGAAGCCCGGAGATAATCCAGAAACGAACAATGATCTTGGGCTCGCCCCAACCGGCCTTCTCGAAGTGGTGATGGATCGGCGTCATGAGGAAAACTCGCTTCCCGGTGCGCTTGAACCACACGACCTGGATCATCACCGACAAGGTTTCCATCACGAAGACGCCGCCCACCAGCGCCAGCAGGATCTCCTGCTTCACCAGCACCGCGATGCTGCCGAGCGCGCCGCCGATGGCCAGGGCACCCACGTCGCCCATGAAGATCTGCGCCGGGTAACAATTGAACCAGAGAAAACCGAGGCCCGCGCCGAGGAGCGCCATGGCGACGATCGCCACCTCGCCGGCGCCAGCCACGTAGGGGATGCGCAGGTACTCCGCGAACTCGGTGTGACCGGCCACGTAGGCCAGCACCGCGAAGGTGCCGGCGGAGGTGATGGTGGCACCGATGGCGAGACCGTCGAGACCGTCTGTCAGGTTCACCGCGTTGGAGGTGCCGGTGAGGACGAAGATGCCCCAGGCCACGTAGGCCCAGCCGAGCACGGTGGGCGCGCCCGCCCAGAGGTGGGCGAGGTCGAAGACGGCGTGCTTGTAGAAGGGGATGTGGAAGGTCGCGTCCATGCGGTCGGTCGCGTAGGCGCCGCCGAACACGATGGCGCCGATGACCACCTGCCCCAGGATCTTGTATCGACCGGACAGGCCGTCGCTGGAGCGCTCCATCACCTTCTTCCAGTCGTCGATGAAGCCGATCACCCCGTAGCCAAGGGTCACGGTGAGCACGAACCAGGCCAGCGGCTCGTCGAGCCGCGCCCACAAGAGCGTGGAGATGGCGAGGCCCCCGAGCATCACCACCCCGCCCATCGTGGGCGTGCCCACCTTGTTCTCGAGGTGCTCTTTCGGCCCCTCGGCGCGGATGATTTGCTCCATCTTCTTCTTCCGCATCCACTCGATGAACGCGGGGTAGGCGACGTAGCAGAGCACCAGGGCTGTCACCATCGCGCAGGCGCTGCGGAAGGTGATGTAGCGGATCACGTTGAACGGGCCGCCGAGCGGCAACAACAAGTGGTAGAGCATCAGTTCTTCCGTGCGGCGCGGAGCCGCTCCACGACACGTTCCATCCGCATCCCGCGACTGCCCTTCACGAGCACCGCGTGCCTCACCCCCTCGCCGGACACGCCCACCCCCTGGTTGACCAGCGCCTCGCCGAGCGCCTCAGCGTCGGCGAACACCACCACGCCGGGGAACTGCGCTGCGGCCGCGCTCATGCGAGGCCCGGTCACCCACGTGTGACGCAAACCACGCGCCGCCTCGAGCACCGTCGCGTGGCCGTTGGCCTCTTCGGCGCCGAGCTCCAGCAGGTCGCCGAGCACCGCGCTCGTCTCGCCAGGGAGCACGCTGAGCGCCTCGATCGCCGCCACCATCGAGGTGGGATTGGCGTTGTAGGCGTCGTCGAGCACGGCAGCGGTACCGATGCGTTCCACCCGGTTGCGCATGCCCTCGGGCACGAACCCACTGAGCGCGGGGCCGAGCGCCTCCACCGGCACGCGGAGGGCAAAGGCCACGGCCGCGGCGGCGGCGGCGTTCTGAGCAAGATGGGCTCCGGGCACGTCGAGCGTGGCGCGCACGGTGCCGTCGGGGGTGTCGATGCGCAGCCGCGTCTGCAGTCGCTCACCGTCCACCGCCACGTCGGTGAGGCGAACCGTGGCGTCCGGATGCCGACCATAGGTGACCACGCGCACCCCGTCGGGTATGGGCATGGCCGCGATTCGCGGGTCGTCGAGGTTCACGCAGGCCACTTCGCCCGCGCGGGCGCCATCGAAGATCTCCTGCTTGGCGAGCGCCACCCCCTCGATGCTGCCACAGCCCTCCACGTGGGCCGCGCCCACGTTGGTGACCAGCCGAACCGTGGGGGCGCCGATGTCGGCCAGGAGCGCGATCTCGCCCCGGTGGTTCATGCCCATCTCGAGCACGATCGCGTCCGCGTCGACCGGCAGGGCGAGCAGCGTGAGCGGCAATCCCACGTGGTTGTTGAGGTTGCCCTGCGTGTGGTGCACCTTTCCGAGCGCCCGGAGACAGTCCACCACCATGACTCGAGTGGACGTCTTGCCGGCGCTCCCGGTGATGCCCACGACCGGGCCTGGGAAGTCGCGACGCACGGCCCGCGCGAGGTCTTGCAGGGCCACGAGCGTGTCGGGGACGAGCACCAGCCCCCGCTCCCACCGCTCTGGTTGTCGCGACACGATGACCCCGGCACAGCCCGCCGCGGCGGCGTGAGGCAAGAAGTCGTGGCCGTCGAAGCGGTCGCCGGTCAAGGCCACGAACCAGGACCCGGGGGCCACCCGCCGGGAGTCGGTCCCCACCGGACCCGCGGGGCCCGGGGCGAGGAGTTGTCCCCCGGTGGCGAGGGCGATGCGCTCGGCGTCGAAGATCACGACAGCACCTCCCGCGCCACGGCCCGGTCGTCGAACGGCAGGCGTTCACCCATGATTTCCTGGTAGGGCTCGTGGCCCTTGCCCGCGATGAGCACCACGTCGCCCGGCTGCCCGAGGCCCACGGCCACGGCGATGGCCTCGCGACGGTCGAGCACCACTCGGTGCGGCGCCGTCCCGAGCCCCGGAAGGATGTCAGCCACGATGGCGGCCGGGTCTTCACCCCGCGGGTTGTCGGTGGTCACCACCACGACGTCGCTCCCGAGGGCGGCGGCACGTCCCATCAGCGGTCGCTTGCCGCGGTCGCGGTCTCCCCCGCAGCCAAACACCGTGATGATGCGACCCTCGGTGACCTGCCTCAGCGTGGCAAGCACCCGGGCGAGGGCGTCGTCGGTATGGGCGTAATCGACGAGCACCGCGAGGCCGCGCGCGTTGGGCACCGCCTCCAGCCGCCCGGGGACGGCGGGAAGCTCGGCGAGTCCCCGCGCGCAGGCGTCGAGCGGGATGCCGGCCGCGAGGGCCAGTCCGAGGGCGGCGAGCGCGTTGTCGATGTTGTGGGCGCCGACGAGCTTCATGCCGCCGTCGAAGTCGCCGTGGGGCGTGTGGAAGAGCGCGCGAGTGCCGGTGGCGGTGAGTTGCACCGCGCTCGCGGAGAGATCGTCGCCGTGGAACCACCAGGTGGTGTGGCCTTCCGGCACCATCTGTCGCGACACGGGATCGCGGGCGTTGAGCACGGCCGTCCCCTGGAGCAGCTCGTGGAAGAGCCTGCCCTTGGCGGCGGCGTAGGCGGCCATCGTGCCGTGAACGTCGAGGTGATCGCGAGTGAGATTCGTGAAGCCGGCCGCCCGGAAGGGAATGGCGTCGCAGCGATAGGCGGCGAGGCCGATGCTTGAGGCCTCCATGGCCACCAGGCCCACGCCGGCGCTGCGCATCCGCGCGAGCAAGGCCTGCGTGACCGGCGCGGTGGGGGTGGTGTGGGTGGACTCGAGCCGTTCGTCATCGACGAAGTGCCCAGTGGTCCCGATGATGCCCGCGCGAAGGCCAGCGGCGCGGGCCATCGCGGCCACGAGAAAGGTCGTGGATGTCTTGCCGTTGGTGCCAGTGACGGCCACCACGGGCAACTGCGCTCCGGGGTTGCCGAGCGCGCGGGCGCAGAGATGGGGCAGCGCGCGGCGGGTGTCGTCCACCCGGATGACGGCGGGGCCGCCTGGTAGCTGACACTCGCGATCCACCACGAGGGCGCCGGCGTGGGCGAGGCCCATCAAGCGGTCGTGCATGTCGACGCGCGCGCCGCGGACGGCAACAAAAAGGTCGCCGCCCGCGACTTCCGCATCGGAGTCGCGGACGGCGCCAACCTCGCGGTCGCCTTGCCCACGGAGGAGCACACTGCCGGGGACAGCGGCGAGAAGGTCGGTGATGGTCATGAAGGCGGGAGGGAGGTGGGACGGGTGGAGGGAGCTTCCCGGACGGCGCCACCCTGCATCAGGATGAGAGAGTCGGCGGCGGATCGGTTCGGCCACGGGCCCGAGGTGCTGGTCGAGGGGATCGACCGGGGAACACCGGGGGAGTGAGGCCCGCGCGGGGACCGCGCAACGGGGCGGGGAGCCCTGTTGCTGTCCACGTTTTGGCGGAGCCGCCCGGGAAGCGTGCGGAGGTGGAAAAGATCTAGTTGAAGCTGAGAACGACGGGGTCGCCCGGCACGACGGCGGCGCCGGCGGGGGGCGACTGGGCCACGAGACGGCCAGAGCCCTCCACCGCGATGTCGAGTCCGGCCGGCTCGATCGCGGTGACGGCGGCGCGCAGGGTGCGGCCCGAGAGATCAGGCAGGATCCACCTGCCCTGGCCATCGGCGCGCACCTCGACGGAGGCGGCGTCCACGACCAGGGGCTCAGGCGCTTGCTCGGTGGGGTCGGGGGCGATGCCGAGATAGCGCATGGAGAAGGCGCCGATCTCGGAGAAGACCGGGGCCGCGACGATGCCGCCGTACTTGCTGCCCACGGTGGGGCTGTCCACCGCGACGGCGATGGCGATCTCCGGTCGGTCGGCCGGCAAGAACCCGACAAAAGAGGAGATTCGGTCGGCGCTATACACGCCGTTGGCCACCTTCTGGGCGGTGCCGGTTTTTCCGGCAACGCGGTAGCCGGGAACCCGGGCACGCGTGCCCGTGCCGCCCTCCAGCGTGACCGACTCCATCATCAACGCCATCGCGTGGGCGGTCTCCTCGGAGATCACCCGCACGTCTTCACGGGGCTCGCGGGGCAGCTCCACCTGGCCATTGCGATCGAGGATCGCCTCGACGAGGCGCGGGTGCATCCGGACGCCCCCGTTGGCGAGCGTGGCCACGCCGCTGACGAGCTGGATCGGCGAGGCGGTGACGCCCTGCCCGAAGGCGGTGGTGGCGAGCTCGATGGGCTTGATGTTGTCGGCCCTGCGCAGGGTGCCACGCCACTCCCCGGGGAGGCCGAGGCCGGTGGACCGTCCGAAGCCGAACGCCTTCAAGTAGGTGAGCGTCTTCTCGGCCCCGAGGTACTGCATCGCCAGCTTTGCCGCGCCGATATTCGAGGAGAACTTGATCACCTCGTGCACGGAGATGACCCCCTTGGGGTGGTCGTCCTTGATCACGGCGGGACCGATGGCCATGTGGCCCAGCTCGCAGTCGATCATCGTGTCAGCGGTGACCAGGCCCTCCTCGATGGCTGCCGCGGCCACGAAGGGTTTGAAGACTGACCCAGGTTCAATCTGGTCCATTGCTGGGCGATTCTTGAAGAGATCGGCCTGTGCGCGGGCGGCGCCGTCGTTGGGGTTGCCCGAGGGACGGCTGCCGATGGCGAGGATCGCGCCGGTCTTCACGTCCATCACCACCGCCATCGCCGCCACGGGCTGGCTGGCGGCCATCGCACCGTCGAGCGCGCGCTCGGTGGCGAACTGGATCGAGGCGTCGAGGGTGAGCATCACTGAGTGCCCGGCGTTGGCCACGTCGGCATCGTCGAGGCCGCCGTCGATCGCCCGCCCCTTGCGGTCGCGCTCCTGCAAGAGGCGCACGGTCTCGCCCGCCAGCTCCTTGTCGAGCACCTTCTCGATGCCCGCCGCACCCTCGTCGAAGACGTCGGTGAAGCCGATGAGCGGCGCGGCGAGGTCGCGGCCCGGGTACACGCGCACCGGCTCCTCGACGAGCCACATCTGGTCGCGACCCAGGCCCTGGACGATCGCCTTGGCCTCGACCGGCGCGAGCGAGTCGCCAAGCTTCACCTCGCGTGCCTTCTTCCCGTCGCCACGCGCGGCGAAACGACTGCGCACCCAGGTTTCCGTCTTGCCGGTGAGCGCGACGATCGCCGCCACGCGGCTCTCCACCTCGGCGTCGCTGAGCTTGGCGGGGTTGGCGTAGAGCGAGGGCAGGTTGGTGGTGGCGGCGAGCACGCGGCCGTGGCGGTCGTAGAGGTTGCCACGGCGCCCACGCACCTCCACCGACGCGCGAAACTGCTCCCGCCCACGCTCCTCGAGGCGCTCATCGGGCACGCCCATGACCCAGCCCGCGCGCACGCACAAGAGCACCAGCGCGACGCACAGCCCCCACGCGGCGAGGCGGGCGCGAACCCGCGTGGCGGCGAGCAGCTCGGCGTCGGCGTGGGGCTCCACGCGGCGCGGACGGTCGAACCAGGAACGCCCGGGCAGGCCGCGGCCCGCACCGCGCTTGGCAGGGGTGCGCTTGCCATGCGGGCGAATGGACTTCACGGGCCGACCACCACGTCGATGACACGCGCCGGGGCGACCAGGTTCTCCGACAGGGCCACGGCGCCAAGTCGACCGGGGCTACGCAGCATGGTGCGCTCCACCGAGAGGCGGTCGCGCAGGGTGAGCTGCTCCTCGAGGGCCGCACGCTCGATGTCCAGCATGCGGGAGGTTTCCCGCACCTCCATCCGCGTCCACAGGTACACGGCGAGCGCGGCCGTCACCCACACCAGGGTGCCCATGAAGCGCATGAGGATGCGCAGCTCGGGCGCGCTGTTCTGCACCGAGGACTGGAAGGCGGCGAGGTCGAGGCGGCGGGTGGTGGTGCTCATGGCAGGCGCTCCAGGGCTCGGAGACGGGCGGAACGGGCGCGGGGGTTGGGGTCGCTCTCGCCCTTGCGGGCTCGGCGCTCGACCAGGCGGTAGGCGGGCTCTACGATGGGGCTGCCGAAGAGGTCGCGGGGCGCGTCGAAGCCGGCCAGATCGCGGAAACGATCCTTCACCCGGCGGTCTTCCAACGAGTGGAAACTGATCACGACGAGCCTCCCACCGGGGGCGAGGCAGCCGGGGAGCGACTCGAGTGCCCGATCGAGCTCGCCGAGCTCATCATTGATGACGATGCGAAGTGCCTGGAAAGTACGGGTGGCCGGATGGATTCGGCCGTCACGCGGCACGACGCCGGCCACCACCTCGGCGAGGTGGAGGGTACCGCGCAAGGGACGCGCTGCGAGGATCGCCCGAGCCACCCGCCTCGCGTGCCGCTCCTCGCCGTACTCGAAGAGCACGCGTACCAGCTCGGCCTCCGGCACGCGGTCGAGCCAGGCGCTGGCGGGCTCGCCGCTCGACGGATCCATGCGCAGATCGACCGGTCCATCGGCGCGGAAAGAGAAGCCGCGCTCCGGTCGGTCGAGTTGCGGCGACGACACGCCGAGGTCGAGGAGGATCCCGTCGGGACGACGCCCATCGAGCAGCGCCGGGAGCTGGCTGAAGGGCGCGTGATGCAGCTCCACGCTCGCCCCGGGGTGCGCACTCGCGATGCGCTCACGGGCGCGCGCGAGCGCGAAGGCGTCGCGATCCGAAGCGAGCAGTCGGCCGCCAGCCGCGAGGATCGCCGAGGAATGACCCCCCATGCCGAGCGTGCCGTCGACGTAGAAGCCGCTGGGACGCACCGCGAGGAGCGCCAGGACATCGTCGAGGAGAACGGGAAGGTGCTCATCCACTCCCCCCTCCCGTGCTGCCGTAGCCACCGAGGGCGTCCGTACGTCGCTGGGCCTGCGAAAATGCCTGCTTGAAATCAGCGCTGTTCCACACCTCGATCCGGTCGAGCATCGACACCATCGTGATGTCTTCGCCGAGGCTCACCAGCTCGCGCAGCTCGGGCGGGATCACCAGCCGCCCTTGCTTGTCGACGTCGACCTCCGAGGCACTGCCGAGGCGGAGGAGCTGCTTCTCGTCCTGGTAGGGATCGAAGGCGTCGTCGGCGAGGAGAGGAGCCTCGACGCGCTCGGCGAAATCCTTGGGCACATAGGCCCGAAGTCGCCTGCCGTGGACGATGAAAACGAGGGACGAGATGCGATGAGTTTCAAGCGCGGAGCGCAGGCGAGAGGGGAGCGTGACCCGCCCGCGGGGGTCCATCGTGAGCTGCTGGCTGAAACGGACTTCCAGCATGCCGCGGCCCCCGCCCGGTGGGTGGACGGGGGACTCCTCCTCTCATGGGGAGAGTAATCCATTTCGTGGGAAAACGATCCACGGCCCAGGCGAAATTTTCTCTATGTCGCTTTTATCGCTAGGGATGGCGTATGGAGAAGTGGCTTCACTTGACGGCACAATAGCCGATCTACGCGCACTTGTCACGACGTGACTTGTCCACACCGCCGCCCGTGCGCATTCTGCGGCGGCGCTCGCCGCCCCGGCGGGCCCGGAGACCGCCATGGGTGCCCACGGCAAAGCGCCCAGGAAGGGCGAGAAACGGAACATCTGCGAGAATCGCAAGGCCCGTCACGACTACGACCTCTCCGAGTTCACCGAGACCGGGCTCGTCCTTCTCGGCTCCGAGGTGAAAAGCCTGCGCGCCGGCGAGGCCCACCTCAACGAGGCCTGGGTCGGTTTCGAGGGACGCAAGATGTTCCTCTTCAAGGCGCACATCGCGCCCTTCCCACAGGCCAACCAGTTCAACCACGAGCCTGATCGTCCCCGCCCGCTCTTGCTCCACGAGCACGAGATCGAGCACTTTCGCGAGATCGTGCGTGAGAAGGGGCTCACCCTCGTGGCGCTCCGGCTCTACTTCGACGGCGCGAAGGTCAAGCTAGAAATGGCGGTTGGCCGCGGCAAGAAGCAGCACGACAAGCGCCATACCCTCCGGGCCCAGGAAGACAGGAAGGAGATCGCGCGGGCGCTGAACCGGGGGTAGGCGACTCCCGGCCTGCGGAACGGTTAGTCGCGCGACGCCATGCACATTGGAACGCTGCTCCTGGCCCTCGTCCCCGCCGCCCAAGCCGCCGACGGCGTGGGGAGCCTGCCCGCCCCCGCGCTCATCGGCGGGGCGGTGCTCGTCGCGGCCATCGTCATCGCGGTGGCCATTCGCGACGCCGCGCTGGGGGTCCTGTCGGCCGCCGGCGCGGGAGCACTGTCCGCGGTGTACCTCACCACGCAGCACTTCGTGGCCAAGAGCGGCGGCGAGTCGCTGTGCAACGTGTCGAGCGTGATCAACTGCGACAAGATCAACACCTCCGAGCACAGCGAGCTCGGCGGCGTCCCCATTGCGCTCTACGGGCTCGGTTTCTACGCGGCGATGGCCTTCCTGGGCTACGCCGTGCGCGGCAGCAAGGGCGCGAGCGCGGCCTCGCTCATCCTCATGGGTGGCGTGATGGCCGTCGGCTACGACATCTTCCTCGCCTGGGCCTCGTACAACGAGGGCGCCATCTGCATCTTCTGCGCCCTCACCTGGGTGCTCAACGCCACGCTCCTCGGCTGTGGCTATGCGCTCACCAAGAAGGCCGGGGGCCAGCTGGGCGACCTCGTCGGCAAGGGCCTCGCCGACCACGCCGGACCCACCCTCGTGGTGGGCATGCTGGTGTTCATCGTGGGGGTGCTCGTGTCGCGACAGGCCTCGGCGCCCGCTGTCACCGCTGAAGGAGGCTTCGACTTCGCGGTGCTCTACGAGAAGCCGGTGGGGCGCATCGAGCTCGACGGCACCGAGCCCGTGAAGGGCGACCCGGCGGCCCGGTTCACCCTGGTGGAGTGGGCCGACTACGAGTGCCCGCACTGCGCGCTGATGGCGCCGGTGCTCAAGGCCATCGTGGCCGAGAACAAGGACGTGAAGCTCCTGTTCAAGCACTACCCGATCGCCCAGGCCTGCAACCGATTCGTGCCCTTCGAAGGCCACCAGTTCGCCTGCAACGCGGCGGCTTCTGCGGAGTGTGCCCGCTTGCAGGGCCGTTTCTGGGAACTCTCCGACGCGATGTTCAAGAACCAGAAGTACCTCGCCCCCTCCGACATCCGTTTCATGGCCGAGAAACAGGGTATCGAACTTGGTAGTTTCGATGCGTGTTTGCAGAACCCGGCGTCGATCGACGCGGTGAAGGCCGACGTCGAGGCCGGGGGCACCGCGGGCATCGAGGGCACCCCGTCGGTGTTCCTCCTCGGCACGCACGGCGACCAGTGGGTGCGACTCAAGATCGGCCCGAGCGACACCGCCGGCGTCAACGCTCTCCTCGCCGCCGCTCGCGCGGGGCAGCCCCTCCCCGCGCCGTCCGAGCCCGCGCCCGTCGAGCACGAGTAGGCCCCGGGTGGGCTGGCACGCGCTCGCGGTGAGCCTGCCTCGTCCCGAGGTGGGTCGCGTGAGCAAGGCCCTCCTCGACCTCGGCGCCACGGGCCTCCAGGAAGACGTGCCCACCGGCACGGTGCTTCGGTACAAGCAGCCCTGGGACAAGGGACGCGCGCCGCGTCCACCGGCGGTGGTGCTGCTCCGCGCCTGGTTCGAGCGGCGCCCAGCGGAGGCCGCGGTGCGCACCGCCCTCGGGGGACGCGAACCGGCCTGGGAAGAGGTGGTGGACACCGACTGGAACGAGGGCTGGAAGAGACACTTCCAGCCGGTCCACGTGTCGGAGAGACTGGTGGTCGCCGCGCCCTGGCACGAGGTGCCCGGCGCCGTGGTGATCGAGCCGGGCAACGCCTTCGGCACCGGCGACCACGTCACCACCCGCGCCTGCCTCGCCGCCATCGACCGGCTTGCCGTGCCCGGGCAGTCCTGCCTCGACGTGGGCTGCGGCTCCGGCATCCTGGCCCTGGCGGCCGCCCACCTCGGCATGCGCGCGCACGGCACCGACATCGACCCCGACGCGGTGCGCGCCGCCCGGGAAGCGGCGGGAGTCAACCAGCTCGCCGCGAGCTTCGACGACAGCCCGCTCTCGCGGCTCGAAGGGCCCTACGACCTCGTCGTAGCCAACCTCTACGCCGAGGTGATTGCCGAGCTGGCGACTGAGCTGCGCCGGTTAGCGAGCGGTCACCTCGCCTTCGCGGGCATCCTCGCCGACCGCGCCCACCTGGTGGAGGCATCGATGGCGGGGCTACGGCTGGTCGACCAAGACGAGCGCGAGGGCTGGGTCGCGCTGGTGTACGCCGTCGCATGAAGCGCGTGCTCGTCCCTCGGTGCGTGGCGGGCCTCGTCCGCCTCGACGACGAGGAGGCGCACTATGTTCGCGATGTCCTCAGGCTCGGCCCCGGCGACGTCGTGGAGACCTTTGACGCCTCGTCCCAGGCCAGGGCCGTGCTGCGCGCCGTGTCGCGACATGGCGTGGACGTGGAGATTGGTGAGGCAACGCCGTCGCCCGCGCCACGAACGGCCATCGTATTGCTCGGCATGCCCCGCCCCGCGCTCGTCGAGGAGGCGATCACCCTGGGGACGGAAGCCGGTGCGAGCGAGTTCTGGCTCTTCCCCTCTGAGCGAAGCCTGCCCGCCCCGCCGCGGCTCGATCGCCTGGAACGCGTGGCCCTCGCGGCGGCGAGGCAATGCCGCCGCGCACGTCCCGTGTCGCTCTTGGGGCTGGCCACGCTCGACGAGGCGCTCGCGCGGGCGTCGACGCTCACGCTGCCGCTGCTGTTCGGCGATCTCGAGGCCACCGCGCCGCCCCCCGGCGCGCCTGGGGGCGTAGCCCTGGCCGTGGGCCCCGAGGGGGGCTGGACGGCCCGAGAGCGCGCGCGGCTGCTGGCCGAGGGTTGGGCAGGCGCCCGGCTCGGCGACCACGTCCTGAGGGCACCCACGGCCGTTGCCGTGGGCCTCAGCCTCACTCGCTGGTGATGACCGCCGAGGTGCGGATGGTGTCGGCGCGACCGAAGACGGGGAGCGACTCGTCACTGGCGCCGCCGGAGAAGCTGAAGCTGTTGGAGTCGGCCCGGGTGTAGTTGCTGCCCGCGAAGGGCGCGTTGCAGTGCTCGTCGGCGGCCACGTACTGGTCGTCGTGGAGCACACACTCCCGCGCGCGGATGTGGGCGTTCTGCGCGGCCCAGGCCACGCTCCACAGGTAGTACATCACCATGATCGCCATCGCGATGATGGGCACCACCATCATCGCCTCCACCGCCGACTGGCCCCGGCGACGCATCAGTGCTCGAACCTCGAGGTATCCCAGGCGCGACCCTCGCGGGCGCCGTCGATGCCCACCAGGTCGGCGGGGGTCACGTCGCCAGCGAGGTTGTCGTTGACTCCCGCGAGCCGGGCGCGGTACTCGTCGTACATCGAGAGCTTCGGGTACTCGATGCCGCGCGACAGATAAATGCCCCCAATATTGGTGTTGCCATTGGCCTGGTTGCCGTTGAGCTCGCTCGGCCCCACGCTGCCATCGTAAGGCTTGGCCACCGCGTAGGCGTAGAGTTTGTCATCTCCTCCGGTGGACGAGGCGCCGAAGTAGCCGCGGTCGCGACCACTCGAGCTGTAGTCGAGGTCGAGGAAACGTTTGGAGGGTGTGCCGGAGGTACGGCCAGCCACCCACACGTCGGGGTCGCGACTTGACTTGTAGAACCAAGTTGGCATCGTCACCGGAGCGCGGATGAGGGTGCCCGAGAAACCGCAGTAGGAGTTGCAGTAGGTGTTGAACTGGTAGTTGAACGCGGTGTCGGTGCGTTGCCGGAACTCGGCCAGCGACGGCGTCGTGCCTCCGCCCAGGGTGCTCGTCGACCAGGTGACCCAGTAGGTGCCGCGAGCCGTCGGGCTGCCGCCCACGTCGTCAAAGAAGCTCGTTTGCGCTCCGGTACCCGAGAAGTTCGCGTCGGCCGTCGCCACGCCGGCACGGAGCGCCGGGGTGACGGTACGCTCGTACTGGGCGCGACGCACGAAGTCCTCGATGGCGAGGTCGATCCGGATCTTGCAGAGCTCCATCTGGATTTCCGCCTGCGGGTCGGTGGATCCGCAGTTGCACGGGGTTGACCACGGCATGCCGCCATTCTCGAGGGTCTCGCGACAGGCCTGCGCTTCCTCGGCGATCTGCTGGTTGAGCAGCGTCAGATCGTTGAGCGAGGCCGCCTCGCTGTAGGCCACCGCGTAGGTGCCGAGGTCGGCTGCCTCCTGCATGCGGATCTTGTCGTTCACCGCGATGCCCACGTTGGTGGAGAAGGCCACCACCAGCATCAGCGCCATCAGGCACAGCGCCACGAGGATCGCGACGGCGCCTCGCCGATCGCGGGGCCGGTTCAACAACCACCCCGGCAGTTGTTGTCGCCATAGCGGTTGGCGCGGATGCCGGTCCGACCCTCGTAGCCCTCCTCGTCGGGGCCCGCCACCACGGTCACGTCGTAAGACAGGTCGCCGATGCCGCTCACGAAGGGCAGGTCGGCCTCCCAGGGCATGTCGACCCGCACGCCGCTGCCGTCGGCGCTGGCCGTGGCCCCGCGCGTGGCGCGCCCGTCGAGGAGCGCGCTCACCGCCGACTCGGGGCTCCCGCCCACCTGCTGGGCCCGCGCGCCGGCGAAGGCGGCGTAGTTGGCGTAGTGCGTGCCCCCGAACCAGAAGCCAAGTTCGACGACTGCGATCAAGAGTCCGAGCACGATCGGCAAGGCGATCGCCAGCTCGGTTGCACTCTGGCCTCGGGAGGAACGCATGGGGCTACGGTAGCACAGGCAATCCGCGTGCCGGACGGCCGGAGGCGGGGAATCGGCCCGGAGTGAGGCAGGCGCGCCCCTGCCGGTGCGACAAACGTGGGGCGCCCGTGACTGGGCTTAGCCCCGGCGCCGACGCAGCATCGCGGCCACGCCCAGCAGGCCCACCGCGCTCGCGGCGGCCGCGCTGTCGTCCGAGCTCCCGCCGCAGCCGCAGCCCGAGCCCTCGGTCACCGTGGTGACCTCGTAGTCATCGTAGAGGCCGCGGTCGTCGGGGTAGACCGTCACCAGCGTGTAGCCCCACACCTGGTGCCCGTCCGGGTCGGTTGCGAGCACGTAGAGCGTGTAGTTGCGGCCGGAGATCCCCTCCTCCAGCTGCGGGCAGGTCCAGTTCACCGTCTGCGCCGTGGGGTTGTCGAAGCCACCGGTGTTGTTGTCGTCGCCCCACTGGTAGGTCGGGGTTTGACCGTCGGCGTCGAAGACCTTGGCGGTGAGCGAGATGCTCTCGCCTTCCATGCAGGCGTTCTGCGAGGGGCGCGGCGTGCCGACGACGATCGGCTCGCTGTCGGTCGACACGCAGCCGTCGGCGCTGTCTTCCAGGCCGTCGCAGTCGTTGTCGATGCCGTCGCAGACTTCCTCGGCCGCGGGGCTCACGTCGGCCTCGGCGTCGTTGCAGTCGTTGTTCACCTCGGCGAAGCCGTCGCCGTCGTCGTCGTAGAGCGACGTCGTCTCGTCGGAGCGACCGTCGCAGTCGTTGTCGACACTGTCGGCCCGCTCGGGCGCGCCCGGGTACACCTGGGCGTTGTAGTCGTTGCAGTCGCCCTCGGACTCGGTGACGGCGTCGCCGTCGTCGTCGTAGCCCTCGGTGCCCTCGTCGGTGACGCCGTCGCAGTCGTTGTCGTCGCCGTCGAAGACCTCGGCGGCGTCGGGGTAGCTGTCGCGATTGTGGTCGTCGCAGTCGGGGGGCTCGGACTCGATGCCGAAGCCGTCGCCGTCGTCGTCGCTGTCGGGGTAGGCGGTGTTGACCAACACCGACACGCTCGCCTCGGCCGAGATGCCCTCGGCGTCGGTGACCACCACGGTGAGCGTGTCGACGCCGGTGTTGAACGTGTCGCGCGGGATCGACACCACCACGTGGCCGGAGGCGTCGACCGGCGTGCAGTCAGCGATGTTCGCCTCCTGCAACATGCTCTTCACGCGGCAGGTGAGCGAGTCGGCAGGCTGGTTCTTGTCGAAGACGTTGATCTCGAGGTCGAGCGGCTGGGGGCTGTTGTACTCGTACCCGGGCTCCGGCCAGCGCACGGCGGCGGTTGGCGGCGTGTTGTCGGGGTCGGCGCCGCTGTTGCCCTTCATGGTCACCGAGACCGCGCTGTTGGCGGGATCGTTGCTGGTGATCTCCATCTCGCAGTAGGCCGCGTCGGTGCTGTCGGGGGTGTAGGTGATCTCGACGAGCGTGCTCTCGCCGGCGGCGAGCACGCGGTTGGCGATGGCCTCGGAGCTGATGGCGAAGGCCGTGTCGCAATCCTCCGCGAGCAGGGCGCTGCCCACCGTGATGTCGCCCGTGCCGACGTTGCTGATGGCAATGCGCGCCGGGTCGGCTTCCTCGCCCCCCGGGTAGACGTAGCCGAAGTCCCAGGAGCGCGGCGAAATGACCACCGCACCCTGGCCATGCTCGGCCTCGCCGTGCAGCCACACTTGCTGCGACCAGTTGACGGGGTCGCGCAGGTACTCGGGCAGATCGTCGGTCGGTTCGCCGTTTTCGTCGACCGGGGTGGCGGCCTGGACGCTGTCGATCAACAAGGAGCCCCAGACCTCACCCACGTCGGCCGGGGAGAACTTGATGGTGAGGGGGATGGAGCAGGACGGCGGGAGCAGGAGGAGGTAGTCCTCGCCTTCGCCATCGCCGGTATCGGTCGGGCCGCCGTCGGAGTCGCCGCCCCCGCTGCTGCCGCCGCCGTCGCTGTCGTTGCCGCCACCGCCGCCGCCACCGCCACTGCCGGAGTCCGAGGCCTTGGCATCAGGGGAGGTCTCGCCGCCATCGCCGGCGCCGCCGGCCGCGGTGTAGAGCGGATCGCACTCGATGTCGTCGTCGTTCCAGGCGACGGTGAAATTGCCCTCCATGCCGGGACCGATGTCGATGCCGACGCGGCCGTCTTCATGGGAGCCCACGCCCATCACCATGCCGCGGAGCACGTCGTTCTCGATGACGTAGCCCTCATTGGAGAGCACCACCGTGCGTTCCTGCGTTTCCCCCCACTCGAGCGTGCCGTACTCCAGTTGGTCCTGGGAGAGCTTCATCTCCGGGTACGGCGTGGCCACCGTGGTGATCTCGTCGGGCGTGCAGGCCGCGAGGGCGAGCAGCGGTCCGACAAGGGGCAGGATGGGACGAGTGGCCATGGGGAGAACCTCCGCGCCAGTGACGACGCGCGGGCAGGTTAGCCGCCGCCCCCGTCGGGTGTCAACGTCTTGTCGAGGAACGCGGCAGGAACGGCAAGATCCCGGGCCACGCGAGGCCTACAACAGGTGCCCGGACTTGGCGCGTTTGGTGTCCAGGTAGGTGCGGTTGTGCACGTTGGGCGTGGCGCGGAGGGGGATCTGTCCCACGACCGGCAAGCCCGCGCGTACGACGCCGGCGACCTTGGAGGGGTTGTTGGTCAAGAGCACGACCGAACGAGCGCCGAGCTGGCGCAGGATCTCGGCGGCCACGTCGTAGCGTCGAAGGTCGTCGGGGAAGCCGAGGGCGAGGTTCGCCTCCACCGTGTCCATGCCCTGATCTTGCAGGGCGTAGGCGCGGATCTTGTTCGCCAGGCCGATGCCACGGCCCTCCTGGGGCAGGTAGACCACGGCGCCCTTGTCGGCGCGGCCGATGAAGGCGAGCGCCGCTTCGAGCTGGTCGCGGCAATCGCACTTGAGGCTACCCATCACGTCGCCGGTGAAACACTCGGAGTGCAGACGCACCGGCACAGCCTCGGCACCCTCGAGGTTGCCGCGAACCACCACGCCGAACTCCTCGCCGGTTTCGGGCCGCTCGAAGGCGACGACGCTGAAATCACCGTAGCGCGAGGGCAACCGGGCCGTGGCCGCGCGGACCAGCGTGGGCGGCGGCGTGTCGACATCCATCATCGCGGGGTTGCTATGCGCCGGAGGGGGGGCCGGTCAAGCGACCGCGGACACCGAAAAACGCGACACCGGCGAGGCTCTGGCCCCACCGGTGAAGCTGCGGTTGCCCGCGACGGAGCGCCGGCCGTTTGGCCGGCACCCTCGAAAACCCAGTTACGGGTTCAACGCTTCCTTGAGGCCCTTGCCAGCGCGGAACACCGGGATGCGGCGCGACGGGACCTGGATCACCTTGCCGTTCTTCGGGTTGTGGCCCTTGAACTGGCGACGCTGCGACACCGTGAAGGTGCCGAAGTCGGAGATGGTGACCTTCTCGCCCTTGGTGAGCGCGTCCTGGATCGTGTCCATCATGATGTTGACGTACTGAGCGGCGCGGATCTTGGGGATCGCGGCCTTGACGGAGAGCTGCTCGGTGAGATCGGCCTTGTTCATCGTGTGCTCCTGACTGCTTGAAGTGGGGTTTACTGCAAAAGGCGCAAATTCTCGTGACCGTGCTCGGTCGGACTGCCCGGCGAGCGCGGGCGCGCGAACGCGACGCCCCCCGTAAGAAAGGCTCAGAGTCCTTTCGTTACGGACGCCTCATTTATCCGGGGTTGCTGACGGATGGCAACGGCGCAATGTGGATTTTTTGCGTCTGACCGAAACGCAAATACCTATAAATCTCAAGATGCGAATGGGGGTCGCAACCAGGCGCCCCTCACCTGCAATGCGCCCCGCCGGAGGCTGAAACGGGCGGGACCGGGACCGTGCGGCTCGCCATCCGTCTCGATGGGCAATGCCCCTACCATATCGATGGTATCAGCCCGAAAGCGCACCACACCGGGGACGTTTTCGAGTCGCCCGGTGCGGGTGTGAGGCAGCGCTATGAGGGCCTGGCCAAAAGAGAGCGGCGGAATCAGGGTCACGTCGAATGCCCCGTCGGCCATCGAACCATCGCGGCCAACCCACAATCCTGCACCACAGTAGTGCGCATTCGCAACAAAAGCGGCCAAGGTGGGTGCTTCAACCTCCCCGCTTCCGGAGGGCCCTTGCCAGCGCCATTGGGTCGTCAAGGGTTTGAATTCCCGGACGGTGGAGAGGATGGCGCCGAGGAAGGTGAGCGTGCCGCCCCACCGCTTGCCGGAGCGGTTGACCCGCTGGCACACCTCGGCGTTGGCGCCGGCGCCCGCCACGTTGATGAACCACCGGGTCGCCCCGCTCTCCCAGGCCACATGGCCCACATCGACGTGCACAGTGGTGCCCGTGGCGGCCACCCAGAGGGCGTCTTCCAGCCGTCGGGGGATCTCGAGGCTCCTCACGAGGTCGCCGCCGGTCCCGAACGGGATGGTGGTGAAGATCGCGGTCGGCTCGCGAGGTCCGGTGTCGCCCATCAGCCCGTTCACCACCTCGTTGCAGGTGCCGTCGCCGCCGAGCGCCGCGACGACGTCGCCAGCCGCAACCCGGGACCGCGCGATCTCCGTGGCGTGCCCAGGTGCCTCGGTCCAGGCGATCTCCACGTTCTCGAACGCACGCGAGGCCGCCGCCTCGATTTGGACGCGGCTCGCGCCCGCCCGGCCGCCCCCGGCGCGGGGGTTCGCGATGAGCAGGAGCCGCTCGGAGCGGTTGCGGGCGCCGTGGCCCTCGTCGGTACGCATCTTGAACCCCCTACGGGCGTGGTGTGTCCGCCGGCGCGACGACGTCTGCGCCATGCCGGGCGAGCCATCGCGCGCACGACGCGCTGGCACAGGTGAAGCGCTGGCCCTCGAAGTGGCGTGTCACCGCCTCGGCCATCATGCGTGCCGCCTCAGGCTGGGCCTCGGCAAAGCCGTCGCGTTGCCCGCAGCAGGCCAGCGCGCCGTCGTCGCCGTTGGCACCCTCAGCGCAGGTGCGGAAGCGGGGCAGGTCGGCCGGGAGACCAGTCCCCAGCACGATGCCCGATCCCTCGGGGGCAGGGGCGCCGAGCTCTGCCCGGAACTCTCGCAACAGGGAAGGGAAGGGCACGTGATGGTGGCAGTGACGTTCGCAGGCGCCACATCCATCGCACAGGGCGGTACCCGCCAGCGCGGTAACCGCGTCGAGCTTGCCGAGGTGGAACAGGCGCGCGACGCTCGCCATGGCGGTCGGGGTGGCCGACTCGCGCGCCGTGGCGCCAGCGACAGGGCACACGTGGCGGCAGAGGCGCGGGCAGTAGGCACAGGTGTCGAGCGAGGGCGTCACGAGGCGGCCTCGGGCGGCAGGCACAGCTTCGCGAGTTCCGGCGCGGCGGGACCGCGGATCTCCCAGCCGCTGCCGACGCGCCGAGCGGGGCGCACGTCGTTGGCCAGGCTGTCGACCGTGAGCGCCGTGTCAGACAGGCGCACGAGCGGGACGGTCACCGTCTCGTAGTCCCGGGCGGGGAAGCTACCCCGAGGATCGGGCCCGGCGCCCGAGCGCGGGACGTCGACGAAAACGGTGCGTCGTCCACCCTGAGACAAGACGCTCGCCCCGAGGATGCGCGCGTCCCACGGGGGCCGAGGCCCATGGAGACTGCGCGACAGGGGCAGCTGGGTCGGGTAGCGCAGCGCCCAGCCCTCCCGGGCCAGGGCCGCGTCGCGCTCGGTCGCGTCCGCTTGGGCCGAGAGGGTGGCTACCTGAGACACCGGATCGATCCCGAGGGACGGGGCGGTCGGATTCGGCATGTCGATCTCGGGGAAGAGTCGCCCGGGAATGAGGATGTCGAGAGGGTCGAGGTCGCGCTTGAGCTCGTGAAAGGTCGCGCTCATCCCCGCCATCTCACGCGCGCAGGCCTCCATCTTGGCTTGTCCCACGCCGTGATGGTGGGCGACCGTGCCCCGCACCGAGGCCGCGGCCGCGAGGGCCCTCGCCCAGGTGCGGTCGTACACGTCGAGGCTCCCCACGCCCGCAAAGGTGAAGTAGATACTGCATCCTTCCCGGTAGACGTGGGAATAGTGCGCCATGACGAAGCACTCCTCGCCGAGCGCGGCGCGGACGGCCCGGTCGAGGTCGGGCAGGCGCGACCAGGTGCAGGCGACCTCCATGGTGTCGGCGAAGGCACCCCGCGAGAAGATCGGCGACAGCTTGTAGGAGACGTCGTGACGGTGGGCGTACCAGTGCTCGCCTGGCTCAGCGCCGAGGTCGACGCCCTCCCGCGTCAAGATCTCGTGGCCGTGTCGCGACAGGATATCAACGACTCGCGGGTCGCCCTCCCAGCCAGCCACCAGCACGCACTCGTGGCCCCCCCATCGAGCGAGAGCGTTGAGCAGGCGCGGCAGGGACAAGGGGAGCCGCAGGCTCATCTCGCCGGTGACGAGCCCGGTGAGCCCCTTGAGCACGCCGCCCGACTGGCGCGCCCCCTTGCCTCGACCGCCCACGCGGGTGTCGACGGCGTCGTAGAGGCGCAGCACGCACGGGTGCAGCTCGGCTTGCATGATCTCCCGCATGGCCGTCCACGCCGAGGCCGCCGAGGGGAAACGATAGCCGCGCAGCCACCGCGCCTCCGGCACCGGGACCACGCGCACCAGCAACTCGGTAATGACGCCGAGCGCGCCCTCGCTGCCGAGAACCCAGGGGTGCAGGTCGACGTCCTCGCACCAGAGGCCGGTGCGGTAGGTGCGCGCCGGGGCCACCACGCGGGTGGCCGCCACCATGTCGTCAAACTTGCCGTAGCGGCTGGAGAACTGCCCGGCGGACCGCGAGGCGGCCCACCCGCCCACAGTGGAGCACCAGATCGACGAGGGGCTGTGGCGCGAGGCCCAGCCCTGGCGCTCCAGGGCATCCTCGAAGTGCTGGCCAAGAACCCCGGGTTGGACGCGCACCGTTGCCGTCGCCGCGTCGACCTCGCCGACTCGGGCCATGCGCTTCATGTCGAGCACCAGCGAGCCCGCCATGCCGGCGGCCGCGCCGCAGACCCCGCTGCCCGCACCCCAGGGGACCACCGCCACGCGGTTCACTACCGCCCAGTCGAGTGCGGCCCGCACTTCTTCCTCGTGGGCGGGGAAGGCGACGATCTCCGGGATCGGCGGGATCGTGCCCTGCACCAACGAGAGCGTGGATCGGGGCCAGAGGTCGCGCGCGTGCGCCATCCGTTCCACCACGGATTGGTCGATTTCCACCCGCCGAGCCAGCGCCTCGAGGTCGAGACCGCTCATGGTCGCGCTCCGCCGGGGGCGGGGGCGCCCGGCCTCCATGCCAGGCGCCCCCAGCGGCGGGGCGGACGGGGGTGAGCCTGCCCGCTGCCAGCAACAGCGTCTCCGAGCAACGGGAGAAGCAAGTCGCGTGCCACGTGGGTGGCCACTCGAATATTACACATCTTTGTCCACACTTTTTCCACGCGCCAGCTCGCTGGAACTGGGGCTGCCCCAGCCCGATCGCGACACCCCTGTCGCGGGCGCACCACCGGCGCCACGCACACCAAGCGCCCTCGCCCGGGCGAGGATCGCGTCGGCCACCGCCCAGGGGAGCTCCTCGGGGTGCACGAAGCGCCCACCCGGGAGCCAGGCCACTCGACCACCCTCGCCCTGCGCATCGAAGACATCCGCCTCAGAGGTAGGGTATAGCCCGTCCTCGTCGCCCCAGAGCGCCCAGGTCGGGCACTCGGCGACAGGCCCGGGCACGGCGCTCGGCAGCCAGCGCAGGTAGGCCGCGACGTGGCGACGACCCTCGGCGCTGGCGATCGGCGGCCCGCAGAGCGCGGCAACCGTGTCGTGGTCCATCGCGTAGGGGTTGGCCACGGCCCGGCGGAGCCCAGCCGAGGAGCGGAGCCAACGGAGCGCGATCGCGGGGAACAGGCACGCGGAGAGCGCGGGACCGAGCGCAGCTAGTGACCGTGTTACAGGGTCAAGGCGGCTAATCGGCCCATTCGACAGGATGAGCGCAGCGGCCCCGGAGCGCAGTGCCGCCGGAATGGCCAGCCCGTGCGCGAAGACGAGTGCCCCCGCGGCCTCGGGCGCGAAGGGGGGGTGCTCGGCGCAAGGAACGGCGTCGCACTCGACGGCAAGCCCAGGCGCCAGCGCCCGCAAGCGAGCCTCCACCCCTCGGAATAGGGCCAGGCCGAAAGGGGGGCCGGCCAACAAGAGTACGCGGTCGATCATCGGCCGCGCGCCTTATCGCGCCCGCGCCTTGCAGATCGGTTACCTTGCCGGTCGCGACGGGATCCTCGGTGTACGATCTGGTCATCGAAGACGGCACGCTCATCAGCGGCAAGGGTCGGCGCGTAGCCGACATCTGCGTCGAGGATGGAAAAATCGTGTATATCGGGTCGCGACCCGCCGGCCCGGCGCGGCAGAAGATCTCGGCGATCGGTCGCTTCGTTGTCCCGGGCTTCATCGACACCCACGTGCACTTCCGCGACCCGGGCCACCCGGCAAAGGAAGACTGGCACAGCGGTTCGCGCGCGGCTGTGTCAGGCGGGGTCACGACCGTGTGCGACATGCCGAACACCCGGCCCCCCACCCTCACGCGCGGCGACTTCGCCGAGAAGCGCGCGTTGGCCGAGGCACGTTCGCTCGCGGATTTCGGCATCTGGGTGGGCGCGGCGGCCAGCAATGTCGACGAGGCCCGGGCACTCGCCGAGGGCGACGCCCCCCTGGCTTGCGGCATCAAGGTCTTCATGGGCGCCTCGACGGGCCCCCTCCTGGTCGACGACGCCACGCTCGTGCGATTCTTCGAACAAACGCGGGCGCTCATGGGCGTCCACGCCGAAGACGAGCGGGTGCTCGAGAGGTACCGCGAGGTCTGGGCCGGCCGCACGCCGCCGACGCACCACGACAGCCGCCCGGCCGACGCGGCTCGCGCTGCGGTGGCGCGGCTGGTGGAGCTCACCCGCGCCTACCCGCGCCCAGTGCATGTGTGTCACGTGTCGACGTCGGCGGAGTTCGAAGTCCTCGAGCCCGTCCGGGGTGCTCTCCCGATCACCACCGAGGTGTCACCCCACCACCTCTGGCTCTCCACCGAGAACGACCTTGGCAACTTCGGCAAGGTCAACCCGCCGATCCGGCCGGAGGTGGAGCGCCGCGCCATGTGGGCGGCGCTCAAGCGTGGCCTCATCGACACCGTCGGCAGCGACCACGCGCCCCACACGCGCGAAGAAAAGGCGTTGGACTACGCCCAGGCGCCGTCGGGAATGCCCGGCGTCGAGACCATCTTCCCGTTGCTCGTAGGCGCGGTGAAGCAGGGGCGCGTCGGCCTGGAACGGGTGGTGCAACTGTGCGCCGAGAATCCGGCGCGCATCTTCGGCTTCACTGACAAGGGCCACTTGGACGTGGGCTTCGACGCCGACATCCTGGTGTTCGCGGAGAAGGAGCTGGTGCGTTTCACCGCGGCCCAGGTGTTGTCTCGGGTGGGCTGGAGTCCCTTCGTCGGCCAGAAGGTCGCGCCCAAGCCGGAGCGCGTGTACGCCGGGGGCCGCCTGGTGGCCGAGTCGGGCTCCATCGTCGACGAGGCAAGGCGCGGGCGCCTCGTGACGCCCACGCGTAGCTAAACCTAGGCCTCGGCGGGCGGCGACAGCTCGATCCGATCAGGACGGATGAGCGTGCGCAGGCGCGCGGCGATCTCCGGGCTGCCGTCGATCGTCTCCATCGCCTTCTCGCGACCGCAGCCGAGCTTGGTGTCGCCGAGCGAGAACCAGGCCCCTGCCTTCGACACGACCCCCTGCGACTCGGCGAGGTCGAGCAGCTCGGCGGTGTTGTTGATGCCCTTGCCGAAGAGCAGGTCGAACTCCACGCTGCGGAAGGGAGGCGCGAGCTTGTTTTTGACGATCTTCACCCGCGTGCGATTGCCGGACACCTCCTCGCCCGCCTTCACCTGGCCGATGCGCCGAACGTCGATGCGCACCGAGGCGTAGTATTTCAGCGCGTTGCCACCGGTCGTCACCTCGCTCGGGCCGAAGCTGACCCCGATCTTCTGGCGCACCTGGTTGATGAAGATCACCGTGGTCTTGCTGCGCGAGGCCATGCCGGTGAGCTTCCGCATCGCCTTCGACATCATCCGCGCCTGCACTCCCACCTGCGCGTCGCTCATCTCGCCCTCGAGCTCCACCTGCGGGACGAGCGCGGCCACCGAGTCGACCACCACCAGGTCGACCGCCGACGAGCGCACGAAGGCCTCCACGATGTCGAGGGCCTGCTCGCCGTTGTCGGGTTGCGACACCACGAGCTCAGGGAGGCGCACCCCGAGGCGGCGAGCGTAGGTGGGATCAAGCGCGTGCTCGGCGTCGATGAAGGCGGCCGTGCCGCCGAGTCGCTGCACCTCGGCCATGGCGTGCAGGGTGAGCGTGGTCTTGCCGCTTGCCTCCGGGCCGTAGATTTCCACGATGCGACCACGCGGGTAGCCGCCCACGCCGAGCGCGAGGTCGAGCCCGATGCTGCCGGTAGGGATCACCTCCACCGCCTCCGCAGGGCCGTCCAATCGCATGACGGCCCCCTTTCCGAAGGTCTTTTCAATTCCGGCCATCGCGGCCAGCAAGGCGGCTTTCTTGTTCATCATTTCTTCAGACACGTTGACTCCTTTGGGTTTGTGACACACTCCGCCCGCACCAGGCGCCCAAGGGCCCCCCGCGAGCTGGAGAAGTTGCGAGGGGCCTCGACCACGCACACCCGAAGGCGGTCGCCCTCGTGCAGGGGCGCGGGGAGCACCGTCGCGAGGACATCGACGACCAGACCGCCGGGCACCTCGACGGCGGCCACGCCATCCTCGATACGGTCGACGACCAGCTCCACCATGGCGCTCTCGCAAGCGGCGGTCATGGCGCCTCCTCGGCGAGCGCATCCACGCGCAGTTGGAGAGCGGCGCCCAGGTGTTCAGGCTCCACGGCAACGGCGCCCTCGATGTCAGCGATGGTGCGCGCCACCCGGAGAACTCGCTTGGCGGCACGAGCACTCGTGCCCGTGCGATCAACGTGGTCGACCAGCGCCGAGAGCGCCGCCGGGCTCGCGAGCACCCGGCCTGCGAGCTGGTCGGCGGGGAGGGCCGCGTTGTTCACTCCCGGCCCGTTTCGGGCATACTGCCGCGCCCGGGCGGCCACCACGCGGGCCCGAACAGCGGCCGAGCCCTCGCCCTCGCCGCCGTCGAATTGCACTTCCGCCCCGACCGGCGACAGGAGCAATCGGCAGTCGATCCGGTCGAGAATCGGACCGGAGAGGCGATTGCGGTAGCGCTGTCGCTCAGGGGGCGAACAGCGACACGCCTGGCGTGGGTGACCGAAGTATCCGCAGAGGCACCGATTCGCCGCCGCCACGAGGGAAAAGCCCGCCGGGAAGGTGACCGTCCCCGAGGCGCGGGTGAGCACGATCCGCCGGTCTTCGAGCGGTCCACGGAGGCCCTCCCGGATGTCTCGGCGAAACTCTGGGAACTCGTCGAGAAAGAGGACGCCGTGGTGGGCCAGGGAGGCCTCGCCCGGTCGCAGGTCCGCGCCCCCGAGCAATCCTGCGGTGGAGACCGAATGGTGTGGGGCCCGAAACGGCCGGGAGGCGATGATGCCCTGCCCCTCGGTCCGCAGCCCCGCGACCGAATGAATACGGGTGCACTCGAGGGCTTCTTCCTGCGAAAGGGGCGGAAGGATCCCGGGCAAGCGCGCGGCGAGCATGGTCTTCCCGCAGCCAGGAGGGCCCTCCATCAGGAGGTTGTGGCCGCCCGCCGCAGCGACCTCGAGCGCGAATCGGGCGATGGGCTGATCTCGCACGTCTCTCAAGTCGAGCGGAGGCGCCTCGGGCAGGCGCTCTTCATCGGCAGGCGTGGGCAACTCGACCTCGCCGTTGAGGTGCTGCACGACGTCGAGGAGCGTACGAGCCACACGCACCTGGAGTCCCGGCACCAGAGCCGCCTCGGCACCGTTCTCCTCCGGCACGATGATGCCGGCCATCTGGTGCTCCCGCGCCAGGCAGGCCATGGCGAGCGCCCCGCGCACTGGGCGCAGGAGTCCAGAAAGCGCGAGCTCTCCGGCGAGGAGCCATCGGGAGGCCGCCTCCGCGCGGATGATGCCGTGCGCGGCGAGGATGCCAATGGCGACCGGGAGGTCGAAGCCCGTGCCCTCCTTGCGCAGGTCGGCCGGCGCCATGCTGATCACCACCCGACTGCGCGGAAACTCGAGCCCAGCGCCCTGAATCGCCGATCGCACACGCTCCGCCGACTCCCGCACGCTGGGCGAGGGCAACCCGACGATGACCACGCACGGCAGCCGCCGGAGTAGGTCGACCTCGACCTCTACGCGGACCGCCTCCACGCCGCAGAGCACCGCACCATGCACGGTGCCGCCCACGCGGTACCGATTGTTGACGTCAACCACGGCTCTCGCCTCCGCTCGGAGCGGAGTGCCAGTCCTGTGCCAGCGCTAAGTAGCTGAAATCACGTGGTGAGCGTGGGCGTTGGGCGACGGACGTCCGTCACCAGCACGTCGAATCAAGAACGCCTCCCGACGTCAAGGGAGCGACAGAACTCAAACGCATTGCACTTACGACTCTGCAGAGCCAAAAATACGACCGCCCCCGGAGCCTCGAGTGCTCGACGGGGGCGGTCCACCGGGCGTCGCGGGGACGCGGGGTGTTGTGGAGGCCGGCAGCTACCTACTCTCCCACAGCTGTGAGGCTGCAGTACCATCGGCGCGAGAGG
>SXON01000109.1 GCA_005778355.1 Pseudomonadota bacterium | reverse complement strand
CTCGGTCTGCAGGTGACCGGTCACCGCCGACAGGTAAGGGCCGTACTCGGCCATCGGCCCCGGGGGCAGGTCGAGGATCACCTCGTTCGCGTCGATCCCCGTGGTCTGCAACAACAACTTCGTCGCGACCGTGTGGACGCGTACCTTCTGACCCTGCATCCCAGCCATGAACCCTCCGGGCGTGTCGCCGCGACGGCAGCGATGTTTGCCTGTCGCGACTTGAACACGGGAGGGGGACGGCGCGCAAGGGCGGCCTCGGGCTAGGGCTCTGATCCTAGTTTATTCTCATTTGTCATGTTCTGTCAAGCGCGCCCACCGGGGCGCTGCCCCGGTATCGTGGCGCCCTACCTCTAGGGCACCTTGCCCAAGGGCAGGTGCCCCCTCTCGCGACCCGCGCCGGGCGCCCTAGAAACGCACCTCGACCCCCGGCCCCGCGTGCGACACGCCGCGGAAGCCGTGGAGCGCGCTCTCTTCGCTACCCCCAATATAGGTCGATCCGAGCCACCACTCGGCGGCGTCGCCGTGCAGGTATCGAAGCTCGGCGCCCGCGAGGTATCCGGCACCGTCACTCACGCCCCGCAGACCGAGAATCCAGCGGTCGGACAGGGTGAATCGCAGCGTGAGCAGGCCGTAGTGACTCAACTCGCTCCACTGGCGCTCGGTCGGGAACCCATAGAGCCACTGGGCATTGACGTACACTCGACCGAAGCTGCGCTCCACGCCCACCACCGCGCGCGGAAAGGGCTCGCCGTCCTGCGTGACACTCGACGGGATGGGGTCGGGCACCTCCTCGATGGCGCCCAGCGTGGCCAGCGCGCTGAGCTGGGCCGCCGACATCGTGGCCACCGTGCGCTCCGGCAAGACCAGCACCACCTCGGCCCAGCCGCCCAGCTCCCAGGGTAGCTCGCCGCGCGCCTCAAGCCCGGCCACGTCGATCCGGGGGTACATCACCGGCAGGCCCACGTCGACGCGGTCGTCACGGCCCTACGGCACCCACGCGTCAACCCGGTACCGGCACCCGCCGGGGTCGGGCTGCACACGCGTGCTGCCCAGCACCCACTCGTCCCAGGTGGTAACGACGTGCGTCGTCCCCGCCTCATCGTGCCGGATCGTGTGCGGGCGATTGCCAACCGTACCGCCGGTGGCGACGCCCGCGAGCAACACCTCGGTGCGAAGCTCCGTCCAACTCGAGTCGAAGAGCGTGCGGACGATGTCGCCGCCGTCGTCCTGTCCAGTGGCGGTCCGCCAGGTCCGGTCCAGCCGCTTGTAAGTCACGAGGCGGTAGTCGCCCGGGAGGAAACACACCGTGCCCATCTGGAGCTGGTACTGGTCGCCACCCGCGATGCGGGCAAGCTCCGTCCACGCGCGGAGATCAGGCTCGGCGTCGAGCACGCGCAGGTCGCCCGCCTGGTCATAGCCAAGGGAGGTCGGGGCCACCACGACGACCTGCGACAGCTCGCGGCCACCGCCCAGTCGCCGGGCGGAGGCCGTGTTTTTCACCCGGTCGGTGGACGAGCCGACGCGGCCGGCCCGCAGCACGGTGCTACGACACACCAGCCCACTGTCCACGTGCACGAAGCGCAGCGAGTCGCCGTCCGTGTTGCCCAGCACGATCTGGACGCCGTCCCGCCTCGCGAGGAGCAGGGCGTGGTCGTTGGTCGACCAATTAGCCTGAATGAAGGCCGCTGTGCTCCGCATGACTCTGGTGCCACGAGGCGCCACGATGGGCAGCGCGGCCTCAAGCGGCGAACCGGCTAGCGAGGAGTCCGCGCTAGTGCGACAGAGGTACAGTCGGCCTTGAGTCGTGGCGCGGGAGACCACATGCTCGCTGCCGACGAGGAGGTGCCAGTGGTCCGCCACGTCCAAGGAATCGGGTCCCAGCGTCGTCCAGGAGACGGAGGCGAGCGAGGCGGCGTCGAGCACATTGATCCGACCGAGGCGGACGTACCCTGTCAGTTCCGGCCGGACTCCCGCGGAGATCATCGCGTTCAGCCCTGTGCCCGCAGGGTCGCCATCGGGGATGACAAAGGCCCATCGCTCCGCCTCCGCAGGCGCCAGAAGTGTGTCGATGACGTTAGTGAAGCCCGGCATGCTCTAGGGTCCCGCGCCCAGCGCGAGCAGGAAGCCGCCGGGACCGTACGAGTTGGAAATCAATGCTTCTGAGCCAAAGAGCGCGTCCGCGACGCCGTCGCCGCTGACATCGGCGACCGTGCCGCAGGCTCGAGTCCCCCCGATATTCGTGCTGCTCGCCACGGTCGCCTGCGCCCCCGCCAGCTCGACGACCCCGCTCTCCAACCTGCCGGGCAGCCGGGCCAGGACAAACGGACCGTCGGATTCCTCGGACACCCCCACGACCACCGAGTCCGCCGGGTCGCTGCCCGGGTCGCTCCACGAGCCGACGCACGAGCCGGCGTTTGCCTCCGAGCCGCCCTCGTACATGGTGGCAGCCTGCCAGTCGGCCGCAAGGGTCGCGCTCCCAAGGAACACCGCGGCGCCGCCCTCGCCGCCCGGGCTGCTCCCGTCGTACTCGTGCCAGGGTGTCCCCGCGACGACGTCGTCGTGTCCGTCACCGTCGAAGTCCCCCGTCGCCACGGCGTAGCCAAGCCAGAGATCGTCGGTCCAACCCGCCGCCCGGGAGGCGTGCTCCTCTTCCGCTCTGCCGTTGGTGAACGGGCCCGGGTACACCATCACCTCGCCGCGCATACTTGCCGAGTCCCCGGCGGCCGCGTCGCCCACCACGAGGTCCGCGGCGCCGTCCCCGTTCAGGTCGCCGGTCGCGGAGAAAGCGTCCACGGAGTCCTGGGCCACACCCCCCTGAAAGTCCGCGCCGAGGATCGTACCTCGTGAGCGCCCGTCGACGAAGGCGATCCCTCCCGCCACGCGCCCCTCCGCGGCGACAAAGACAGCGGCGAACAGCATGGCGTCGGGGAAGCCGTCGCCCGTGAGGTCGGTCGGCGCCGCGGAGAGGTCCGCCGCCACCGACGCCTCCACCGTCGCCACCGCCACGTCTTCTGCCAGCGAATCGCCAGCCGGTAAGCCGTCGAACCACAGGACGCCGCTGCCGTCGCTTGCTCGGCTGAGCAACTCGCCCAGACCGTCGCCATCGAGGTCTCCGGCACAATAAACCGGGCCAGCAAGATACCCACCGTCCGGCTCTTCTGCCAGCGTCGCCCAGTCGGCCGCCGCGGCGAACGGCACACCGCCCCGCGCCACCTGGATCGAGCTTCCCCCGAGTTCATCCCGCTCGCCTCGGGCCACGAGATCCCCCACGCCGTCCCCGTCGAGATCGCTGCCGCCGCACACACCGCTCACGCCGAACTCTCCTCCCGTCGCCTGGACTACCACCCCCTCGTCGGACAAGTCATGCGTACCCGTGGTCCACTCGCAGCTCGCGTCCACGCCGTCGCAGTTGGTGTCGATGCCGTCGTGACAGGTGTCCGGGGCGCCCGGGTACACGTAGGGGTCGCCGTCGTCACAGTCCTCGCTGTCGGGGCTACCATCGCCGTCGGCATCGGGGATCGCGGTGGCGGTGTCCCCGGAGTCGCTCGGGCCATCGGAATCGCCGCTGTCCCCCGGATCGCCGCTGTCCCCCGGATCGCCACTGTCCGCCGCTCCGCCGCTCTCGCCGCCTCCGGTCTCCTTCGCGGCGCTCCCCGCCGGGCAGCCCGCGAGCGCGAGCGCCGCCACGAGCCACGGGAGGCGCAGCGCCCCGCGCACGTCAGCTCTCGAATACGATCGTGCCGATCACCGACACGCTGGCGAGGGCTTGCCCGCTCGAAAGCGAGACGACCCATCCCGGCCGGATCCACGCCTTGTTGCCCGTGGTGAGGCTCAGGGTGGCCGGATCGACCACGCCATTCGCGGTCTTCACGGCGCCAATGCCCAGAGCGCCATCGGGGCTCCGCGTGTCGTTGGCCAGTTGCACTGCAGGTCGCGCCTGGCAGTTCCCGTTCAGGCCGGAGAGCTCGCCCCAGGCCTTGGCGGCCAGGACGCCAGCCGCGCTCGTCCAGTCCCCGGCGGGGATGAAGACCTCGGTGGTGCCGATGGCGACGAGTGTCATGGGGGGAAGGTCATAGGTTCGAGGCGTGCCCAAGGGTGACTCCAGGTGCACGGCATGATTAGTGCAGAGAGAGAGAGTCGTCAAGCGAAATCTCTCGCGACCCGCGCCGGGCGCCCTAGAAACGCACCTCGACCCCCGTCCCCGCGTGCGACACGCCGCGGAAGCCGTGGAGCGCGCTCTCTTCGCTGCCCCCAATATAGGTCGATCCGAGCCACCACTCGGCGGCGTCGCCGTGCAGGTATCGAAGCTCGGCGCCCGCGAGGTATCCGGCACCGTCGCTGACGCCGCGCAAGCCCAGGATCCAGCGGTCGGACAGGGTGAATCGCAGCGTGAGCAGGCCGTAGTGACTCAGCTCGCTCCACTGGCGCTCGGTCGGGAACCCATAGAGCCACTGGGCATTGACGTACACTCGACCGAAGCTACGCTCCACGCCCACCACCGCGCGCGGAAAGGGCTCGCCGTCCTGCGTGACACTCGACGGGATGGGGTCGGGCACCTCGTCGATGGCACCGAGCGTGGCCAGCGCGCTGAGCTGGGCCGCCGACATCGTAGCCACCGTGCGCTCCGGCAAGACCAGCACCACCTCGGCCCAGCCGCCCAGCTCCCAGGGAAGCTCGCCGCGCGCCTCAAGCCCGGCCACGTCGATCCGGGGGTACATCACCGGCAGGCCAACGTCGACGCGGTCGTTGTCGGTCGAGAAACCCGTGAGCAATAGCTCTCCGCCCACCTGCGGGAGGCTGTCGCGACCGTGGTACCAGCTGGCAGCGACATCTACCGGTCCCGTGGCCAGCGCGAGACGACCGCCCACGCCGAGGTCGAGCACCGTGTCGCCCGGCATCGTCACCCGGCTCTCCACCTCGCGCACGTCAGTGGCGTTCTGCCCGGGCACATCGAAGAGATCGCGCGCACCCGCGAGCACGTCGACCTGATCGGTGGGCAAGGCCGCCGGCACGAAGAAAGGGACGAGACCCAGCTGGATCGAGCTATTTCCCGGGTGGGCGGTGGCGAGCAGCATCGGGACGGCCAGTCGCTGGTCGAGACGGGTCGGGTCTTCGAGATCGTAGGGGTTGAGGTTGTCGACCAGCGAGAGCCCATCGGCCGTGCCCCAGCGCTCGCGATGCACGCCCATCACGAGGTCGAACCAGGGGGCGCCCACGCCGTCGAGCCCCACCGAGGCCTCGTGCAGCTTCAGCGAGAAGGGGCGCAAGACCTCGATCTCGCCGCTGTCTTCGAGGGCCAGGAGGTCGGTGGGGCCGTGGGCGCGCAAGTCACCACTGGCCACCACGCGCACCTGCCTTCCGAAACGAACGCGCAGGTCGCCGCCGAGCACCGCCGCGTCGTGGAAATCCACCCAGCCACAACCCTCGGCGCAGTCGGCGAGTCCAAGCCGCAAGTTGGCCTCGGCGCGACCGGTAGCCGCGACGTCGGCCGCCCAGGCGGCGCCCACGAAGGCCGCGCCGAGTACGAGTGTCAACTAGATGCGCGAGGCAGTCAGGTCGAGCTTGATGTCACACGGGTCGTTGGCCACCACCGGGCAGGAGGCCTCGTCGAAGCTGCCCGTGTGGAGAACGGCGTTGCCCTCGACCTCGTTCTCGCCGGTGATCGTCAGGTAGATGTCGATGTCGGCATCCACCAGGCAGTCGGGCCACTGCTCACCGTCGAGCTCCACGCCGGTCTGCGCGGCGCCGAGCACCTCCATGGTGTCGTCCTGGGCGCCGGCGCCCACCGTGACTTCCATGGTGCCGAAGGGGTCCTGGATGTCGATGTCGTAGGTGGCGGGGAGGTCGGCGTAGCTCGGCAGCTCGATCGCGCTCTCGAAGTCTTCCGGCGTGCCCTCGGGCATGAAGATGGTCTCGAAGGCACCGTCGTAACACTGGTCGGACACGCCGATGGTGGTGAACTGGAAGTTGCCGCCTTGGAAGCCTTCGCCGTCGGTGGCGGAGGACTCGCAGGCGAGGAGGAAGAGGACGATCATGGAGACTCCTACTGGCGGGTGAGTTCGGTCAAAGTGAAGTGATCGTCCACGAGCCCGCTGTCGAGCTCAGAACGCATCACGGTGGCGACGGTCTTCTTGTTGTTGACGAGGTCTTCCGCCACCAGCAAGTGCGCGATGGGGCGGTTCGACACCGTCTTGAAGTCGGAGAACGACACGCGGCGGGTCACGCGCCCGGCGCTGTCGACGTGCTCGATCTTCTCCACCATGTCGTCGCCCTCGCGCACCCAGAGGCGCACGGCGGCGTCGCGGTGGGCGCTCGCGTCGAGGGGCACGAGCGACAGGCGAGTGAGCGCGCCCTCATCGGCCTCCACCGTGGCGCGGTACTCGTCGGCGTAGGTGAGTCGCGACAGGTCTTCCAGGGAGAAGTCGGTGCCCATGAACGCATCGCCCCGGCTCTCGCCCACCACGCGGCGCGCGCGGCCGTAGCTGGGCAAGTAGAGGTACACCGTGTCGCCGTCGGGCACGAGTAGCCCAGTTCCTGCCAGTCGGGCCGGCGCGGTGAAGCGCACCAGTCGTTTGTCGCTCCCCTTCTGCCACACCTCGAGCACGCGGTCGGCCGTGGTGCCCGTGCGGTCGGTCACGCTGATCGACAAGACGAGATGGGCGTCCTTGCCCCGGTTGGCCGCGGCGTCGACCCGAGCGAGCCACGAGGCCCCGTCGTCGGCCGCGAGAGCGAAGGTGAGGAGGGAGGTGAGGAACACGGCAGCGCCGCCTATCGCACGCGCTAGCAGGCGTCCTCTTCCTCGCACAGTTCCTCGGCGCGCCCGGCCGCGTTGTTGCCGTCGAAAGCGGCCACGCACGAGGCCTCGAAGGCGGCGCGGTCGCCATGACCGGTCCACTCGGACCAGGTTGAATCATAGGCCTCGATCTCCGCCTCCAGGCAGTCGGCCCTCTCGGCGCAGAACGAGGCGCAAGCGGTGGGCACGCAGCCGGAAAGGAGACTGATGAGCGCGAGCACGGGCTACTCCACGGGGAGGCTGATAACGTCGCTTCATGCGACGCGCCGTGCTCTGTCTCCCGCTTGCCGCCTGCGCGCCTGGGGGTGTCACCTGGGACGCCGCCTCCAGCGATGACACCGTCGACGACGTCGCGATCGCGCTTTTGACGCTGGGCTATGCCGAGGACGACGACCGCGCGCTCCTCGACGCTCCGCACGCCACCGGCTCGTCCCTGGCAATGAGCCTGCTCGACGACAAGAACGGGGCCGTGTCCAGGTGGACGGTCGAGAGCCTCGCGCCCGAGGTGTGCACGGTGACGACGGGCGACACTCGCGACGGGCGGCTCCCGGTCACGTTCAGCTTCACCGGCCGGGGTTCCACCGAGGTGCTGGTGATCGACGAGGCCGGCGCCGTGGTGGACTGGCAGCCCATCGCGGTGCGCGACGCGGTGGGGGCCGAGGTGCGCGCCTATGACGCGCTGCGACTGGGTGAGAGCGTGGAGCTCGACACCTTGCACGTCGTGAAGGGCAGCGAAGGCTCGCTGGTGGTGAACTGGTTCGACGCGACCGGCGCGCCGCTCGGGGGCTCGGGCCTCTTGTCCGCCACGAGCGCCAACGCCCAGATCGGGCTCGATGCGAAGACGGCAAACGAGGGCTACGAGACGCTCGACGTGTGGGTGGACACGAGCGCGGAACCCGGCGAGAGCACCATCGAGCTCCTCGTCGCGGATGTGCCGGTCCGGCAGCTGCCGGTCGTGGTGCACGAGCTCCACGAGGTCACCGAGATCGTGATCCTGGACGGCTCGATCGTAGAGGAGGACGGCACGACGGGCGGCTACGCGCGCGCCCAGGTGCTGGCCGGGACCGAGGAGATCTTCGGCGCCGTCGCCACCTGGAGCGTCGATGGCGAGGAAGTCGGCCAGGGAACCTGGGTCCGCCTCGGCGGCACCGGCGAGGACGACCTGCACGAGATCACCGCCTGTCGCAAGCGCGTGTGCGCCACCGCCACCCTGCCCGGCACCATCACCGCCGTGGAAGACGCGTTTGCCTCGGCGCCCCCGAGCTGCGGGTGCGACGACACCTCCGGCTTGCCTAGCGCTGGCCTTCTCCTGTTGGCCGCTCGCCTGCGACGGCGACGTCCCGCCTAGACACCGCCACCGGGTGACGGACGGCCGTCGGTGGTGACAGACGTCCGTCACCCGGGGACGCAGATAAACAAAGGTTCAACCATCGGCACGGCCCTGGCGTGAGGCCCGTGCATGTCTACCAGCATCGACCAGGCCACGACGAAGACCACCGCGCCCGCCACCACCACCGCGACCACGAGCACCTCGTCGTCGACCGGCACCAGCAACAGCGAGGCCCAGGCGGTGGCGGGCCTGAGCAGCGAGGTACCGCCGACCACGAGCGAGGGCGACCTGCTCGCCACGCTGCCCACCCTCGGCGAGGTGGGTACTGTGGTGCTCGACGCAATGCCGCTCGCCTCGGCGTTGCCGGTGGCCTTGCAGCTCTTGTCGATCGACTGGGTGGCGGAGTGGCTGGGGGCGCCGGCGCCGGGGGATGTGGCGGAGGCCGGGGCGGCGCTGGTGGAAGCCGTCTTCGACGCCCTGTTTCCGGTGGGCATCGGGTTCGAGGTCATCGCGACGGGCGACCTGAAGGTGCCGCCGAACTTGACGCTCAAAGGCGGCGGCGCGATTGCGTTGAAACGTGAAAACGACTCATGGAAGATCACGCTGAGCGGAAAGCTGGGGACCGAGGCAGGTGCGAACGTCGCGGGTGTCGCATCGCTGAGCGGGGCCGGCGAGAACCAGGCGGGTGTCAGCGCGGGCGCTAAGATTGCGACCGAAGCGCTGGTGGTGGCAGAAGGCAGCATCAGCAACGCGCTCCTGCTCGGAAACGCCGCCGAGGCTGGCGCGGCCAGCGTCTCACAGCTGCTAGGGAACACCCTCGACCTCGCGCAGAAGCTGTTCTCCGAGCCCGGCGCGAAGGTCGTCGTGAGCGCGGAGGCCGAGGGAACTGCGGAGGCGGGGGCCGGCGTGAGCGAGATCGGGGCCTCGGTCACCGGCCCTGCGGGTTTCTCGGAGCTCGACGTCACCCCGGGGGGTCGAGAAGTCGGGCGTCAAGCTGGAGGGGTCGCTGAAGGCGGGCGGCGGCATCGACGGCGGTCGACTCTACGGCTTCGTTGAAGGGGGCTACACGGCGAGCGGAACGCTGCCCGACGCGGCGGATTCGGCCAAGTCTGCGCTGCGGATCGAATGCTGGGTGAACACGGATGTGCCCGAGGGCACGGTGAACCCGCTCGATCTCGTGGACGAGGTGCGCGTGACCTACATCAACGCCGACAGCACCGACGCCGAGGAGCGTAGCCTGGAAGGCGACAAACTGAGCGACATCCACCCACTAGTCAAGGCGGGTGCCGACTGGGTGGCGGCGGGTGAGGAGGTGGGCGACCTCCGGCTCTCTCGCCAGCACGCCATCGAAGATGTCAACGCCGTCGCGCGCTACCTCCCGGCGGGCATCGTGTCGGCCGAGATGGAGCTCGATGCCTTCGTGTTCGAAGCCAAGGTTGAGTTCAAGACCAAGGCCGACTTGAGGGTGACCGAGGAAGCCGCGCGGGCGGCGTCACCCGAGGGTTCCGACGGCAACCAGATTCGCGACGTGCAGCGCGCGATGGCGGCCTACCGCCTGGGTGACACTTTCGAGGCGGAGGGTTTCCAACCCACCGATGACGACGAGGTGGAGCTGCTCGCCTTCAACATCGACCTGCGCCAGTCGGCGATGGGGGGTATCGGCGGCAGCTTGCTCGGGGCCGGGGCTGGCGGCGACGCCGGGGTCGTGATCACCCACGACATCGACCTCGTCGAGAAGGCCATCAGCGAGTCCGGCCTCGCCCACGAGCTCCTCACCGCCTGAGCCCTACAAGCACCCTCGCGCCAATGGCCCATAGGCCATCGCCCCCGTCCAGCCAGGCTCCACCCGGTAACAAGCACTCTCGCCCAGGATCGTGGCACGCACGTAGAAGTAGCTGCGATCCCGACCGAGGATCTCGTGCACCCAGTCGCGACGCACCGACTCGATACTCACCTCGGCGTCGAGCAGATCACCGAGGGGACCCTGCTCCACCGCCACCGCCTGCGCTCGCGTGAGGATGGCCCTTTCCATCTCCTCGTCGGTCGGCACGCCTCGCCAGCCCATGCCGATACCGCCGAGGATCACGAAGACCGTGGCGACGACGGCCCGCCAGCCCAGGCGCTCGAGGAGCTTCTGCACGGGGGGATCGTAGCGCGCCAGCTCGCGACGCGTGCTAGATCGACGTCGGCATGTGGGCGTTCATTGGAGTCGCGTGGACGATGCCGCGCTTCGTGGCCGGACCGGGCGGAGAGGCCGACGTGCTCGAGGCGCCGCGCGTGTGGGCAGCGGCGGCGGCCTGCGTAGGTCGCGATGTACGATCGCACGCCGAGGTCACCATCTCGCGCTTTGACAAGATCGAGGACGGCTTCGCGGGCGTCGCCACGGCCGACGACGTTGGACTCCGGCTGATTCGGCTGGCGCCGACGGCCCTGCCCCACACCCTGTCGCACGAGATCGCCCACGCCTGGTACCACTCGGGGAACCCCGTGCTGAACGAGGGGCGCGCCGAGCTGGTGGCCGACTGCGTCGCCGAGCAACTTGGCCAGGACTACGCCGTGATCGGCGGCGAGTACCTGATCTTGGGCTGCCTCCCCGACCTCCGCACCTGGGACCCCTGGAAAGACGAGACCCTGTGCGCGCGCGCCGCGGGCTACCTGGCGGCGAGGCGCCTGTTTCGCGTGGGGGCGCGGCTCGTGGGTCGCGAGGCGCTGCTCGACCCACGGCTCGAGCACTGGAATGCCGTCGCGAAGGTTCTCCGCACCGACCCGAGAGGCGAGGATCTCGCCGATCTCGTCGAGGCCGGGCCCAAGGCCCTGGCGGGGGCTCTGGACGACGAGGATCTCGACGGGGTCCTCGCCTTCGAGGAGGGGCTGGCGGGCTCCGATGCGACACGCTGGGACACCGACGGCGACGGCTGGTGGGACGGCGCACCCGTGTCGCGACCAGATGGCGCAATCCCCTTGCGCCGCGGGGCGCGGGGCGTTTGCCTGCCGCGCGTCCCGGCGGGCACGGTGTCCAGCGTCCCGATCGAGTCCGGGGGTCGCGTGGGCGGCGTGCTGAACCCGCGGCTCGACACCGACACCGTCTTGTTCGACCACGCGATTCGGTTCCCTGACGGCTGGTGGACCAGTCCCGGGGGACTGTGGGTGCGCCCGGCGGGAGCCACCGTCGACATGGTTGCCAACCCCCACTGTGGCCAGACGACCAACGTGACCTTCGTGACCAGCCTGGCGCTCGACCCCTCCCCGGCCGACTTCGCCGCCGCCTACGAGGCGGTCGCGCCCGCAGTCTATGGAGCGCTCGGACTACGCTACGGGCCCACCCGCGTGAGTCACAATCCGAACGCCCGCTGGGTATCGGTGCACTGCCGCAGCAAGGACTGCGAGCTCGCGCTCCCGGGAAAGTACTACGGCGCGCGCACGATGGTGGCCCTCGCCACCCAGGGTGCCGCGTTCCTCGCCATGACCGACGCCGGCCACCCCGACGACCTCGGCGCCGCAGGCGCGCTGGCGCTGTTGCGCGACCAGTTCCCCGAGGCCTTGCAGCCCAACTTGCTCGGCGCGGTGGCCAGCGAGGCCGCCCCGATCCAGAAGAGAGTTGCGGCGTGCGAGTCAGGTTGGCCGGGCATTATCGAACGGCGCTGCAAGTAGCTCAGGCACACGCTCCAAAATTCTGGTGACAAGCCGGCCGCCGGCCGCTCCTAGGCGTCGAGAGGAGCGCGGATGTCCCACGTTGTCGTGATCGGGAGCGGGCCAGCAGGACTGGCGGCCGCAGAGCGGCTGGCCAGCGAAGGCGTGAGGGTGACGCTCGCCACGATGGGCCACCACCTCGGTGGCAAGGCGGCGAGTTGGCGCGACCGGCGGAACGGCCGGGTGGTGGAGCACGGCCAGCACGTGATGATGGGCTTCTACGACCAGATGCGGGCGCTCTTGCGACGCTCGGGCGTCGACCTCGCACGCACCGCCTACGACCCCGACTACCGCTTCATCATCTGGGAGGCGCGCGACCAGCGAGCCCACCACCTGCACTTCGAGGATGGGCCCCTGCGGATGATCTTCGAGGGCTTCAAGTACACGGGCATGAGCCTCGCCGAGAAGCTCAACTTCTTCGGCGTGCTCGTCCAGGGGCTCGCGGAGCTGGCCGGTGGCGTGCCCGAGTCGCTCGACGACACCTGCCTCAGCGCCTGGTGCCTCGAACGCGGCCTCTCGCCCGAGTTCATGCAGACGGCGATCTTCCGCTGCTCGCGCGAGGCGCAGCTCAACTGGCCCGGGGAGATCTCGGCCTACACCATGCTCAAGACCCTCGCCGTGGCGGGTCGCGACTACACCACCTCGCAGTACCGGCTCCCCGCCGGGGGCATGAGCGAGATCTGGTGGGAGCCGGTGGCGCGGCGCGTGGAGTCACTCGGCGGGTTCGTGCGGCGTCACCTGAAACTCACGGGGATCGAGGTGGAGGATGGGCGACTCGTCGCCCTCAGGCTTGCCCCGCCCATGCCGCATCCCCCAGAGCGACCCTACTTCGAGGGCGTGGTGCCCACCGACCCGGCGACAGAGGAGCGCTGGACGGACTTCGACGCCGCCATCCTCACCCTCCCGCCGGCCGCGCTCGCCGAGATCATGTCCCCGGCGTTGCTCGCGATCCCGGAACTCGCAGGCGTCCCCAAGCTCAGCACCGCGGCCCCGCTCGGGCTGCACGCCTGGCACCGAGCGTCGGTCACCCGGGGGCCGCGCACCGTCGTGGCCGGGCTCGGCAACCCGCTCGGCTTCGTGGTGGACAACAAGGCCGTGTACCCGGAGTATCGCGACGACCCCTCGCTCGGCGCCGCGCTGCACTTCGTGGGACAGGAGACCGGTTTCGAGACAGACGACGACGAGACCCTTCTGGAGCGTTGCCTCGCCAGCGTCCGGCGAATCCCGGGCTGGGAAGGCTTCGATCGGGAGGGCGTCTTGCAGTTCACCGTGGTGCGAAGCCGCCTGTCGGCACGACGCTACTGGAACGCCGAGCCCGGATCGCTCCGCCACAAGCCAACGGCCACGACCCCGGTGACCGGACTCTTCCTCGGCGGCGACTGGATTCGCACGCCGCTTGACTTCCCTTGCATGGAGAACGCCGTTCGTGGCGGGCGTATCGCCGCGAAGCACTGCCTTGACTTCCTCGGAGCCAACTCATGATCCTCGCCCTTGTCGCCTGTGCCGTCCACGACCTCCGGGCCATTCCCGTCGGCGCCACCGTCGGTCCCCACGACGACGGCCCGCACGATTCCGCGCAGACGGAGTGGTGGCACGTCCACGCCGAGCTGACAGACGTCGAGACCGGAGAACCACTCCACCTCTTCGCAGGCTTCGTGGTGCAACGCACCGACCTCGACCGCGTGGGCTTCGTGCCGGTGCCACTCGGGATCAACCCCTTCCACGCGGCCTACGTCCGGCTGGCCTCCGAGGAGGAGGCCTGGGTGGCCGACCGGGAGAACTTCCCCGACTTCTTCGCGGCTGGTTTCCTCGCCGAAGACGAGCTCGACCTCTACCATGGCGACTGGCGCATCCGCCGGGAGGGCGAGAGCGTGGTGCTGCGGGTGAATGCGGGTCCGGTCAAAGCCGACCTCCGCCTCGACCCCACCCGCGCCGCCACGCTCCCGGGCGAAGGTGGTCTCGTGGAGATGCCGCCCGGCTCGCGACACCTATGGAAGCAGGAGGAGGCGATGGCGGTGTCGGGACGCTGGAAGAAGGGCCGCGAAACACGCTGGGTGGAGGGCGAGGGCTTCGTGAAACACCAGTGGGGACGGATGTACGACCCCGATCTCGACGGCTTCGAGTGGCTCAGCGCCAACCTCCCCGGGGGACGGTCGCTGTCCGTTGGCTGGCTCGTTGGCGACGGCATGACCGGCCTGCCCGGCTCGCGCGCGTGGATCAGCGAGGCCGATGGCACGCGGACGGAGCTCGACCCCGCCACCGTGAAGTTGTCGCGACAGGACACGTGGGAAAGCCGCCGCTCCGGCGCGAGCTGGCCGGTCGCTTGGACCCTGCAAGCCGAGGACATCGACCTCCGCTTCGATGCGGTGCGCGACGACGCCGAGCTGTGGGTCTTCCCGGTGGCCATCTGGGCTGGCCCGGCGCGTGTGACGGGAACCGTGGATGGGCAGCCCGTGGACGTGCTCGGCTTCGCGGAACAAGTCGGCCCCGACCGCCCCGAGTTCCGCGCCTTGTTCCACTCCGACCCACCCCCGGGAACGGCGGTGGCCGCCGCGCCGCCCCCCGCTCCGGACGCGGGCCCCCTGGTCCCGTGGACGCTGGTGGTGGGCGCCGAGACCGAGCAAACGCCATGAAGCTCGACCGTCGCCAGTTCCTCGGCTGTGCCGCCGTTGCGCTCGCCGCCGGCCCGGCCGAGGCCGCCCCACTGGCGGCGCCTCGTGTCGCGTGCCCTCACCACCTCTGTCGCCACTACCGCGCAACCCCGGCAGGTGGCGGTTTCTGTGCTTTTGCCCTCAAGTCCCCAGCCATTCCGGAGCACCGATGATCCTGCTTCTCAGTTCCCTCGCCCTCGCCGAGCCCTTCCGTGCCACCGGCACGCTGACTGCGGGCGCCGACGACGCGACCACGCCCGCCGTGCAGTTCGCCGCCGACTATGGCGTGGTGCGTCACGTAGCGGTGCTCGGCGAGGTCGGGATCCACGCCGACGGCCACCATGGCCTCGGCGCCGGCCTCGCGGTGTACCCGCTCGACGGTCGCTGGGCGCGGCTTGGCTTCGCGCTCGTGCCCGAGCTCGCCGACCCCCTCGGCGACCCCGACGACGCCTACCTCCGCGGGCGCGCCGGCCTGCGCGGGAGCTGGCTCGCCTTCTGGGGCGTCGGACTCGCGGTGCGCGCCGACGCCGTGATGAGCGCCGAGCGGCCACTCGGCTGGGAGTGGGGCGCGGGGCTATCGGTCAGAATGTAGTTGGCCGCGATCCCCGCCCGCAGTAGTCGGGAGGCCGTGAGCACGGTCCACCTCGACGTCGAGCGCGCGCGCCGGGGCGATGCCCGGGCCCAGCGACGGCTATTCGAGGCCCACGCGCCCGCCATCCGCGCCTACTGCCTCGCCTTCTGCCGGGGCGAGGCCGACACCGCGGAGGACCTCGTGCAAGAGAGCTTCGTGGCCGCCTTCGCCGCCCTCGAGGAGCTGCAGGACGGCGCGGCCTTCGGCGGCTGGCTGCGCGTGATCGCCCGGCGACGCTGCCTGCGCTGGATCGAGCAGGAGAAACGGGAAGGGCAAGCGCTCGCGCAGCTTCCCCGCGACGAGGCAGCCGCCGAGCCCGGCGCCGACACCCGCGCGCTGGCCGAGGCTGTGCTCGCCGACTGTCGCGATACCACCCTCAAGGAGACCGCGATGCGCTTCTACGGCGATCCCCCCGAGTCCACCGCGGAGATCGCGGCGGCGATGGGCGTGAGCGTGTCGGCGGTCACCACGCGGCTGTTGCGTTTCCGCCAGTGGGCTCGCACCGAGGCGCTGCGCCGCCTGTCGCGAGGCTGGCCGTGAACGACCACCTTGACGCCGAGCAGATCCGCGCGCTCGTGGAAGGGCGCTCGATCGAGGGGCTGGCACACCTGGAGTCCGACTGCGCCGGATGTCACGCGCTGTTCGCCCGGCTCTACGATGACGACACGCTGGCACGGCTCCTGGAAGCCGAGGCGGCCGTCGTGCCTGCCATCGAGCCAGCCATCGAGCCAGCCCCCCGGCGACGGCTCTGGTTGTGGGCACCGGCAATGGCGCTGGCAGCGGCACTGCTCTTCTGGGTGGCCCCCCAGCCGGACGGGCGGGACAAGGGCGCCGGTGCGCCGGTCGTCACGATGAGCGCGCACGCCGGCGTGGAGACACCGGGCGTGGGGGTGGAAGTACGCCGGGCCCTGGCCGACGGCGCCACCGTGCGCCGTGACGAGGTGCTGGTGGTCGACCTGAGCACCCGCGTCGACAGCGTTCGCGTGGCCTTCGTCGTGGAGGCGAGCGGTCGCCGGGTACCCTTCTACTGGCCCGAGGATCCGCGCTCGACGGACCAGCACGAGTATGGCGCGTTCTCCCTGTCCGACCAGTCGGGCACCATCACCGTCGTGGCGGCCGCGTCGGCCACGGCGACCACGTACGAGGCGCTCGTGGCCGGCTGGCCGCGTGACCCCGCCGTGGGCTGGACGAGCCTGAGCCTGCAGGTGGCGCCCTGATCCTCGCCCTGTCGCTCGCGATGGCCGCCCCGCTGGCCCCCCAGCCGGTGCACTTCGACCAGGGACTCGCCCGGGGCCGAAGGATCGCGCTCCTCGTGGGCCCCGAAGGCTGGGACGACCCCGCGCTTCCCGACCTGCGCTACGCCGACGACGACGCGCGCGCCCTCGCCGCCGCACTGGCCGACCCGGCGCGAGGGGCATTCGACCAGATCTGGACGCTCACCACGGGACCGGACACCTCGCTCGCCGGGGTGCGCGCGGCGATGGCGCAGGTCGCGACGAACGCGGTTTCCTCCGCCGACACGGTGGTGGTGTACTTCTCGGCTCACGGGAGCCTGGCGCGAGTGGCCGGCGGCAAACTCGCGCCCTATGTCGTCCTGAGCGACACCCGCGTGCACGAGCTGGCGCGCACCGGACTTGCCCAGTCCGAGGTGCTCGACTGGCTAGAATCCTTGCCCTCTCGCCGCCGATTGGTGATCTTCGCCACCTGTCACTCGGGGCAAGGCAAGAGTGTGCTCAGCGACGAGGTGGCAGCGCTGGCGATGGGCACCAAGGGAAGCGCCGTCGTCCCGTTGCGGGCAGTCTCGGAGGCCACCGTGGTGATCGGCGCGAGCGGGATGGCGGAGACCGCGCAGGAGTCCGACCAGCTTGGTCACGACGTGTACACCTGGTACTTGCTCGAAGCCCTATCTGCCGGCGATGCCGACGGCGACGGGGCGGTGACCGCGACCGAGGCCCACGAGTTTGCCCGGGCGGGGGCCTACCAGTTCACCGTGGGGCGCCAGCGCGCCTGGGCGAGGGCCGACGTGCTCGGCGAGGACCCAATTGTCCTGTCCGGTCGGCGCGCGAGGGACGGGGCAGCGACGGTCGCGAGCTACGGCCCGCGTCTGGACGGGCACACGCTGCGGATCGATGGACAGGACAAGGGCAGCTTCCCCGGGCAGTTCGCGGTGGACCCGGGGCAGCACCGGGTGGAGGTGCTCGACCCCGCGACCGGTCGTCCCGTGCTGCGGGGGACGGCGGACCTCTCGCGGGGCGACCGCGTCGATGTCGAACGCATCGTTGGTCGCGACAACATCCGCGTCGCGGGTGGCGCGGGCGCGCTCTCCGCGGGCCCCGCGTCGGGCGTGGTCGGCACCGTCGAGATCGACCTACCCCGCGCCCTGCCGGGCGAATGGGAACTGGTGGCCACGGGCGGGTCAACCTTGCGCTGGCCCGAGCCGACGCTGCACGGCTCGCTGGTCGCTGAGCATGCGTTCTTCCCCGGCCAGGTGCAGCTGCGCGGCGGTCTCGGCCTCCAAGCTTGGCTGATCCAAGGACGCGACCTCCTGGCGCCGTCGCTCGTGCCGCTGACCACGCTCTCGCTCACCGCCTTGCCGCCGGGGCCCTTCTGGGCGCGGCTCGGCGCCTCGGGCGGCTGGCTCTGGTACGCCGACCGCGGAGAGATTCACCACGGCTACACACTGCAGGGCTCCCTGCTGGTGGGCCTGCGCCGATAGGCTCCGCGCATGAACCTCACCGGCACCCTGCGCCGTCGCGACGGCAAGTGGACCCTGTGCGACACTGGCACCGGGAAGACCTACGCGCTCGAGGGCGAGGAGTTCCCTGCCCGGATGGACGGGCTGGCCGCCCGGGTGACCGGCGTGCTCGCCGACTCCTTTGGGGCGGGTCTCGGCGACGAGCTGCCCGTGGTGCAGGTGCAGCGCTGGAGCGCCACCTAGGTCGCTGGGAACCCCCGTGGGCGACCCGTTGTCAGCTCACTCATGATCCTCCCCCTCCTCGCCTGCGTGGACGACCCCGCCCTCTTCGACGAGGCCGACATCTCCGTGCTCTTCTCGGCGCCGGAGGAGGACTTCGAACAACGCTCGATGATGTCGCGACCCGGCTACGCCCGCCTCGGGGCCACCGAGCTGCCGAAGGAGGCCATCACCGAGATCCTCGCCGTCTTCGACCCTTCCGATGAGGTTGGCTCGATCGTGGAGGAGGGGGGTCTGCGCTACCTCGCCTACATCGAGCGGGGGGCGATGGTCCCGGTGGTGGCCGAGCGCGCGCGGGTGCGCGGTTCGGTCGACGGCGAGGGCCGCAGCGGGCCCTTCGACACCAGCGAGAACGGGGCCTGGCTCGCCGCGGGGAGCGTGCCCACGGTGACCGACCTCGGGCCGCGCTTCACGCGGGTGGAGCACTACAGCCGCTACCTCTGGGTGGACGGGTGGATGCCTACCGGCGAGATCGACGAGGTGTGGACGCCCTCGCCGCCCCTGGACGAGGCCGGGGACGCCGACCTGTGGTTGCCAGGCGGCGTGGCGCTGCATGAACGCCGGGATGGCGCCATGTTCGCCCAGACGGCGGAGCGGGCCTGGGAACGGGAACGGACCGGCTGGGTGCCCGCCACCACGCTCCAGCGCGCGAACGGCTGGCGACGGGTGCGCATCGACGACCGCATGCTCGTGGCCATCGGCTGGGTGGACGAGGCCGAGATCGACGTCGACGCGGTGGGCGGGTGGTTTTCCTGCGGTTGTTGCGGCGGCTGGGGCACCTGGGGCATCGGCGGCCCGGGCTCGCCCACCGTCCCCGCCGACACCGTGCTCTACGACGGTCCCGATGGTCCCCCGGTGGCGCGCGCGCTGGTCGACCTGTGGTTGTCGACCTCACCGAGCGAGTTCGGGGGTCGCGACGTGACCGTTCACACGCCCTGGGGTGAGGCGGCGTTGTGGATGGAAGAACCAGCAGGCTGAGACTTCCCCCCGTCGGTCGCTTGCCGTATAACGAGGCATGCGGCCCTGGCTCCCCTGCCTCGCCCTCGCCTGCTCGGACTACGAGGTCGTGGCCACGAGCAAGCCCGCCGCGCTGTCCTTGGCCGCAGACACCGCGTGGCAGGACTCCGCAAGCACGGCCACCGCGGCCGGGGAGTCGGACGACCAGGGCGAAGGGACCGTCGACGCGCCCGAGTGTCACGAGGACTACTCGAGCTCGACGCTCGTGTCCTTCGACTCGGAATCGCTCTCGGCTTACGAGATCGACCTCGACGCCGGCGCGGCGCGCATGCTCGCGCCCCTGTCGTCGGTGAACGATCCCATGGCCAGCCTGAACTCCTCGGCGTTTCGCGCGGACGGGATCGCGTTTGTCTCAGCGTCCGGGGTGGGCGAGCTGTGGCTGGTGGATCCGTGCACGGGCGACGTGCAGGTGGTCGGCGCCACGGGGCGCGGCGACGTGTGCGGCATCACCTTCGGTCCCGGCGGCGAGCTCTTCGGCCTCGACCGGACGAGCGACGAGTTGGTTCGCTTCGACCAGGCCACCGGCGCAGGCTCGGTGGTGGGTCCCGTCGGCTTCGACGTGGAGCTGTGCGGGTTGGCCTACGATTGCGTGGCAGGGGAACTCTTCGGCGTGGACAGCGCCAGCCAACAGCTCTTCGTGCTCGACACCGCCACCGGCGCCGCCCGGCGTTTCGTCCCGACACAGGTTCCCTTCCAGTCGGTGGGACTCGAGTACGACCCAGCCGACCGCAGCTTTCTCGCGTCGACCGGCACCGAGCTGTGGCGGGTGTCCGCGGAGAGCGGGGAGTCGATCCGCCTCGCGACGCTCACCGAGGGACCCAACTGGGACGACCTCGCCTACTCGCTAGTGGCGCTCGACTGCGGCAGCCGCTGAACTGTGCGCCCCTTCTCGGGGTACACTAGCCTCATGGCGACCTACAAACTCTTCGCACCGGGCCCCTTCCGGGCCAGCCAGCTTCCTCCCGGCTCCGACTACGAGCTGGTTGATGGCCACCCGCGCCTGTGCACGCCCACGGGGAGAGACGGCGCAGGCGCGATCCTCGACGGCGGGAGCGTGATCCGCTCCGACCCCAAGGTGCGCCGAGCCGGCGTCGATCCCGGCTTCGCGCCCGACGACCTCAACGTCCGCGCACCCGATATCGCCATCATCCCCGAGACTGGCGGCCCGGGCTGGATCCCAGGGGTTCCCGGCTTCGCCATCGAGTACGCAGGCGTGGGGCAGGACGAGGCCGATTTGCAGGAAAAAATCGGCCAGTTGCTTGCTCGCGGCACCAAGGTGCTGTGGGTGGTGCGGCTGGTCGGACCCCGACGCGTGGAGGTGTACGCGCCTGGAGAGGCGGTTCGCATCGTGAGTGCGGGAGGCCACCTCGAAGCGCCTGAGTTCCTCGCGAACCCGGTCCCGGTGGACGCCCTTTGGGACGCCGAGGCCGCTGACCGGGCCACCCTGAGCAACCTCCTCCAGCGTTTCGGCTATCGCGACCCGGAGGCCATCCGGCAAGAAGGGCGCGAGGAAGGGCGCGAGGAAGGGCGCGAGGAAGGGCGCGAGGAAGGGCGCGAGGAAGGGCGCGAGGGACTGCGGGCCACGCTGCTCGCGGTGCTCGCCGCGCGAAAGCTCGTGGCCACCACCGAGATGACCCAGCGCATCGCCGCAGAGGCAGACGTAGGGCGGCTTCGCGGCTGGATCACCCGCGCCGCCACGGCCACCCACGGTCACGGTCTTCTCGACGACTGACCCCTACACCCCCGGCTTGCCCATCCGCCGCTCCCACTCGGTGCCGGCCATGTAATCGACGAAGGCCACGCCGAAACCCACGAACCAGGCGTAGACGTAGAGCTCGTCGAAGAAGTCGGGCGGCCCTTCGCGGAGGCCCGCGGCCTTGAGGAAGCCCGGGACGTTGGGCATCACGCCGAGCACCAGCGCGCGGATGGCCACCCAGTTGGTGCCCTTGTAGCGGCCATCCACCCGGTAGAGCTCCCGCACGTCGAGACCCTGCTTCCGGTGGAGCCAGTAGTCGGCCACCATGATCCCCGCGATAGGGCCGAGGAGCGCCGAGTAGCCGATGAGCCAGGTGAAGATGTAGGCCCCGGCCGAGGCGAGCAACTTCCACGGCAGCATCGCGATGCCGAGGATGCCGGTGATGAGCCCCCCCGTCTTGAAGCTGATGTGCTTGGGCGCGAGGTTGGCGAAGTCGTTGGCAGGCGACACCACGTTGGCGGCGATGTTGACGCTGATCGTGGCGATACCAATGCCGAGCAACGCCGTGATCGCGACGATGGCGCGAGTGGCCGCCGAGAGGATCAGCGGCTGGGCGTGGCCCGCGGGCGGGATGGGACTCGTCAACTGCTGGAGGATGAACTCGGGTTTCCACAGCTCCTCGAGGGGGGCCTGCGTCAGGATGGCCTGAGAGGCCGACGTGATCATCACCCCGAGCATCGAGAAGAAGATCATGGTGGTGGGCAACCCCAGCGTTTGCCCCAGCATCTGCTCCTTCTGTCCCTTGCCGAAGCGGGTGAAGTCGGGGATGTTCAAAGACAGCGTGGCCCAGAAGCCGATCATCGCCGTCAACGAGGGCACGAATACCTTCCAGAAGTCGCCGAAACTCTCGAACTTCGAGGGTTGCGTCATCATGGGCCCGAGGCCGCCGGCTTCGCTGACCGCCCAGCCGAGCAGGGCCACCGCCATCACCAGCACGATCGGCGCTGCCCAGTTCTCGAACACGCGGACCGCGTTCATTCCCTTGAAGATGATGAAGATATTGATCGACCAGAAGAAGAGGAAGGTGATCGCCGAGGGCAGCGTGAGGCCGAGCAGCGCCCAGCCTCCGCCGATTGCCGCGTAGCCGGGCCACAGCGCCTCGAGGAAGATGCGACAGGCCTCCCCGCCAATCCAGGTCTGGATACCAAACCAACCACAGGCCACGATGGCGCGCAGCACCGCCGGCACGTTCGCACCGGTGGTGCCGAAGCTGGCGCGGGCGAGCACCGGGAAGGGGATGCCGTACTTGGTGCCTGGGTGCGCGTTGAGCAGGATGGGAACGAGCACGATCACGTTGCCGAGCCCGATGGTCAGAAGTGCTTGCCACCAGTTCATGCCGCTGGCGATGAGCCCGCCGGCGAGCATGTAGGTCGGGATGCAGTGCGCCATGCTGATCCAGAGCGCGGCGAAGTTCCAGGTGGTCCAGTCACGTCGTCCCTGAGGGACGGGCGCGAGGTCGCCGTTGAACAGCGGGCTATGGGCGAGGTCTTCGCCCAGCTCGGCGAGCGCCTCTCTCTCGAGGTTGGGATCGTGCATCACGGACTCCGGTGGCCGCGAAGACTACCAGAAGTCGGCTACTCCTTGCTGGAGACCAGCTGTCCGGCCTCGGCCACGAAGTCCTTCTTGCCCCACTCGGTGTCGCGGTTGGCGAGGGCCTCGGCCTTCGCCGCCTTCTTCGCGGCTTGCAGCTCCACGAGGTGATGGTGGGTGCTGAAGTACTGGAGCGAGTGCCCAACCGCGGCCTGGACGTTGGCGAAGTTGTGTTGGGCCAGCAAACCAGCCACGCCCTCGCCCAGCTCGCTCACCATCTCAAAACCCTGCAACATCGGCCCCGTGCAGCTCTGCACGGTGTTGGCGCCCATCAGGATGAACTCGAATGCGTCGGCCCCGGTACACACGCCACCGATGCCGCTGATGCTGAAGCCCGGCATGTCCATGGCGATCTCGCCGACCATGCGGAGCGCGATGGGCTTCACCGCGCGGTAACTGTAGCCGCCGAAGGTGCTATGGCCCTCCACTGTGGGCGTGGGACGCAGGTTCTTGAGGTTGATACCAATGGTGGAAAGGATGGTGTTGATGGCAGAAACGCCCGTGGCGCCGCCCCTCTTCGCCGCACGCGCCGGCACCCGAATGTCGGTAATATTGGGGGTCATCTTGGACCACACGGGTCGCCCGCTGGCCACCGCCACCACCCAGCTGGTGACTTCCTCGACCATCGCCGGGTTTTGTCCCATGGCGGCGCCCATGCCCGTCTCGGGGTGGCCGTGCGGACAGGAGAAGTTGAGCTCGAGGGCGTCGCAACCCGAAGCGAAACAGCGAGACGCCAGCTCCTGCCAGCGGCCCTTGTCGTAACGCTCCATGATCGAGCCCACGAGCACGCGGTCGGGGTAGCTGTCCTTCACCTTGCGGAAGTCGACCTCCCAGTCTTCGAAGGGCCGATCGCTAATGAGCTCAATGTTCTGGAAGCCGATCGCGTCGCCCGAGGGGCTCTGGAGCTTCCCGTAGCGGGGCTGCACGTTGACCACGACGGTGTCGGTGAGCGAGGTGGTCTTGGCGACGACACCGCCCCAGCCGGCCGCGAAGGCCTTGTTGATGACGGTGGCGTTGGTGGACGGCGGGCCGCTGCCGATCACGAAGGGGTTCACGAAGCGCACGCCATCCACGGTGATGGCAAGGGAACCGTCGGTGAGCACGGACGACAAGGCGACTCCGGGAGGAACCGCGAAAGTACCACGGTGCGCGCGGGCAGACAGGGGCCGGCGTTACAGGCGGCGGCACGATGAGCACCACCCTGTTCCGCGACGCGCGCTGCCTCGACGCGCAGATCGACGTGCTGTGGGACGACGCCCGTGGTGTCGCGGCGGTGGGTCCGGCCCACACGCTCGCGGGCGACGAAATCGTCGTGGGCGGCCTGCTGACCCCCCCGCTGGCTGAGCCGCACGTACATCTCGACGCCGCCCTGCTCGGAGCGCGGGCGCCCAACTGCTCCGGCACGCTGCGCGAAGGCATCGCCAACTGGGCGCGCCTGCGGGAGGGGCTCACCCGCCAGGACGTGATCGACCGGGCCCGGGCCACGCTCGCGATGTACCGGGAGCACGGATGTTTGCGGGTGCGGACCCACGTGGACACGGGCTCGCTGCTCGCGGTCGACGCGCTGCTTTCCATGCGCGACGAGAACCTCCAGGTGGTGGCCTTCCCGCAGGAGGGCATCCTCCGAGCGCCCGGTCGTCGCGAGGCATGGGAACGTGCCGTCGCCATGGGTTGCGACGCCGTGGGGGCGATTCCCCACTTTGAGCGGACGACCGAGGAGGGGTGGGAGAGCGTGCGAATGGCCTTCCGCCTCGCCGAGAAGCACGGCGCCCGCGTGGACCTCCACTGCGACGAGACCGACGACCCGGGCTCGCGCAACCTCGAGGTGGCCTGCGCCGAGACACTGAGGGGTACCGTTCCCCACGTGGTGGCCGGGCATTGCACCGCGATGCACTCCTACCCCGAGCCGTACGCGGCAAAGGTCATGGAGCTCGTCGCGAGCTCGGGGGTGCAGGTGGTCTGCAATCCGCTCGACAACGTGGTGCTCCAGGGGCGCTACGACGGCTACCCGCGACGCCGTGGCCTCGCTCGGGTCGACCAGCTCTGGGCGATGGGCGCAAGCGTCGGGATCGGCCACGACTCGGTGCAGGATCCCTGGTACCGCCTCGGCACCGCCTCCTTGATCGACGCGGCCTACATGCTGGTGCACGTGGGTCACCTCACCTCCGAGGCCGACATGAAACGAGTGGTGCGCACGCTGCACACCGAGAATCACGACTGCTTCGGGTCGCGACCGCAACTGGTCGAGGGCGCGCGCGCGATGCTGTGGTGGAATGCCGCAGACGAGGTGGAGCTCCTCCGGACACGCGGGAAGCCGAGGGTGATGGTGGCGTAGCGCCGGAGGTGAATCGTTGCAGCGTCGCGAGACGACCACCCGCGAGGACGGGCGTGCGATGCTGTCGGTAGGCATGCCCAATCGCGATCAGGACCGCAGGCAAACGAGGCGGCGCGTCGCGAGACACGCGAGCCCGGCAGACCTACCGAGGCTCCCGCGACCGCTGGCGATCGGGTTGAAGACCCCGGTGGGCAAGGTGGTGGGACAGGTGCGCTGGATCGACACCTTCGAGCTCTTGCTCCTCACGCCGGGGCGGGTGGCGGAGGCGGGGGAGATCCCCGCGCGCATCGCGCTTTCGACCACCGATTTCGCCGACGTGACCCTCCGCGTGCTGCAGGTGGAAGACCCGTGGTCGACGGCGGGGGGCGTGCTCCAGGTGGCCCGCTGGATGCCCAAGGACGACGAGACCCTGGCCCGGCTCGAGGCGTTCATGCGGTCGACGAACGCCATTGTCTTCGGCATCGACTACGCCCATCCGCGATCCACCAACGAGCGACAACTCGCAGCCACAGAAGCGAAGAAGAAGGAGATTGAACGCGAGGCGCTGGCCGCGCTCCGCGGGCGTCACTCGGGCGAGCTTGCCGAGAGCACGTCGCGGCACGCCTCGGTGGTGCGACGCAATCGAGCCTTCACGCTCGGCGCAGGGCTGTCCGGACTCCTACTCGGCGCCGTTCTCGGCCTGCTCGGCGACGACTTCCGCCTGCTCCGCGTGCTCTTGTGGCGCGTGGACCCCGCCCGCGCCATCGAGCTCGGCGTGCTCGAGGGCGCGACGCTCGCCGGCGAGGACTTCAGCGGCGCCAAGATCGATCTCGTGAAGTTCCGGGAGTCGCGCCTGGTTGGCGCGTCGTTTCGGGGCGCGTCGCTCGACCACGCCGACTTCACCGGGGCCGACCTGCGTCGAGCCGACTTGCGGGAGGCCAAGCTCACCGACAGCGTGATCGTGAACAGCGCGCTCGCCGGTGCCCGTTTCGCGGGCGCAGACCTCCGGGGCGCCGCGATCCGCGCCGACCTTGCCGCCGCCGACCTCCGGGGTGCCCTCTTCGACGGCACCACCTCGTGGCCCTCCCCCGAGCCCGCCTTCGGCGCCTTCGGCCCCTCCGCCCGGGCGGCCGGCGCCTCGGTGGAGGACGTGGTGGCCGACGGTTGGGACCTCACGGGCGCGAACTTCGAGGGTGCCGAGCTTCACCGGGTGAGCCTCAAGGGCGCGCGTTTGGACGCTGCCCGCCTGGGGGGCGCCCTGCTCGTGGGCGTCAACTTCCGCGAGGCCAGCTTGACTCGGGCTGACCTGCGCCGGGCCACGCTACGCGAGGCCCATCTAGACGGGGCGAACCTGAGCGACGCTCAACTCGACGCTGCCGACCTCGCGGGGGCGAGCCTGACCGGCGCGAGGCTGGCGCGCGCCCGGGCCGCCGGGGTCAACCTCACGGGTTCAGCGCTGGGAAGCGCCGATCTCTCCCAGGCCGACCTCCGCGGCGCGAGGCTCGTCGGCGCGGACCTCCGCGCGGCGGGTCTCCTGGATGCACTCCTGCTCGGCGCCGACCTTACCGGGGCGCGGCTCGACGGCGCGCGGCTTGCCGGGGCCGTCGTCGACACGCGGACCAAGCTGCCCGAGGGCGCCCATCGCGCGGCCCTCGGCCTCCGTGTGCTCGGGCCCGGGGCAGCGCTCCCCTCGCTGGTCTTGCCTGAAAACAGCGATCTTGTCGACCAGGACCTCGCAGGCGCCACGCTCCTGGGCCTGCGTGCCCCAGCGGCCGCGATGCGCGGCGTCAACCTGAGCGCGGCCAACCTCAACGGCGCGGACCTCCAGCGAGCCGACCTGAGCGGTGCGTCGCTCGACCGCACCCAACTACAGAGCGCCAACCTGGTCGACGCGCGACTGGTGAGCGCCAACCTGTCGGGAGCCAACCTCTCCGGCGCCAACCTGGCGGGCGCCGATCTCTCGGCCGCCCGCCTAGCCGGCGCCAAGTTTACCGGTGCGCGTGCAAACGCGGCCACCCGCTGGCCGGGCGGGCGGGCACCGGTCGGCATCCAGGCCGTGCCATGAGCGTGAAGGTGCAGGCAGACCGGGCCGCGGCCATCGCGGCGCTGCCAAGGATGGCGGCGCCTTTCCCGATGCAGGTGATGGGCGAGTTCGGGCTCAATCACGGCGACACCTGGTGGATGGACAAGAGCATCGTGCTCTTCTGGTGCCCCGAGTGGCTCCCCGTCGACCGCACCATACGCGCTCGCATCGACCTGCGAAAGGGCGTCGGCGTCGACCTCGACGTGGCGCTCCTGGCGGAGCAGGTCCCGTGTTTCCACGCCGGTGGGTACCTCCACATGGGGCAGTGGGCCGCCGACGCGGGCACCCGGGCCAAGATCGAGGAACGCGTCCGGGTCACCTGCACCGACGCCTTCACCAAGGACTACCAGCCTCCGCGCCTGCCCGCCCCCGACCTCGGCGAGGACGCGCGGCGGCGGCCCATGACCGAGGCCGAGCACCTGCAACGCGGCCACGAGCACGCCCTCGCGGCCCTCGCGGCCCGGAGCGCCCACACGAGGGCCCGTCGGACGTCGCGGGCGTCGATGGGCCTCGCGGCGGGTGCGGTGCTCGGGGTGCTTGCCGTGCTCCTCGCCGACTCCGGCAGCCTCGCGCGCATGGCCGCGTTCCGCGCCGATCCGGCTCAGGCAGCCCGCGCGGGGGTGCTGCGCAAGGGCGACTTCGCCGGCGTCGACTTTCCCGATATCGACTACGCCAAGGTCGACCTCCGGGAGGCGCGGCTCGTCGGGGCCTCGCTCGCTGGACGGTCGCTCGCCGGCGCCCGCCTTTCCGCGTCCGATCTTCGACGCGCCGACCTCGCCGGGGCCGACCTCCGCGAGGCCAGCCTGGTGGGCGCGTTGCTCGAAGGCGCGGACCTCAGGGGCGCCGACCTGCGCGGCGCCGACGTGACCGCCGATCCCACCGGGGCGAGCTTCGCCGGCGCGCTCTACTCCGGCGACACCCGCTGGCTCAACGGCAACCCTCCCGCCGGCGCGGTGGGCCCCGGCGCCAAGGCTACCTTTCTTCGCGTGGAGAGGCTGAGCGTGCCCGGTGCCGAGCTCGACGGGATCGATCTGTCACACGCGCGAATCGCCGAGTTGGATCTCAACGCCTGCTCGCTTCGTGACGCGAACCTCAGCCAGGCGAACGTGCCCGGGGCACGCCTTGATGGCGCGACGTTGACCGGGGCCAAGCTTGACGAGCTCGCCTGCGACCGCTGCAACCTCTCGGGGGCAGACCTGTCGGGCACGCAGGCGCGCAAGGCGAACCTGGTCGGCGCCAATCTCGCGGGCAGCAGGGCGAGCGGCGCGAGTTGGATTGGCGCACAACTGGTAGACGCAGACCTCTCGGGCACCCAGTGGACCGGCGTCGACCTGCGGGGCGCGAACCTGTCGCGAGCAAGCCTGGCCTCCGCCCACTGGGAAGAGTGCCTGCTTTTCGGCGCCGACCTCACCGGTGCGAATCTTTCCGGGGCCCGCATGTCACGCTGCGCCGGCGACCAGAACACGCGGCTGCCGGCCCACGTTTCCGCAGGCGACCTGGGACTGCGACTGATGATGCCCGGGGGCGACGCAGCGGGCGCGAAACTCCCCGCCGGACTTGATCTGGAACGACGCGACATGCGACGCCTCCACGCGCCGCGCGCGTCCTTCGACGGTGTGCGCTTCGAGAGCAGCAATCTTGCCGAGGCCGACCTGTCCAACGCCTCCCTGCGCGAGGTCGATCTCGACGGCGCCAACCTGTCTCGCACCAACCTCTCCGGCAGCGACCTGCACGGCGCGAGACTGCATAGCGCGAACCTGCGCGGGGCCAACCTCAGCCGCGCCAAGTTGTGCGGCGCGGACCTCACGGGCGCCGACCTGCAGGGCGTGAGCTTCAGCGGTGCCACCGCATGTGCCACGACGCGCTGGCCGCAGAACAAGCCGCCCCGCGGCGTCAAGACGATCTAGAGGTGCTCAGCAACCGTCCGTGACGAGGGACGTGTCGAACACAATCGCGTCGCACTGGGTGACGCTCGAGCCGTTCTCCGCCATCACGGAGCTACCCTGCTCATAGTAGATCACGGCGCCCGAACCCGAAACCTGGGCGGTGGTGCCGAGGCTGAACCAGCCGGTGAAGTTGTTGCCCGTGGCCATCACCGTCACGCCCGTCTCGGCGTAGACGGTGAGGTTGTTCCCGTCGAGGAAGGCGCTCGTCCCGGTGCACAGCCAGTAATAGCCTCCGTTCCCGGTCTCGTTCACGGAGCCCTTCAGGCCTACTGTGCTCGCGTCGAGCGTCACTGCGCAGGGGTCGCCATCGTCGGTGTCGACGTCGCTGTCGCTGTCGCTGTCGCTGTCGGCGTCCGCGTCCGCGTCCGAATCCGCATCGGCGTCGGCGCTGTCGGCGCTGGCGTCCTTCGCGTCGTCGAGGGTGATCGCAGCGTCTGTACATGCCATGAGGAGGAGGAACATCCCCACCAGTGTACCGCGGCCGGGCTATCGGGCAGCATGATCCGAGCCCTCGCTTTCCTGCGTGCCCTCAACGTGGGCGGGAACAACCGGATCGCCATGCGCGAGCTGGCCCGCGCCTTCGAGATCGAGGGTTGCACCAACGTGCGAACGTACATCCAGAGCGGCAACGTCGTGTTCGACGCCCCCGCCCTCGGGCCCATTCCTCGCCGCGTGACGAATCGCCTGCGCGAGTCGCATGGCGTCGACAGTCCCGTGATCCTGCGCACCGCCGAGGAGTTTCGTGCTGCCGTGAAAGCCTGCCCCTACGCCCCAGATACGCCGCGGCTGCACCTGTGTTTCCTGGAGGGTGCGGGCGAGCCGGCCCTCCTGGACCCCACGCGGTCGCCCGCCGACCGGTTCACCATCACGGGCCGCGACATGTACATCGTCTTCGGCGAGGGGGCCGGGCAGTCGAAGCTCACCAACGCCTACATCGACAAGGCGCTCGGCACCCGGTCGACCATGCGCAACTGGAACACCGTGTCGGCGATGATGGTGCTCCTGGACGCGTCGTGATCCACACTCGCTGGCTCACCGAGGCCGACTGGGAACCGCTCGCGGGGGTGCTCGCCGAGTCGTTCAACTTTGCGAACGTGCCCGGCTGGGACGTTTTCAGGGCGCGCGTGGGCGACAACAACGTGCGCGTGGCCCTCGACGGGGAAACCGTGGTGGGCGGACTCGGCAGCTACCCGCTCGGTACCTACCTCGGCGGGCGCAGGCTCCCGATGGGCGGGCTGGCCGCCGTGGGCGTGGCCCCGGAGTGGCGCGGGCGTGGCGTCGCGAGGCGACTGGTGCTCGACACCCTGCGCGAACTGCGAGCGAGGGGCGTGCCGCTGGCCGGGCTCTACCCGGCGAGCCTGCCCGTGTACCGTAGCTACGGCTTCGAGCAAGCCGGGGAACGCGTGCAGTACGAGGTGCCGCTCGACGCGATCGTGGGCTTCCGCCCCGAGGTGGCGGTGACCCGGCAGGCGCTCGATGACGACGCGGAGATCCGGCGGCGGTACCGTCCCCGGGCGGGGAACCTGGACCGGGGCGCGGCCATCTGGGGACGGCTCCTGCAGCCCGTGGGCGGAGGTCGGCAGGCGTACCTGCTCGGCGACGACGGCTACGTGATCCTGGTCCAGGTGCCCCCCGACGGGCACCACTACGACATCGAGGTGTACGACTATGCCGCCCCCTCGCCGGCCACCCTTCGCACGCTCCTCGCCTTCCTCGCCGGCTTCCGCTCGCTGGGCGAGAAGCTGCGCTGGTTCGGCGAGCCGTGCGATCCGCTCCTGGGCTTGATCCCCGAGGTGCGCTGGTCGGTGAAACAGCACCAGCGTTGGATGCTTCGCGTGCTCGACCCTGCCGCCGCGCTCGCGGCGCGCGGGTACACCGTCGAGGGGGAGCTGCACATCGAGCTTCACGACGCGCACTTCCCTGAGAACAGCGGCCGGTACGTGCTCCACGCCGGCGACTCGCCTCGGGTCGAGGTCGGAGGCCGGGGCGAGCTGCGCACCGGCGAGCGGGGCCTGGCCCCCTTGCTCAGTGGCCTCTACTCGGCATCGACGCTGGCCCAGATGGGGCTCGTCGAAGGCACCCGCGAGGCACTCGCCACAGCCGACCGGATCTTCGCGGGGGCCGTGCCGTTCCTGCGAGAGATGTATTGAGCTCGCCCTCGCCGAGGCCGCTCACGCGCCGATGACGCCGCGCTCGTCACCGCAGAGCGCCGTCGATAGCGGTCGCCGATGCTTGCCCTCGCCCTCCTCTCCTGCGCGGAGACGACGCCCGATCCGGAGCCCGCCGACATCGCCTTCGGTCTCCCCCTCCTCGCCGACGGCCAGCTCTACGCCGGCATCGCGCGCGTGGACATCACGCCGATCGTCACGGAGACCTACGAGGATCTTGACGGCGACTACTACTTCGACGGCTGCCCCACCGATCCCACCGCCAGTCGCAGCTCCTGCCTCGAGCCCTTCGACGACGCCAACGGCAACGGGCGCTTCGACGCGGTGTGGATGGGCGGCTGGGGCGGAGGTGGCCGCGCCGCCCGCGGCGTGCACGACCCGATCTACGCGACGGCACTGGTGCTCGCGCTCGACGGCGAGTACCTCGCGCTCGTGTCGCTCGACGCGGTGGGCCTGCTCGAGTACCGCACCACGCGCATGCGCACCCGCCTCGACGACGCGGGCTTCGACGCCGAGCGCGTGATCGTGACCAACAGCCACACCCACCAGGGCCCCGACACCGTGGGCCTCTGGGGCAACCTCGACGAGCTGATCACCGGGCTCGACCTCGACTACCAGGCATCTCTCGAGGAGGCCGTGTACGACGCGGTCTACGCCGCGTCCACCACCGCCGAGGCCGTCACGCCAGCCCAGGGGGCGGTGAGCCTCGTCGATCTCGACCCCGCGTACTCGGGCGTGGCCTTCGGGGGGACCAACCCCGACGACCGGATGCTCGGCCTGGTGCGCGACGGTCGCGACCCGATCCTCGTGGACGACCAGGTGCTCACGCTCAGCTTCGACGGCGCCGAGGGCCGCCTCGCCACCGTCGTGAGCTACTCCGCTCACCCAGAGATCGTCGGCTACGAGAACGATCTCCTCGGATCCGACTACGTGGGCGTGATGCGCTCGGTGATCGAGGCCGACGCGGGGGGCACGGCCATGTTCCTCCCCTCCGCCGTAGGCGGCATGCAGAGCGCCTGGAGCGGCACCCTCCCGGCGGTGGACGAGGCCGGCGGCGCCGTCTACGACGACGCTGGGGACCGGGTCTTCGTACAGGGCGGCGGCTACGAGTACGCGCGGGTGGCAGGGACCCTCATCGCGCAGGCGGCGATGGCGGCGCCGGTCGATCGCGCCCCGTGGTCTACGCTGAGAGTGCGTTCAACGCCGGTGATGCTGCCGCTCACGAATCTGGGCTTCCAGGTGGCCCTGCGCACAGACGTGCTCGACCAGCCCTGGGACAGCCTCGTCACCGACGCCTCCTGCCCCGGCATGGGGGCCGATCCCGACGTCATCGCCTGCGTGGAAACCGGCATCTGGCACCTGCAACTGGGCCCGACCTCCCTCGGCACCGTGCCGGGCGAGCTCTTGCCGGAGCTCTTCTACGGCGTGCCCGACGAACCGGCCCTGGCGAGCGCCACCGTGCGCTCCGGCAACCCGCGCTTCCCGCATCATCCCCCCGAGTGCGACGACGCCGACTGGACCACCTGTCGCGAACAGGAGACCGACGGGGACTGCCCGTGCGAGGAGATGCACGCGGCGCCCTACGCCCTGGCATACGACGCGCAGGTTCCTGCCCTCGCCGACACGCTCCCGGGCCCCTACCGAGCCGTGATCGGCCTCGCGAACGGCTACATCGGCTACGTGATCCCCGAGCCCGACTACTCGAGCATCACCAACGCGATCACCGGGATCGAGGGGAACCACTCCGAGGAGTGGTACTCGGGCGGCTACCTGATGGCCCCCGCGGTACAGGATGCCTGGATGACGCTGGCAGAATGAGCGACCACCTCCCCGCATTCCTCCTCGCCCTCGGGGCGTGCGCAAACGACGCGAGCGAGCCTGGCACGTGCGAGGACAGCGGCGCGCTGTCCACCTGTCTCGCCCCGTCGCAAGACGACGCCCACTACGTCGACCAGGCCGAGCGCTACTTCGACACCCTCGACGCCAGCGCCGACCCCGAGAGCGAGCCCGACTACGCCGAGACGGTGGCGCGCTGGGAGTGGCCGCCCTGGCTCCTGCTCACCGGCTGGGGCAAGGACTTCACGCTGGCGGCCGACGAGATCATCCTCGCCGCCTTCCCGGGCACGACCGTCCCCTCACGGGACTGCCGCGCGTTTGACACTCAGCCCTTCGCGCGTTGCCGCGTGAACTTCGACTACGACGGTGCCCCCTGCCCGATCTACGAGGAGTTCAGCTTCAACAACGGGGGCCTCGTGACCTTCGTGGAGGCATGGTCCGACCAGCCCGGGCTCTTGCCCATGGACGGCGACGCCGACCCGTGGGCCGAGGGCACCGACGTGCACCGCCTCTCCACGCGCGTCCCGGGCCTGGGGACGGCCTCCGGGCTCATCGACCCCACCGGCGAGGCGATGGCAACCGCGGCGGCCGACGACGCCGAGCTGGCCGACTTCGCCGCGCGAACGCAGGACTTCTGGGGGTACTGGCTGGCGGCCTACGAGGAGGCAGGCGACGACCTCTTCGCCCGGGGCTGCGGCTGGTGAGCGCGCGGCGCTAGCTCGGCGCGCAGGTGGAGGTGCCAGCGCCCACCACGTCGAAGCCGATGTCCGTCATGACGACCGACATGCTCCCGCCCGACGTCACCTTGTAGACGTCGGTGCTGCGTCCCATGCCGTGCTCGCGCACGAACACGTAGAAGTCGCCGCTCCAGGTGGCGAATGCGAAGGTGTCGATGTCGCTCGGGTCGGGGAACGCGCGGAGCTCGATCGTGGTGAGCACGTGCGCGTTGGCCTTGTCGATCTGCACGAGCTCCGCCGGTTGCTCGAGCGGCAACATGGCCCAGAGCTCGCCGTCGGCGTTCCCGGTGAGCTCCGACTGGCTGGCCATCCGGCCGAGCGTGGCGACGTCGCCCGTCGAGAGATCGAGGATCCCGAGCGAATCCTCGTTCGCGACGTAGAGCTGCTCGCGCCAGGTGTCGGAGGAATCGGTGCTGTAGCCCATGCCGAAGCTGTCGAAGCGCGTGGCGCGGTCGGAGTAGCTCGTGCGGGCGCAGCTCATGGTGGCAAGGTCCACCGCGTAAAGGCTGTTGTCGGCGTAGCGCACGTAGGCCACGCCATCGCGACTCACCGACATCGACCCCGGAGTTTCCCCCGTGCCGCAGTTCACGCGTCCGAGCGAATCGAAGCTGAGGCTGGCCGGGTCGAAGGTGTGGAGCACGCCGTCGTCACGCGCGATCACGTAGATCAGGTCGTCGGTCTCGGTACAGTCGTCCTCCGGGGGTGGGTCGTCGGCCTGAGTTTCCTCGGCGGGCGGCGCGGCGGTGTCGGCCTCGGGCACCTCCTCCACCGGCTCCTCGGCGGCCGTGTCGAGCGGCGGCGTGCCAGAGTCCCCGGGCTGCTCGACCTCAGGTACTTCCGCGCCCGTGTCGAGCTCGGCCTCGGCGACTCGAGGATCCTCCACCTTGGCCAAACCGAAGTCAGAGCAAGCGATCAAGACAAGCAGTGAACTCATGGACGATCCGGGTGGGTGAAGCGGTTGTACCGGTCCTCGGACATCAATGAAAGCGAATCATTTTGGACATCTTCATCAGGACTTCTGATGATGCTCCAGCAAGAGCTCGATGAAGCTGGAAGCCGCGCGCCCCGGCGGCTCGTCGCGACGGGTGATGAGCTGGGGCGTGTACGCCCAGTGGTTTCCGTTCGGCAGGTCGAGGACCACCAGCGCCCCGGAGGCGAGGTCGGCGGCGGCAAGGTGCACCGGGAGCCAGCCGAAGCCCACGCCCGAGCACAGCGCCAGGCGCTTGGAGTGGAAATCGGAGAAGCGCACCACGTGGCTGGTGCCGAGGAAGGACTCGCGTGGCTTGCGCGCGTAGGCCGAGGACGAGTCCTTCACCACGAGATCCACGTGCGCCGAGAGCGCGTCGCGGGTGAGGCCGCGCGCCCGCGCCAGGGGGTGTGCCGACGCGGCGACCAGCACCATCTCCAGGGGGCGGAGCGGCGTGCCCTTGAGACGACCGCCGTCCTCCAGCCCCAGGGCGATCATGAACTGCGCATGGTCGTTCCAGAAGCGCTCGATGACGCCGTCCTGGTACTCCACGTCGATGCGGATCTGCGTGGGGATGGCCCGCTCCGAGAACACCCGGAGCGCGTGGAGCAAGGGTTCGAGCGGGAAGGCACCGTCCACCACCACTTGCAGCTCGGGCTCCCACCCCTCGCCGAGGCTGCTGGCCGCCTCGTCGAGCTGGCGCGCGCGGGCGAGGAGGTCGCGGGCCTCGCGCACGAGATGGGCGCCCGCCGGCGTGAGCGCGGCACGGTGACCGCTGCGGTCGAAGAATGCCACGCCGAGGGCCTCCTCCAGCGCCTGCACGGTGTAGCTCACCGCCGACGGCACCCGGTGAAGCGCCCGCGAGGCGCCGGCAAAGGACCCAGCGTGGACGATCGCGTCGACCACGATGAGCTGGTCGAGGGTGAACCGCGGCGCTCGCATGACCGGTCCAACGTACCCGGCGCGCCCGATGGCCGACCCATGCCCATCTGGAATCTGTCCCCCTCCACGCGCGCGCGGGACCGGGGCGAGAGACAAGTTAGGCGGGCCGCCTCCCGAGTCAGAACATGAGCACCCTCGCCGCCGCCCAGAAGCTCTACGCATCCTTCCCCGCGCGTCACGCCATCGCGCGGCGTCGCCTCGGCCGGGGGCTCACCCTCGCCGAGAAAATCCTCTTCGCGCACCTCGCCAACCCGGAAACGGCGGAGTTCGTCCGCGGCAAGTCCTTCCTCGACCTCAATCCCGACCGCGTGGCCATGCAAGACGCGACGGCGCAGATGGCGCTCCTGCAGTTCATGCTCGCCGGCAAGGAAGAGGCGGCCGTCCCGAGCACGGTGCACTGCGATCACCTCATCCGGGCGCGCCAGGGCTCGAGCGCCGACATGGCCGTGGCCCTCGACGAGAACGCCGAGGTCTACGAGTTCCTGCGCACCGTTTCCCAGCGCTACGGCATCGGCTTCTGGAAGCCCGGCGCTGGCATCATCCACCAGGTGATCCTGGAGAACTACGCGCTGCCCGGCACACTGATGATCGGCACCGACAGCCACACGCCGAACGCCGGCGGCCTCGGCATGCTCGCGGTCGGCGTCGGTGGCGCCGACGCGGTCGACGCGATGGTGGGCATGCCCTGGGAAGTGCTCTGTCCCAAGGTGATCGGCGTGAATCTCACCGGAAAGCTGTCGGGGTGGACCGCGCCTAAGGACGTGATCCTGAAGCTCGCGGGCCTCCTCACCGTCAAGGGCGGCACCAACGCGATCGTCGAGTACTTCGGCCCCGGTTGCGAGAGCCTGTCCTGCACCGGCAAGGCCACCATCTGCAACATGGGCGCGGAGCTCGGCGCCACCTGCTCGGTCTTCCCCTACGACCGTCGCATGGCGGACTACCTCCGCGCCACGATGCGCGCCGACCACGCCGCCCTGTGCGACACGGTGGCGGGTGCCCTCGTTGCCGATCCCGAGGTGGAGCAGAACCCGGCCGCCTACTACGACAAGGTGGTGGAGATCGATCTCTCCGCGCTCGAGCCCCACATCGTGGGCCCACACACCCCCGACCGCGCACGGCCGATCTCGGCGCTCCGCGAGGAGGTGGCCCGGGAGGGCTGGCCCACCACCGTCAGCGCCGGCCTCATCGGCTCCTGCACCAACTCCTCCTACGAGGACATCGAGCGCGCCGCGCACCTCGCGCGCCAGGCCCGCGCCAAGGGGCTCAAGAGCAAGGCGAGCTTCATGGTGTCGCCGGGCTCCGACCAGATCTTCGCCACCATCAAGCGCGACGGCCAGATGGCCGACCTCGAGGCCATCGGCGGCATCGTGCTCGCCAACGCCTGCGGTCCTTGCATCGGCCAGTGGAAACGCGACGACATCCAGAAGGGCGAGAGGAACGCGATCGTCACCAGCTTCAACCGCAACTTCCCCGCGCGCAACGACAGCAACCTCGAGACCCTGGCCTTCATCTCCGGCCCGGAGATGGTGGTGGCGATGGCGATCTCGGGGGAGCTCGGCTTCGATCCGGCCCGCGACACCATCCGTCGCGACGGCGCGGAGCTCAAGTTCGAGGCGCCGACCGGCGACGAGCTGCCGAAGAACGGCTTCATCCCCGACTTCGTCGGCTACCTCGCCCCGTCCGCCGAGGGGAAGAGCACCGAGGTGGTCATCAAGGAAGGGTCCGACCGTCTCGAGCGCCTCTCGCCCTTCGCCGCCTGGGACGGCAAGGACCCGTCGGGGCTGGTTGTCCTGCTGAAGGCCAAGGGCAAGTGCACCACCGACCACATCAGCGCCGCCGGACCCTGGCTCAAGTACCGGGGACACCTCACCAACATCAGCGGCAACCTGTTCAGCACCGCCATCAACGCCTTCACCGGCGAGGTGGGCAAGGCGCGCGACGTGCTCGCCGGGGAAGACAGCGTGGCCTACCCCGACCTCGCCAAGCGCTACAAGGCGGCCGGCCAGGGCTGGGTGGCGATCGGCGACGAGAACTACGGCGAGGGCTCGTCGCGCGAGCACGCGGCGATGGAGCCTCGGTACATGGGCTGCCGCGCCGTCGTGGCCCGCAGCTTCGCCCGCATCCACGAGACCAACCTCAAGAAGCAGGGCGTTCTTCCCCTCACGTTCGCCGACCCGGCCGACTACGAGAAGGTGCAGGTCGACGACCGCGTCAGCATCGAGGGCGTGGCCGGCATCCCCTCGGGCGTGGCGCCGACGCTGGTGCTGGCGCACAAGGACGGCATGGTCGACCGCGTCGCGACCAAGTCCACGATCTCCCCAGACCAGTTCAAGTGGTTCGTGGCCGGGAGCGCGCTCAACCTGATCCGGAGCGCCGGAAAATAGGGGCGGGAAGTTCCTAGTTCTTCCCCGGCGTCGCGTTCCGCTCTTCATGCGAGCGGAGCGTGGCGCAGCTGACCGACAGGGTGTACGGCCCCACCGCGCCGCCCTTGCCGTCGATGCCCACGAGGTAGGTACGCGGCTTGAATGCCTGCAGTTTGACCTGACCGCCGCCGCGCTTGTTGTCGCCCTCGCACTCGGGGATGGCGTGCCCCACGGCGGGACAGCCGGTGCCGTCGTAGTTCCACGCCACGCCCACGAGGTCGAGGTCGACACAGTCCGAGGTGAGCTTGACCGTGGCCTCAGTGAGCTCGGGCAGCTCCAGCAAGTACACGCGCTCGCTCCCGCTGTGGCGGTCGCCCGCCGGGAAGCAGAAGGCCTTGCTGTAGAAGGTGTCGTCCCAGGCGCTGTCGCCGCCGAGGGTCGTGCCCTGGACGGTCGCGCCGCAGCTCAAGCTCCCGCTGACGCAGCCACGCGCGGGCGGCGACTCCACCGCCGTGGCGCAGCTCGGCAGCTCGGGCGGCGCGGCCGCAGTCGAGGAGCTGGCCATCGTCTGGACCGCGTCGCAAGCGAGCACGAAGAACATCATCCGGTGGCGACCGCACGCACGCGCTCGTGTCGAAGGAGGCCAAAGAGCTCGGCGTCCTCGTCACCGCCGCCATGCCGCAAGACGCCTTCGCGGACGAAACCCTGTCCCTCGAGGATGCGGTGGCCCGCCGTGTCACTCGATCTCACACGGGCCTCCACGCGGATCATGTCGGGAAAGGCGCCGTAAATGTGGTCGAGCACGGCGGTGACCGCCTCGGAAGCCACGCCCTGCCCTGCCAGGCGAGGGTGGATCACCCAGCCAATCTCGAGCTGCGTGGGCGCGACCCACACCTGCCGGAAGGCCACCCCGCCCACCAGCTGATTGTCGAGGGTGACACCGAGATCGCAGCGTGGCGGGCGGCCGTAGCGGGCAACGGTGTCGGCGATGTAGCGGGCCACGTCGCTCGGCGTGTTTCCCCCGAGCCAGGAGCCATAACGTTCGGCAGGGTAGGCCCGAGCGTAGGCGTGCACCGCGTCGAGGTCCGCCACGGCGAACGGGCGGATGAGCAGGCGACGGGTACGAAGCGTGGGCGCGAGCCACCCTGCCATCATGATTTGACCTCGAGCCCCGCCTTCTTCCAGGCCGCGAGGCCGCCCTCCATCATGAACGTGTCCTCCATTCCGCGCTCGCGGAAGAACGTGACCGCCTGTCGCGATACGGTTCCGTCGTCGCAATAGGTGACGACGAGCTGCTCCCAGGGCAGTTCGCTCACCCGGACGCCGACCTCGTGCATGGGCATGTGGAGTGCACCGGGGATGTGCCCGGCGGCCCACGCGGCGGCATCGCGCACGTCGATGAAGGCGACGGGCTGTTCTTCCCGCTCGTGGAGCACGGTCGCCACGTTCATGCTGATGTTGCCGAAGTCGCCCCCGGCCGAGGCCACCGCCGGGTCGACGTCGGCCTCCCGGTTGATGGGCACCGTGCCCGGATCGTGGGCGGTGCCGTACTTCTCCTTGATGCGCTGGTCCTCACGGTCGGAGAACGCACGCGCGGCCTTGCTGGCCACGGTGAAAGGAAGGTTCATGAGTCGTCGCAGCATCGGCCAACCGTTCGTCCCGCTGCGTTATCGCGGCCGACATGATCGCCGCACTTCTGTTCGCCGTGGCCGCCGAGGCGAAGGACTGGCCAAGCGCCGACATCGTGGCCGAAGCCACCGTCCCCGCCACGCCCGAGGCGATGACCGCTGTCTTGAGCGACCTCGCGCGAGTCGGCACGCTCTTGCCGCGAGAATGCGTCGGCGCGTGGGTGGTGGGCAGCCCGCCGAGCGGCCAGGGCGCCACTGCGACCGTGCGCTACGACATGGCGGCGATGCATCGTAAGCTGGCGATGACTGTTTCCCGAGTCGAGGCCGACGACAGCAGGGCCATCGTCGACTGGGACCACGCGGGGAACAAGGGCTTCATCACCCGGTGGACGATCACGGCAACGGACACGGGGTCGACCGTGAAGCTCGCGAGCCCGCTGAACCCCCCGCCCTGGCCCTTCACGAAGTACTACTTCGACACGGTGAAACCCGAGTGGGAGGGGTGCCAGTTGCAGTTCATCGAGGCGGTGGCCAAGGCGGCGGGCGGGTGATCCTAGCCGCGGCGCTGGCTCTGGCCGACCCCCGGCGCGACGGGACTGCGGCGGAGGCACGCATGGACTACCCCACCGCCGTCGACGCCTTCCGGGATTGTGTCGCGACATCGGCTGATCGCGACCAGCGCTACTGCGCGGCTCGGCTGGCCGTGCTCGAGCCGCAGGCCGTCGACCAGTTTGCCGGGTGGACAGCTCTGGAGTGGGCCCGGCGCGACCCCGACTCAGGCGCCGTAGGTGTGCGCGCCGCCCTCGATGCGGACCCCGCCGGTCCCGCCGCCGAGGCGCTCAGCCTGTGGCTGACTCACCGGGCACTGCGCGCCGGCGAGGGGGTGCAGAGCGACGAGGCCTGGGTGCAAGAACAGGTGGCGATGCGCGACCGCCGCGAGCGGCACCGTTGGCTGGGGCTCGCGGGCCTGTCCATGGGGGCGTTGTACGGAGCTCGGGCGGCGTGGGGGCCGGGCCCGTGGGCGTGGCGCGGAGCACTCGTCGCCGCAGGGGTGCTCGGCGTCGTCCCCCTGGGGCTGGCCGCCGCCTACGAGCCGGAGAACGCGCTGGGCTTCGTCCGCTCCGGCGCCGTGCTCGCTGCTTGCGTGCTCGTGGCACCGCGCGCCTCGCCCTGGCTGGCCGGCCTGGGCACGCTCGGCGCGCTCGGGTGGGCAGCGTCGGCGAACGGCTGGCTCGCGTCGATGGGACTGCCTTGATCCGCAGCATCCGCCTGGGCCGAGCACCCAATTGCTCATCACTCGGCAACGTCGTCAACGTCTTGGCATGGTCGCAGGTCGCGGTGGGTGCGCTCTGGGTGGCCGCCGAGAGCTGGCGGTCGAGGCGCAGCCGCCCGGAGCCCGGCGGTGGGGAGACGCGCGCGGTCGACGAACCCCCGGCGCTCGTGCGCAGGGGCGAGAAGAATGGCGGGCCCCACGAGGCCCACGTGCAGCTCACCCGCGCCTGTCCCCTGCCCTGTCCCAGCTGCCACGTGTCGCCGGAAGCGAAGGGAGAAAGCGTGCCGTTGCCCGTCGTCGAGGCCCGGTTCCGGGAGCTATCGTCGCAAGGCGTATTCCACGTTGCGGTGGGCGGCGGCGAGGCCCTGGCCTACCCGGAGCTCGCGCGGGTGGTCGAGGCGGCGCACGCGGCCGGGCTGAGCATCGGGCTCACCACCTCGGGACGAGGTCGCGTCGACACGGCACGGGGTTTCGACCAGATCAACGTGTCGCTGGACGGGCTGGGCGAGGTCTACGAACGTGCACGCGGTTACGACGGGGCCCAAGAGGCACTCCACGCGATCCAGCGGCTCGCCGCGCAGGGCGCGCGGGTCGGCGCGAATATCGTCCTAAGTCGCGACACCTTCCCGTCGCTGCGGGACACGGTCAACGCGGCTGTCCAGTCGGGAGCGCGCGACATTCACCTCCTTCGGCTCAAGCCCGCCGGCCGGGGAACCGAGCCGTACCTGTCACGACGGCTCGCGCCGGAGCAGGCGCTCCAGCTGTGGCCCCTGCTGTCCTCGCTGGTCGAGGAGTTCGCGGGCGTCAGCTTCCGCGTGGACTGCGCGATGACCCCCTGGCTCGCGGCCCATGGCGTCGACCCCGAGCGCATGCGCGCCTTTGGATGGACCGGCTGCCACGGGGGCGACGCCCTTGTCGCCGTCGATGTCAACGGCCGCCGGACACCCTGCTCGTTCGTGGACGTCGAGCCGAGCTCGGACTGGATCTCACCGCGCTTGCCCGAGCCCTGCGCGAGCTGCGACTACCTGGACATCTGCCGGGGCGGATGCCACGCCGTGGCCCAGCACCTGCGCGGCGAGCTTCTTGTCCCCGATCCCGAGTGCCCGCTGGTCATCGCCCATGGCTGACCGAGCGCGGGCCTTCGTCGTGGGGGCGCTCCTCGCCTACGCCCTCCTCCGTGGGGCGAGCGTGATCGTGGGGGAACCGGACCCGCGGAGCATCGGTCCTACCGTCCACGTGGCCTATTTCTGGCGAGTCGCGCTCGCGACATGGTTTGGCAGCTTGACCGCCGTTTCTCACGCGCGTTTCGGGTGGCCGTCCCCCGGCGCCCGGGCGTTGGCGATTGCCACCACGATCGCTGTCACCATCGGGTTGCTTGTGCCGTAGTGATTGAGGCACAGGGTCGCCCGGCGAGACCGAAAATATCGCAGAAACAAAAAACTTGAAAGCACGAACCCCAGGCCGATACATTCCGAGAGCACACCATGGTCCGAGTCAGCTTCACCGGTCTGTTGAGCATTGTCGGCGCCACCCTGGTGGTGGTGGGGCTCGGCGCCTCGGCCCCCGCCACGGCGTGGGAGCCTCTGTGCCGCGGCACCATCACCTTCGAGGATGCCTGCCTCACCCAGCTCGTCGACATGGAGCTGGCCACCGGGCAGCCCCGCGTTTCGAACGACGAGCTGATGACGTGGTGTGGCGACGACCAGCTGTGCAGGATCGCCGTTCTCGACGCTCGCCCGGCGGGCGACGTGCACGCGGAACTGGCGCTCTGCGAGGTGTGGGCGCCGGACTTCCGACTCACCTGCGAGCAAGGCGTACGTGCCCGGGCGGCGAGCCTCTAGGCCTTAACCCTTAACCTCCGGCACCGTGCACCAATAAGCTCGCGATGAGCACCGCAGCGGAAGCCAGGATGACGGGGGCGAGTCGAGGGGTCGCACCAAGGTAGGCGCCCAGGGCGGCTGCGGGGAGGGCAAGCGCGGAGGCGAGCGCCCAGCGCGGCAGCGGCGACCCGGGGGCGATGGCCTCGGTTCCCGCCACGTCGGGCACGAAGACGCCCCTGATCCACCAGCCGGTGCCGACGCGCACGACATCGAGCGAGGGAGCCGAGAGTGTGCCGAGCCCTGTGGCCAGGCACCCCAGGAGCGAGGCGATGACGAGCCCCGCGACGACGACCACGCCGAAACGAAAGCCGAGCGCGCGCAGGGCGACCAGCTCGCCGCGTCGCGACAGGCCGGCGACCGCGAGGGCGGAGCCCGCGAGCGTGACCGCGGGACACAGGAGCGCCCAGGTGTGGGGCCACTGGTGGGCGAGTCGGCCCACGAGGTCGCCGCCGGCGGCCGCCGTCTCGGCCGCGAGGGCGAGCGCCAGCACCATCGCCGCCCCTCCCTGCGCCAGTGCCTGGGCTCGGCCAAACGCGAGGCCAAGCAGGCGGGCGCGGGGTGAAACTAGCGCCACGCGGGCACCAGGGCGGCGAGCGCGGCCCCGAGGAGCAGGGCGCCGGCCAGCCAAGGATCGCGGGGGCCCAGCGTGCCGTCGAGCACCCGCACCAGGGCCCAGGCGCCCAGCAGAGTGGCACCCACCCCTAGGCCGGGGGAGAAACGGCGGGCTAGGCCTGCCGCGAGCACGGACAATAAGGGCAAGATCGCCGCCAGCAAGGTGCGCTTATGACAGATCCAACGCTCATAGCCGTCCCGGCCCAGGGACGCGCTCACCGCGAGTTGTCGCGACAAAGCGGCTGAGGTCAGCTCCGAGACGTGCACCCGCGCGCCTCGGAGGGCGATCGGGAGCAAGAGGTGGCCGGCCGACGCGCGGAGCGATCCGGACTCGATCTCAGCGTCGTCGAGAGCCACGAGCACCCCACCAGCGCGTGGTTCGAGCGACCAGCGACCGGCGCTGCCTCGCGACTCGCCGTCGGTGAAGTGGAGTCGCCCGTTGGAAACGCCCAGCCACCACGTGCCAAGCCGCACGGTCTCACCCTCGCCAGGGGCCACCGAGGCGGCCGCCAGCGCCCGCGTGTCGCGCACCAGCGCACGCGCCCGAGGTTCGGCCTCGTGAGCCACCAGGAGAGATGCCGAAGCCAGCGGCAAGGCGAAGCCCAGCGCGAGCCAGGCGACGCGACCAGGAGGCAAGCCGGCGGCGGCGAGGGCCACGAGCGCGCCCTCCTCGCGAAGTCGCGACACCGCGCCAGCCGCCCCAGCGAGGGCAGCCACGCCCAGCGCCAATCCGGCGGTGCTGCCGAGCACGGCGAGCGCGAGCTGGCCGAGAAGCTGCGGACCCGGCGCAGCCGAGGTGGCCAGGAGCGCCTGGCCGAGACCGGCGATGGAAAGCAACACCCACGCGAGGGCTCCCGTCGCCAGCGCCGGCGGAACCGCGGCCCGCAAGAAACATCGCACCAGCGGGGGTCCCACCCTTGGAAATCCGGCTCCGAACGGGTTAGCGGGGCGCCCTTCCGGGAAAACCATGCAGTTCAACGTGGGCGACAAGGCGGTGTATCCGGCGCACGGCGTCGGCATCATCCGCGACGTCGTAACCAAGGACATGGACGGGGAGAAGATCACCTTCTACGTCCTAAAGATCCTCGACAATGGGATGACCATCTCCGTGCCGGTCGACAACGCGCGCAGCATCGGGATGCGGGCCGTGATCTCCTCGGAGCAAATCGACAAGGTGTACGAGATCCTGCACGATCGGGACGTCCCCACCGACAACCAGACTTGGAACCGTCGCTATCGCGACTACATGAGCAAGATCAAGACGGGAGACCCGTTGGAAGTGGCCAAGGTGCTCCGCGACCTCGCTCTGCTCAAGGCCGACAAGCCCCTTTCTTTCGGTGAGCGCAAGATGTTCGACCAGGCGCGCGGGCTCCTGGTGCAGGAAATCAGCGTCGCGCGCGACCTCGACGAGACCCTGGTGGGCCAGGAGCTCGACGACATCTTCAACGGCAAGGCCTGAGCTCACCGTGATTCGCGTCTACAACACGCTCGCGCGGGCGCACGAGCCGCTGGAAACGCGCGTCCCCGGGCGCGTCGGGCTCTACGTCTGCGGCATGACCGTCTACGACTACTGCCACATCGGGCACGCCCGCGCGATGATGGCCTTCGACGTGATCGTGCGCCACCTCCGTCGTCGCGGCTACGCCGTCGACTTCGTCCGCAACCACACCGACGTCGACGACAAGATCATCAACCGCGCGGCGCAATCCGGCGTCCATCCCCTGCAGTTGAGCGCTCAATTTATCGACGAGCTGCATCACGACCTCGACGCGCTCGGGATCCTCCGCCCCACGCTGGCGCCCCAGGTGAGCGAGCATATACCCGAGGTCGTGGCGATGGTACAGCGGCTGATCGACCGCGACCACGCCTACCTGGCCGCCAACGGCGACGTGTACTTCAGCATCGAGTCCTTCTCCCGCTACGGTGCCCTGAGCGGCAAGAAGATCGACGATCTCCGTGCCGGTGAGCGAGTGGCCGTCGAAGAAACCAAGCGTCACCCGGGCGACTTCGCGCTCTGGAAGAGCGCCACCGCCGCCGAGCTCGGCTGGGATGCTCCGTTCGGGCGCGGGCGCCCGGGCTGGCACATCGAGTG
>SXON01000108.1 GCA_005778355.1 Pseudomonadota bacterium | reverse complement strand
GCGGCGGCGGTGGCAACCGCGGCGGTGGCGGCGGCTACGGCGGCGGCGGTGGTGGTCGCGGCGGTCGTGGCGGTGGCTACGGCGGCGGTCGCGACGGCGGCAGCGGCGGCGGCGGCAACGACTGGTAGATGGTCGTTGCGCGTCGATCTCGACGCGCACGCCCTGACGCCACGGGCGATGTAGCGCAACCGGTGACAGCCCGGGCGCGGGCCGAATAGGCTCCCGTCCCGATGCAGAAGCCCGTCGCGCTCCTCCCGATTCCTCTCCCCCCGCCCGGGCAACAGCTCGGGCGGGGGGCTTCTTTTGCGGGTCACGGCGAGGGCGCCGAGAGTCGCAACCGCTACCACCTGCCCGACAGCCTCGAGTCCGCCAGTCCAGTTGGCTACCGGCGGCGGCTGGCGCTGAGCCGAACCGAGGCGGCCGAGGCGGCGGCGCTTTTGTCGCTCGATCCGCCCCCGGCCTTCGTCCCCGGGCGCGGGCCGTCGGAGGGCGAGCTCTTCGAGGAAGCGTCGCTCGGCGTGCTGAGCGCGCGGCAGTCCACCAACTACCGCGGCCAGCGGCAGGTCACCCTCGGCCCGGTCGACGCGGAGAAGCTCCGGCCGATGCTCGAGCGGCTGCGTCACCGGGAGGGGCCAGTGCTCGCGGCCGCGTCCCACGTGCACATCGCCCTGTCGCGACCCTACCGCACGCCCTTCACCTTCCTGCTCACCTTCGTCGGTCACGCTCCTCTCTCGAGCCCCATCACCGTGGCGGCGAGGGCCTGGCGGAAAAAGTTCGCGCACGCCGACGACATCCCGACCATCGGCTACCTGCAGCACCTCCACGTGGGCATCTGGGCCGACGCCCTGGAACGGGCGGCGCTCCTCGCCTCGGGGGGCACGCGACGCGCCAATGTGCTGATGGCCCCCTTCTCAGGGGCGGCGCGGCAGGCCGAGAACGCAGGCGCTACCGCGGAGATCGAGGCGATGGCCGGTCTCACGGCAGACGACCGGGCACTGGGCTGGCGGGTGGCCCTCGTCGCCCAGGTGGGGGCGGTCGCCGAGCCCTCGCCGGTTTCGCCCGCCACCTGTAGGAAACTCGGCGCCAACCTGCTCGCCTTTCGCTCGGAGCGCATCCAGCCGGGGGTGAACCAGGAAGACAAGGCGCCCGCGCCCTACCAGTCGCGACAGGACATGGACGTGCCCCCGGAGCTGGTGGAGATGGCAGGACGAGCCGGGTACAACGCCTTCTGTCGCTGGACGGGCGCCGATCGCGACACCGCCAAGCGGCTGTTGCTCCTCGACCGCATCGACGTGCTCACCCCCGGAGGGAAGGAGCGTCTCCGCTCGGTACGCAAGAAGCTGGAAGACATCACCGACCACGTGGTGAACGGCATTCCCGGGTGGATCGACTGGCCCACGGGGCGCGCCTTGTCCAAGAACGCGCTCCGCGGCAAGAAGGCCTTCGCGCTGGCCGGGCAACGGATCTACGTGGGCGGCCTGTCGCGACCGGAAGTGGAGGCCGCTGGCCTCGATTTCACGCACGCCGTGCGGGCCTTCGGCGCCGTGGCCTCGCGGTCGGCGCTGGCCTGCGAGCTCGCCGGTTGTATCGACCTGCCGTCCCACTGCGACCTGCTCGCCGGCATCTGCCTGATGGCCGGCCCGGTGAACCAGGACGACATCGGCAAGCAGTTCTACGGCGGCCACGACCTCCTCGCCGAGGCCTTCCCCGGCCGCGAGCCGACCTCGCTCCTCTTGTGGACGCTCAAGGCCAAGACGGTGGCCGACCCCATCGGCAACGAGGAACAGCTGATGAACGCCCGCCGCAAGGGCGCGCTCGTCGACCTGCGCCCCGGCCCGCACGAGGTGGTGTCGCTGCGCGTCGATGGCGAGATGATCGCGATGAGGCAGCGCGGCGGGCGGCAGAACGCGGAGCGGGCCTTCGGCGACATGGCGAACTTCGTCACCGACGCCACGGGACGGGAGATCCCCGGGAATCGGGGCTCCAGCTGGCCGCAGGCCTGGCGGGAGGCCCTGCCATGGTCCTAGAGTTTGAACGGCCCCCGTCGGTGTCGCTCTGGACCGTCTTTCGCAAGAAGGGTCGCCCCGTGGCGGCGGGCGAGGTGCTGCCTCGCGTGGAGGCCCGCGCTCGCGTGCTCGACCTCGACCCCGCGCTCTACGCGCGAACCTGTGGTTTCGCCGCCACCGACCCGCTTCCCCTCACCTTCCCCACCGTACTCGCCCGCGGCCTACAGCTCACGGTGCTCACCCACGAGGCGCTCCCGGTGCGCCTCGCCGGGGTGGTGCACGCCCGGCAGAGGATCGAACAGAGGCGGCCGATCCGCGCGGGAGAGGCCCTGTCGGGTCAGGTGTGGATCGATGGTTTCCGACCCGCCCGGCGCGGCGGCGAGCTCGACATGCACACCGTCGTCCACGCGGGCGGCGACGAGGTCTGGCATGGTGTGACCACGATCCTCAGTCGCGAGCTGCCGGGCGACGGGGTGAAGCGCCCCGGGGTGGAAGACATCCCCTTCCCCTTGCGACGGTCGACCAGCTGGCAAGTGCCCGGCGACATGGGACGCCGCTATGCGCGCGCCAGCGGCGACTACAACCCCATCCACCTGCACCGGCTCGCCGCCCGATTGTTCGGATTCCCGCGCGCCATCATGCACGGCTGGTGGACCCTCGCACGCGCCGTGGCCGAGGCCGACACCGAAATCCCACCCGCCTGCGTGCTGGAGGCGAGCTTCCTCTCGCCCCTTTTCCTGCCCGGACAGGTTTCCTTCGAGTCCGGTCCGCTGCAGGGCGGCACCCGGATGGTGGTACGGAACAACCGCGGCAAGAAGGGCGACGGGCGAATTCTGGTGGCGGACGTCCGGCCGGCCTAGGGGTTCCAGTCCTCGACGAAGTCGTGGCGATCGCGCAGCCACTCGCGCACGTAGGCCACCTCGCCGTCGTAGTCGGTCCAGTTGCTGCGCCAGGACCAGCCCGAGTAGCTGTAGTAATCGTCCTGCCACTTGTCCCAGTCGCGGCGAGCGGACTTGTCGATGCGCTCGATGTAGCCGTCGATAAGCGCCATCGTCACGTCGGGATGGAACACGGTGTCGCGTTGCGCGTCGAAACGCCCGCTCATGTCCGCGCCGTAGGTCCGGCTGCCCAGGAGCCGCCGGAAGAGGTTGTTGGCGCTGGTGAAATCGTAGTCGTAGGTGGCGGGCTCGCGGTCGGTTTGCCAGGTCTGACCGAGCGAGTGGTTGAAGTCCCAGGGCGCGTGGTGCCACAGCGGCGCCGCGGGGTCGTTGTATAGGTAGGCGTTCTTGCCCCCGCTGTCGTCGGACTCGGTGAACACCACCAGCGACCACCAGTCGTAGAACTCCTCGAGCACGATCATCTCGCCGATCTGGGCGTCGAAGTCGGCGTCACTCGACTCGGCCACGAACTGCACGAGGGCATCAATGTCGCTGTAGTCGTTGGGAATTCCCTCCTTCTTCTCGTAGCCGGAGTGCCAGCTCGACTTGGTGCTGCCGCCGTAGGTAGAGTAGAAGTTGGCCGAGTGATCGACAGACTTGTAGAGGCTGCCGTCCTCGTTGTGACCATAGTCTTCCCACCACTCCCCGCTGATGTGGTCGGTCAAGACGTAGAGGCCGTGGTACTCGCCATCGAGGTACACCACCACCATCAGGTTCTCGATCTGGGCGCGCGACTCGTCCTGCATGTTCCAGAGGTCGTACACCATCTTCTGGCGGAAATAGGCATTGTCGTCAAAGGTCGAGGTGAGCACGATCCCCCTTCGATTGGGGAAGCCTTCGTCCTCGTCGTCGAACTCGTGGTCGGGCGGGAACTTCACCCGGAATGACTTCTTCGGGTAGTAGCTCGAGGCGGCACCCCGGTACTGGATCTCCACGTCGTAGGGTTCGCCGCGGTAGGTGATCGTGGTGGGTTCCGAGTCGTCGAAGTTGATGTCGGGGGGGAGCTCGATGTGGAAGACCGGCAGGCCGTACTCGGTGAGGTAGCTGGCGGGCGTGACAAGCTCGTTTCCGGGCGCGTCGTAGGCGTCGACCACGTTGACCCGCGCCTCGCCCTCCTCCTCGCCCTCGCCATGCGCGGCCACGCGGACCGGCCACGCGCCGGCGCTCGACAGGTCGGTGGTCCACGTGAAGGTGCCGGTGGTCGACTCGAGCGCGGCGCCCGGGGGTCCGTCGACGAGCGACCAGCTCGAGGCCGTGCCCGTCCCCGAGCACGCGAACTGGAGGCTCACCACCTCGCCCTCGTCCACCTCCACGTCCTCGGCCTCGGGGCGACAGCCGAAGTCCTCGGCGCCATCGACGTTCTCGGGGGCCGTGTCGACGTTGGGCGGCGACGTGTCGTCGCCCTCGCCGAGACCGATCTCGGTGGAGGGGGAACAGGAAAGGAGCAGGAGTACGGTCACGCCGCCATCGTAGCAGGGCACCCCGTTCGCGGTGGTGCTAGACTCCGCGCCGCATGCGATTGTTGTTCCCCTGCCTCGCCCTCGTCGCCTGCGACGCGGGCACCGACACCGGCGACACCGGCGGCGACACCTACGATCGTCCCGACACCGACGACACAAGCGACACCCAAAGCGAGACAGGCGAGACGGGCGAGACCGGCGACGAGAAGCCCGAGCCGCCGGAGCTCGAGTGGAACATCGGCACCACCGGCCTGCGGATGGAGCTCACCTACGACGGCACCGTGGGCGGGGAAGACGTGGTGCGCGTGGGCATCTGGACCGACGAGTACCGGGCCGGCACGCAGCTCGAGAAGGTCGACACGTCGGCCAGCTTCCCGAAGACGCTGGAGGTGGAGCTACCCGAGCTCGGGCAGTCTCCCTTCCAGTACGAGGTGTACATCGCCGCGTATATCGACAGGAACAACGACCACTATCACTACCCAGGCCCTGAAGACTTGGTCTTGATCTACGGCGAGGACGGCATCACCTCGTGGCCGATCCTCATCAAGGACGGCTACCTCACCACCGGCGTCGTGCTCGCCTTCGAAGACCCATACTAGTCGGGTTTCTTCCGGAATAGATCCGACACGCGCCGTCCCACCTCGCGCGCGCGGCTCGCGTAGTGTCCCGCGCCCTCCTGCCAGGCGCGCCAGGGCGAGTCCTCGGGGTCGTCGGCCCGAAGGGGGTACTCGCCGCGCATCACCGCGTCGTAGTGGCCCGCCTCGATCCACGCGTCGAGCTCGCGGAGGCGCTGCACCGGGAAGGGATGCTGTCGACCGAGGATCGCGAGCGTTCGCGCCACGCTGTCGAGCACGCCGCGGTCTTCCTCGTAGCGCCGGGCCTGCTCGCGGAAGGCCGCGAGGTTGGCGCCCTCGCCCACGCCGCCGGCCATGCGTAAGAGGGCCTGTCTCACCTGGTCGGGGTCCTGGCATGCCAGCAGGCCCGCGCGGTCCGCGCTCAGCTCGCTCTTGCGGTCCCACTCGAGCAAGGCCGCGATCACCGCGAGCAGGGCGAGGCCGGTGAGCGGCGTGCCGAGCGCGAGTGGCGCGGCGCGCAGCAAGAGGCCGAGCATGGTCTTGTAGAGCACGTGGCCGCTCTGCACATGACCCAGCTCATGCGCGAGCACGTAGCGGAGCTGGTCGTCGTCGAGCGCGTGGACGGTGCCGCTGTTGAGCACCACGAAGGGGTGCTCCCAGCCCACTGCGCCCGCGTTGAGCACCGGGTTCTGGGTGATGAAGAGCGTATACGGCTCGGGCGCGTCGAGGATCTCGAGGCACTCGGCGTACAGGCGGTACACCCTGGGGAACTGCTCGGGCCCCACCTCGACGGCCCCGCCCAGGTAGAGCGCGCGCAAAGCGCGCTCGGTGAACAGGCCGAAGACCCACTTCGTCGCGACGTCGAAACCCGGGACGGCGCGGAGCGTGGTGAGCGCGGCGCGGTCGGCGGGATGTTCCCAGGCGCGAGACGAGATCCCGGGGAAGATCCGGCGTCCCGAGGCGGTACGCAGGTCGGCCACCTCGCCGGGGCCTCCGGGATCGGGCTCGGGCTCGTCTAACGGCACGCCGCTTCCACGTCGGCGATGGTCTTGGGGCAGTCTCGCGTGAGCACGTCGGGCTCGCCGGTGGTCACCAGGACGTCGTCTTCGATGCGGATGCCGATGCCATGGAAGGCGCTCGGCGCCAGCGTGTCGCCCTCGGGGATGTAGAGGCCCGGCTCCACGGTGAGCACCATGCCGGGTTCGAGCGGTCGCGACGCGAAACCGTGCCAGTAGGCGCCCGCGTCGTGCACGTCGAGACCGAGCCAGTGCCCGGTGCCGTGCATGTAGTAGCGGCGGTAGGCCTCGCTCACGATGTTTTCATCCACGCTGCCGTGGAGAATGCCGAGCTTCACCATGCCCTCGACGAGCACGCGCACCGCCACGTCGTGCATGTCGCGGTAGGCGCGCCCGGCCCGCGCGCAGTCGATGGCCGCGAGCTGAGAGTCGAGCACCACCTGGTAGAGATCCCGCTGCGGGCCCGAGAAACGACCGCTCACCGGCCAGGTGCGCGTGATGTCGGCGGTGTAGTAGCGGTACTCGCAGCCGGCGTCGACGAGGCAGAGCTCGCCGTCGCGGAGCGCCTCGCGGTTGGTGATGTAATGGAGGATGCAGGCATTCTTGCCGCCGCCGACGATGGTGGTGTAGCCAGGACCGTTGCCCCCCTTGCGACGGAAATGACCGTCGACGATCGCCTCAACCTCGTACTCGTGCACCCCGGGACGACCCGCGCCCATCGCCAGCACGTGGGCCTCGGCGGAGATGCGCCCCGCCTCTCGCAAGAGCTCAACCTCGGCCGGCTCCTTCAAGAGCCGCATCTCGCCGAGGGTCTTGCCCGGGTCGACGAAGCTGTAGGGCAAAGCACAGCCGTTGCGCGCGGCCACCTTGGCGTGCCCGCGAATCGCACGGTTGAGTGACTCGTCGAGACTGGCGTCGTCGCCAAAGCGGTAGTGGAGCCCGGCGTAGCCCTGCAGGAGCGTCCCCAGTCGCGACCCGAGCTCGCTGTAGGGGAAGGCGGCGTCGGCACCGTAGCGCTCGCGAGCCCCGGCCAGGCCCTCGCGCACCCCGGTCCACACTTCACGTTCTGGATCCTTGGGCTGCACAAACAGGATGAAGGGCAGCTCACTCCCGGGGCGAAACAGCGCGGCCACCTCGGGATCTTCCCAGCCGGTGAGGTAGAAAAGATCGCTCGCCTGCCGATATCGATACTCGGCGTCGGCGTTGCGATGGTGGTGGGGCGGCGCCACGATCAGCGCAGCGGCGGGGCCGAGCGCCTCGAGGTAGCGGGCGCGGCGGGCGGCGTGGGCGACGGGGTCGGTGTGCGGCAACATCGCGTGGGTCGTAACCAGCGAGTTAGGCCGGGGGACCGATGGAGCGATACCACCTCACGCGGTCCTTCAACTCAGAAGGCTACGACTTGAGTATCGCCGAGGTGAGCGCCCACGAGCCGGGTCTCATCCCGGTGCTCGTGGAGCTCGACCTCCTCAGCTACGCCGAGCCCACCTTCTCGCGGTACACCATCGGCGGGATGATGCGCTTCGGCCGAATCTTCGTGATTCGCGCGGACGAGCTGGTGATCGGCGCCTGCCACACCTACCGCAGCTTCGACGACCCCGACGAGGTGGTGGTGTTCAACATGGCGTTGCGCCCGGGCTGGCGCGGGCACGGTCTCGGCACGCGACTCTTGCGAGGGGTGCTCGAGCGCCTCGCCGCGCATGGTGTGAAGCGCGTGTCGCTGGCGGTGGCCACCAACAACCACCGCGCCATTGCGGTGTACCGGTCCAAGTTCGGCTTCGCCGACGTGGCCCGGCTCCCGAACGAGTTCAACAACACCCAGGAGTACCTGCTGATGCGGCTCGACCTGGGGGAGTGGGCGTCTAGGAAGCCGTAGCGGCCGCGCGAATCGTCTCGCGGAGCAGGGCGGGGCTCGCGTTGTCGGGCAGCCAGCTCACCGGCGCGTATTTCCGTTCCAACGCCGACCACCGGCGCGGCTCGCCCGAGAAGTCGTGGCAGAAGACGGCCGGCTGGGCAAGGCCCGCCGCGCGCAGGGCGGCGAGGATGTAGGTGCCCTGGTTGTCTTCCAGGAACTGGCGCGCACGCACGGGGTCGCCGTTGAAGCGCTCTGCCGTTTCCGCGAGATCACCGAGCAACTGGCCGGGTGAAACGCGATCGAAGCGCATGTCGAGCAGCACCACGTCGTGGGCGCTGGCGGCCGCGAGGGCCTCGGCCCCGTCGCCCGCGCGCGTGACCACGAAGCCCTCCCCCAGAAAACGCGTCAGCGTGTCGCGATACTCGAAGCCGTCTTCCACTACCAGCACGCGGATCATTCGGTATCGTCCCCCTGCTCGACGGCGCGGAATTGCACCACCACCGCCTTCTGCCCGTTGGCGCGCGGATCGACCCGGATGCTCCCGCCGTGCCGGTTGACGAGGTCGACGGCGAGGCCGAGGCCCCGCCCGATGAAGCGGCTGCGGATCATCGCGTTGGTGAGCATACCCGGCGCGTCGTCGACGACCGCGATCTCGGCGAGCAGGTGGCCGGTGATCTCGTCTTCGGTCTCGCCAAGTTCCACGGCCAGCTCGCGCGCGCCGGCCGCGAGCGCGTTGCGAAGCAAGTTGACCAGGATGTCCTCGAGGTCGGGCCGGAAAAGGCGCAGCGCCAGCGGGCTCCCGCTCACGGCGAGCGCGGGGCAGTCGTCACCGGCGAACCCCGGCTCGGCGAGCACGCGCGCGTAGGCCGCACGCACCAGCGCCTCGTCGACCGGTAAGACGCAGATCTCGCGCACCAGGCGCCCGAGCGCGTCGTAGACCTCGACATTCACCACCTGGGAGAGGGTGTCGAGCTCTTCCGCCTCCGGGCGACGGAGCCGACGCAGCCGTCGCAAGGCGAGGCGCAGCGCCCCGAGGTCGGGGTCGCGCGCGACGTCGAGCCGCAAACGATGCACACGAGCCAGGTCGACCAGCGCCGCGAGGTAGGCCTCGGCCTTGTCGACCACCGGCGGCAAGGCGGCCGCGAAGGCCTGCCAGGGCTCGGGGTTACCACCGCGCAGCGCGGTCGCGACCTCCGGGAGCACGGTGATGTTGTGCTTGATCACCTCGTGGCGGATGCCCGACAGGAGGCGTGCCGCCTCGTGCCAGGCGCCGGGCGCGGCAGCGAGCACCTCGCGGAGCGTTCGTCCGCCTCGTCGCGACAGCCACCAGGCCACGGGCACGCCCAGCAAGACGGCGCTGGTGCCGCCGACCACCAGCGCGATGCCCCGGTTGCGCTCGTCGGCCTCCGCCGCCAGCGCCCTCGCGGCCTCGCGGTACGGTGATCCCGGGCCCGCGAGGGCCTCGTAGGCGGCCACCTGCGCGCCCACGGTGGTCCAGTCGCCCTCGTCGCGCGCGAGTGTGGCGAGGAGGTAGTGGGCGTCGGCGTCGCCGAGGTCGGCGGCCTGCGCCAGAGCGTCGCGACGACCGTCAGCCGTGGCAGCCAGCTCGGCGAGGTTGCGCCAGTTGTCGGGCTGCGCTGGATCGATGCCGAGCGAGCGTCGCCACTCGGCGATGGCGGTACTGGCGTCGCCCGCCTCCACGAGCAAGCGAGCGCGCTCGTTGACGAGGCGTGCGCTCCGCGGCTCGAGCGACAGGGCAGCATCGATCTCCGCGAGGGCGTCGGCCGGACGTCCACGGTCACGGAGCGCCACCGCGAGGCGCCAGTGCCGGAGCGCCTCGGGGTTCGACGGGGGCGCGGCCTCCGCGCTCGCGACGGGGATGGCGGGCGCCTGTCGGCCGAGCGTCACCAGGCGGTCCTGGGCCTCGCTCGCCCATGCCCCACGGGGATCCGCCTCGATCACCGTCTTGAAGGAGGCCACTGCCTCGTCGAAGGCGCCGGTTGCCTGTTGAACTGTGCCGAGTCGGAATCGCAAGGCGGGATCGCCGGGACGGAGGCGGCAGGCGGCGGCCAACTCGGCGAGCGCCTCCACGTCGCGACGCCCCCCGTAGGCCTCATGGAGCAATAGCCCGAGGCGCGCGCGGGTGAGCGCGTCGTCGGGGGCCAGACCGCGGGCGACACGGGCCTCGATCTCAGCGTCGGTCCATCGCCCCGCCCCCGCGAGCGCATCGGCGTAGCGACCGTGTGCGGCGCTGGATCCGGGGGCCTCCGCGACCAGCTCCCGCGCCCGCGAGAGGGCCTCGTCGACCCGGCCGGCGGCGAGCGCCGCGTCGATGCCGCTGGCCACGGGCACGAGCGCACCCGGCAAGGGCTCGTCGCGACCGATCTCCACGAGGAGCGCCTCCGCTTCGAGCTGGGCACGGTCGAGGCGCTCGCGGGCTTCGGCGGCGGCGAACGAGGCCGGAAAACGCTCCACGAAGGCAGCCAGCAAGGCCACCCCCTCCGGAGATCGTGACTCGGTGCCAATCAGCGCGTCCGCGAGGGCGAGGAGCGCGGCGCCGTCGGGCTCGGCATCGACCTGGAGCGTCTCGTAGGTGCGCCAGGCGGCGAGCGCGCCGTCGATGTCCGGGGGGTTGCTCGCCACGAGCAACAGTCGCGACTCGTGGAGGTACGGGAGCGGGTCGCCGAGGCGAGCCGACTGGGCCTGCCGCCAGAGCGACAGGGCCTCAGCGGGTCGCGTGGGCTCCACGAGGGTGGCCAGCGCCACGAGCACGTCGGGGTCGCCGGGACCGTCGCGGTACACCTGCTCCGCCGCCGCGGCTTCGCCCTGTGCCTCCAGGGCTCGCCCCAGTCCCAGCAGGGCGGGAACGAAGCGAGGGTCGTGCTGCACCACCAGGCGGTAGAAGTTCTCGGCGCTGTCGAAGCGCCCCTGGTCTTCCTCGGACTCGGCTCTCGCGTAGAATTGCCTCGCGACGGGCTCCAGGGCGTCGAGCGGATCGGCCAGGGCGAGGGCGAGCGCGAGGAGCACGGGGGGGTCTCGTAACGGCGCGGGAATCGCGCCGACCGTCATTTTTCCCTCGCCGTCGCTTGCCTCGCCTCGTCAAGGAGGTGTAAAGTACCCCTAGGCCAGGAGGCCTCATGACCACTCTGAATGCCCCTCGGAACGTCGGTCTTCCCTACCACCCGGAGTCGTCGCCGCCGCTGGAGTTGAAGGACCTCGAGGATCTGCACGAGCGCCACGCCCGCGACACGCGCTGGGCTCGCGCCTCGCTCTTGCTGTTGATCTTCGGGATGTTGTCCTTGAACCTCTGGATGACCAACTCCATCTACACGGCCCTGACCATCGACATCGACGCGTCACGCATGGCGATGGCCGAGATCGAGGCGCAGTCCGCCGTGCGCATGGAAGCGCTCGACAAGCGGCTGGCAGCCATCGAGACGCGGCTGGCGTCGCACGAGGCCGTGGCGCAGCAGTAACGACGACGATCAGGGGTGCCGCGCCGCGCGCGGCGGGTCGAATCGTGCCCGGATTCAGAATACGCCGCCGGCCGTGGTCCCCGGAGAACCGTCCACCACCGCCCGCTGGGTGGCCTTCGCGCGGGGGCTCGGCGTGTACGAGTCCCCTTCCCTCGTGTCCGACCCGCACGCGGTCGATCTCTTGCACGCACCCTGGTCCACGGTGCTGCGCGGGGCGGCACTCTGGCCGCGCGCCACGAGGGTGGCTGTCGCGACCATGGACCTGTTGTCGCGAGGGCGGTCGCGCTTCATGTCCTACCGGACGAGGGTGCTCGACGACGTGGTGCAGAAGGCGGTGGCCGAGGGCATCGACCAGGTCGTCATCCTCGGCGCCGGGCTCGACGCTCGCGCCTGGCGATTGCCTGAGCTCGCGACGGCGCGGGTGTTCGAGGTCGACCATCCCGACACGCAGGCCTACAAACGCGCCCGCATCGGCGAGGGGCGCGTGAGCTACGTGCCGGTGGACTTCGAACGGGACACGGCCGCCGGTGCGCTGGTGGCGGCCGGACTCGACGTGTCGCGACCGAGCGTGGTGATCTGGGAGGGTGTCGTGATGTACCTCCCCTCGGCCGCCATCGATGCCACGCTCGCGACGTTGCACCCCGTGCTCGCGACCGGCTCGCGTCTAGCGATCAGCTACTCGCGACGCGGAAGCCGCCTGGGGCGACTGGAGCGCGAGCTCGTGGGGCTCATCGTAGGCGGAGCCGGCGAACGATTCCGCCACGACGAAGAGCCCCCCGAGATGCGCGCCCGGCTCGAGCGCCAGGGCTACGCCGTGCTCTGGGACGAGGGCCACCCCGACTGGGCGCCGCGGATGCTCGGAAAGGAGCAGGGGTGGGATTTGCAGAGGATCGTGGTGTGCGAGCCTACCGCTTCCCCAGCTGCTCCTTCACCTGCGCCATGAGGTGCTCCGCCCGGTAGGGCTTGCGAAGGAACCCCGCGAGGCCGAGTCCGGTGAAGCGGCTGGTGTCCTGCTGCTCGTTGTAGCCGCTGGAGAGCAAGACGCGAACCGACGGTTTCAAAGCCCGAAGTTCGTGAAAAGTCTCCTCGCCGTCCATCCCAGGCATCGTGAGATCGAGCAGCACCAGCCCCACCCGGTCGCGATGGGCGCTGAAGAGCGACACGGCGTCGCGACCCCCTTCCGCCTCGAGCACGTGATAGCCATGGAACTCGAGCACCGCGCGGGCGAAGTCACGCACCGCGGGCTCGTCGTCGATCACCAGCACCGTCTCCGCGTCGAGACGCGGTCGCGACTCGGTCGCCTCCGCCACATGACCGGCAGGCAGAAGCACGCGAACCGTCGTGCCGCGTCCCGGCTCGCTGTACACCCGGATGGCGCCATGGTGGCCCCGCACAATGCCCAACGCCGCAGCCAGGCCGAGGCCGTGGCCGTTGGCCTTCGTGGTGAAGAAGGGATCGAACATGCGACGCCGGGTGCCCTCGTCCATGCCGCAGCCCGTGTCGGCCACTTCCACGCACACGTAGGAACCGGGGACAATCTCGTCGCCGAAGGCTCCCTCTTGTCCCCCGGGGTCGACCGTCACCGCGGTCACGTGCACCTGGACGTCGCCGCCGCCCTCGGGCAGGGCATCGCCGGCGTTCGTCAAGAGGTTCATCACCACCTGCCGCAGCTGCGTGGCGTCGGCCTCGACCGGCGGCAAGGCATCCGCCACGTGCACCCCGAGCTGAGCACGACGGGGCAGGGAGCTGCGCAAGAGGTCGACCGTCTCGCGGACGAGGCGCCCGATGTCGACCGGCTCCACGACGAAGCGCCCCTTGCCCGAGTAGGCCAGCATCTGCCGCGTGAGATCCGCCGCGCGCTCGGCCGCGGCGAGGAGACGCTCGATGTCCGAACGGGCCGGGGCACCCTCGGGCAGCTTGAGGAGGGCGAGCGAAGCGTTGCCCACCATGCCCACCAGCAAGTTGTTGAAGTCGTGGGCAATGCCCCCGGCGAGCACGCCCAGCGCCTCCATGCGCTGCGCACGCTGGAGCCGAACCTCCACGCGCTCCGCCTCGAGGCGGCGACGCTCGGTCACGTCGAGGGCCACCCCCATGACCGCGCCGTCGGAGAGGCGATCGACCCGCGCCTCGAAGTCGCGATCCCCGAGCGAGAAGGCGAGGGTGCCGGGCGTACCGGTCAGCGCCTCGCGGTGGATCGCGGCGAGGTCGGCGTCGACCGCCGCAGCCAACACCTCGCTGACCCGCCGTCCCTTCGCCTGATCGGTCGCGACCGGGAGGCGCTGGACGCCCGCCCCGCCGAGCCAGGTGACCCTCTGCTCCACGTCGGCCGTCCACACGATGCCGGGAAAACGCTCCATCAAGTGCCGAAGTTGCGCCTCGCGTTCTTGCAGCGCCACGCGTGCGTCGCGAAGCTCCGTGATGTCGCGACTGATCCCGAGCAAGTACAGCGCGCGGCCGTCGGCGTCGCGGATGGGGATCTTCCGGGTGTGGAGCCAGCGCAAGCCGTGGGCGCTGGTGTGGATCGGCTCCTCTGGGATGTCGACCACCTCGCTCCCGCAGAGCACCTCGCGATCTTTCGCCGTGAAGAAATCGGCCTCTTCCCTTGGGAAGAAGTCGTAGTCGTTGCGGCCGAGAAGGGCGTCCTGGGCGAAGCCGAGTAGCCGCTCGCCCGCGCGATTGAATCGTACGAAACGAAGCTCTGCCGCGTCTTTAACGAAGACCATATCGGGCAGGTTCTCGACGATGGACTGCAAGAGCAGCGCGTCGTCGGGCGAGGGCACCACGGGCATGGCGCGCTCTCTAGCGTGAGTGCGCCAAAAACGCCCCGCTCAGGAGCTCAATTCCTGCGCAGCTCTCGCACCTTGAGCCCGAGCTGGTTGAAGCGTAGCTGCGCCTTGCGCGCGTGGGCCTCGTCGCCCATCAGCACGCGCGCCATCGCGGCGAAGTCGCCGTCTTCCTGCTCCCAGAGCCGCGTGAAGTACTGGCGCTCCACCTCCTGGGCCACGTGGTTGAGCGTGGGATCGGGCTTGATGCTGACCTCGCAGCGCCAGCCGTCGTCGTCGCGACCACGCTCCACTCGCACGGCGCGCAAGAGGTCGCGTACCAGCTTCGGACGCACCTGCACGACGTCGGCCCGCGCGCCGGCACCGAGGCCGGCCAGCTCGGCAAAGGTGAACGTGAGCGCGTTCTCCACCACCATCCCGAACTCGCGCAGGTTGCCGGGCCAGCGGTGGCGTCGCAGGAGCCGGAGCGTTCGGTCGGGAAAGAGGAGCACGAGCCGCCCTTCAGTGGCCGGCGGGACCTCCGCGCCGAGGGCCACGGCCACCTCCCCAGCGGGCGACAGCGCCGTCCCCTCGCCGAGCCCGGCCCGCTGGCGGTAGTCGAGCAAAAGGGTAAGGATCGAGGAGGACTCTGCAGCGCGTAGCGCCGTCCACTCCAGGAGCCGGGAGAAGTCGCCACGACGCTCCACCAGTGGCGGGAGCACCACCGTGCAGGCGGGGTTGAGACGCATGTAGAGGTCGGCACGGAAACGTCCGGCGCGAACCATGGATGGCAAGTCTTCGTGCGTCGCGACACAAAGCTTCACGTCGACCCGGCGCTCCATGGTGTCGCCGATCCGGGTGACGACGCCTTCCTGGAGCACGGTCAGGAGCATCTTCTGGACGTCTTCGGGCAGGTTGCCGATCTCGGCGAGGAAGAGGGTGCCGCCGTCGGCCTCCTCGAAGGCACCGCGCCGGTCGGCGACGCTGCCGGTGTACGCGCCCCTGGAGGAGCCGAAGAGCTGCGCGGCCACGAGGTCGCGGGGCAGCGTGGACAGGTCGACGGCTACGAACTTCCCGCGTCGCCCCGATCTCGCGTGGATCACGTGGCGCGCCACCATCGACTTTCCCGTGCCGGTCGGTCCGCCGAGGATCACCGGCAGGCGACCGCGGGCCAGCACGTGCAAACGCGCGCGGAGGCGTCGCATCTCGGCGGAGCGTCCCCAGAAGACCGGCCCTTCGCTGTCGCGACCCCGTCGCGCGGCGAGAATGTTGTCGAGCTGCGCGCGTAGTGAGCGCGCGTCGACGTACTCGTCATCGAGAAAATACGTGTATTCCTCGGCCTCGTGACGCTCGGCCGCCTTCTCGAGCGCCACCTCGTCGCGACTTGTCATCAGCACGACGGGCATGTCGGGCAGGCGCCGGCGCAAGCGCGCCAGGATCTCGAGGCCCTGCCGCCGCCGGGCGCGGGCAACGGCCTTAGCGTCGGCCCCGGCTGCGAGCCCGAGCAGATCCGACTCGGGAATGTCGAAATGCACGTCGAGCAACACCAGATCGATGTCGCGACGCCGCGTGCGCAGCACGTCGGCCGCTTCGCGCCAGGAACGGGCCGGTCCGAGGTAGGTGTGCTCTGGGATCGCCTTGCGACAGAGATTCGCGTAGCGATCCTGGTCGTCGATAACGAGGATGGTGGCCACTACTCGCGCACCTGGTCGACCAGCCGGCGGCAGGCCTCGGCCAGCGCGCGCGCCCGCTCGGCCACCGCCCTGAGGCCCGCCCGGTCGAGCGCGTCGAGGTGTGGGAGGTCGGCGCACAACGCTCCGGCCACGTGGTCGATGGGCCCCGTGTCGAGCGTCGCCACCGTCGGCCGGAGACGCGCCCACAGCGCGCAGCAGTCCAATTCGCCGTCGGGGCCACGCCGGGTGCGCCTCAGGTCGTTGATCAAGGCCTCGCGCAGCTCCTCGGTGGTGGCGTCCTCGTCGAGCCAACGTGCCTCGAGGTGCACGTACTTCCCGAGGTCGTGGCGCACCCGCTCGGCGGCCTCCCGCTGCGTCATGACCTTCTCTTAGCCGGACTCGGCGATCCAGGCTGGCCGAGCGGCCTCACCCGTGGCACAATGCAGCCGCGGAGGTGCACCGTGCTCCCACTCCTGTTTTCCACTGCCCTGACCGGCTGTGCCGCCGAGGTCGCCGTCGACCTCGACGACGACGGCGACGGGCTCCTCACCAGCGCCGAGGAGAGCCTCGGCACCGATCCTGCCCTCGCCGACAGCGACGGCGACGGCACCGCCGACGGCCTCGAGTTCAAGAGCAACACCGACCCGCTCGACCCCAACGAGTACCCCTACGAGGGTGGCTGGGCGATCGGCGCCTGCAAGAACGACATCGAGGGCGAGGGTCGTTCCGAGGGCCAGGTGAGCGACGACTTCAAGATGCTCGACCAGTTCGGCCAGAACGTGAGCCTCTACTCCTTCTGCGACCGCGTGGTCTACATGGTCTTCGCCGCCTTCTGGTGAGGCGCGTGCGAATCCGAGGCCGGTGGCCTCGAAGCAATCTACCAGGGTGGCAAAGACGACGGTCTGATGATCCTCGAGGTCATCACGGAGACCGAGGACTACTCGATCCCCGAGCAGGCCGACCTCAAGGAGTGGGCCGATACCTATGGCTTGACCATGCCGGTGCTCGCCGACGCCGAGAGCCTCCTTTGGGACTACGCCGCCGACGAGGGCGGTAGCGTCGGGCTGCCGTTCACGGTCGTGATCGACCGCGGCATGGTGATCGACACCATCATGAGCGGGGCCAACTCCTCGCGCGCCGAGGAGCTGCTCTGATGCGCGTGCTCATCCTGGCCGGGCTGGGTGCCGCCAGCCTCGGCTGTAGCGGTTTGCTCGGCGGCGGCGACGAGGACGAGGAGGGCGGCGGCCTCTTCGGCATCGGCGACGAAGAGGACGGCGAGACCGAAGACGACGGCAGCGCCGACCCCGATGGCGACGGCCTCAGCAACGACGAGGAAGACGAGCTCGGCACCGACGGCGACGAGCTCGATTCCGATGGCGACGGCTGGAACGACGGCGAGGAGGTGGAGGGCAACACCGACCCCACCGACGACGAGAGCAAGCCCTACGAGGGTGGATGGCCCATCGGCGACTGCGCCAAGGACATCCAGGCCGAGGGCTACGACGAGGGGGATGCCAGTCGCGACTGGGTGATGATGGACCAGTTCGGCGAGGACGTGAACCTCCACGGTTTCTGCGACAACGTCGTCTACCTGGTCTTCGCCGCCTTCTGGTGAGGCGCGTGCCAAAGCGAGGCCGGTGGCCTCGAAGACCTCTACCAGGAAAACAAAGACGACGGACTGATGGTGCTCGAAGTGATGATCGAGACCGAGAACTACACGGTACCCGAGCAGGCCGACCTCGAGCGCTGGGCGAACAAGTACGACCTGACGATGCCGGTCCTCTCCGACGAGGACGGCCTCATCTGGGACTACGCCTCGGGCGAGGGCGGAAGCATCGGGCTGCCCTTCACGGTGGTGATGGACCGCGGCGTGGTGATCGACACGATCCAGTCGGGCGCAAACTCGCGGCGCGCCGAGTCGTTGTTGTAGCAGCCGACCGGTTGTAGCGGTCCTCGACTCGATTACGGTGCGTGCCCGCGCGAGGTGCTCGTGGTGTTGATGGCCCTGCTGTTGTGCGTCTGGAGCGCTTTCGCTGGAACCAGCCTCGTCGGCACCGCGCCGCTGGTGGCCGATGGTCAAACCACCACCGTGGTCCGCGCCTACGTGGAACGTTGTCCCGCGGGCGCGCGTGCCCGGGTGAAGGCGGAGTCGGGCAAGGTGTCCGCAGTGGCCATGGGCGCCGACTGCGTCGTGAGTTTTGAATACATGCCTCCCGCCGTGAGCCAGCCGAAGTCGCTGCCCGTGGCGGTGATCGTCCAGGGCGACGAGCAGACGATCCAGGTGCCGGTGGTACCCCCCTTCCAGGGCGAGATCGCCATCAGCTTCGACCCACCCACCCTTGGCGCGGGGCAGTCGGCCTCCGTGAAGCTCGTGCCCTCGGGCACCTCGCCGGTGTCTGTCGAGCGACGCCGCTTCGTCCTCACCGCCAGCACCGGCACCATCGACTTCCCCGTGCCGATGGGCGACGGCAGCTACGCCGCCCGGTACACCGCCCCCAAGACACTGACCGGGCCCGTGATCGTGGCCGTCACCGCCGCCGACATGGCCGCGCCCGACATCGGCGGTTTTGCCACCTTGCCGCTCCTGCAGAAGAAGAGCGTGCAGTTCGACGCGCCCTCGGGCTCGACCAACGTGCTGGCGATGGGCGGCAAACAATACGGGCCGTTCAAGGCAGATAGTAAGAACAAGGTCACCTTCGAGCTGGAGCTCGACCCGCGCTTGCCCACCGGACGCCTCACCACGGTGAGCGTCGATACCTCCAAAGGCGACAAAGAAGTGCCCATCCCCGGCGTGCCGCAGGGGGGTCAGCTGGTCTTCCTTCCCCTCCCCGCCTCGGTGGTTGCCGACGCCTCCTCCAGCATGAAGCTGCGGGCGGTGGCCCTGAGCGCGAACGGCGAGCCGCAGCCGGCCAGCGACATGAAGATCACCGCGAGCGCCGGCACGGTCGCGACACCAGGTCCCGACGGACGCGTGATGCAGGCCGCGTGGACGCTCCCCTCCGCCGCCGGCGAGGTGACCCTCGGCGCGACCTGGAACGGGCTCACGGCGCAGAAGAAGGTTCGGGTGCTCTCGCCCCTGCCGCGCATGACGCTCGCCGCTGATCCCCCCGAGTTCCCCTCCGGCGGCGGGAGCGTCAAACTGTTGGCGAACCTCAAGGACGCAGGCGGCACCTCGCTCGCCGGGCGCTCGCCCCAGATCGTGATCGAGGGCGGCAGCCTCTCAGGAAGCCTCAAGGACAACAAGGACGGCAGCTACACTGGCAGCGCCTCGGGCTCGTCCAAGACCGATCGCATGCGGGTGCACGGCGCCCCGCAGATCGACGCCTCGTCGCTGGCGCCGGCGCGCATCCTCGCGTGGACCACCTCGCCCACCGTGAGCGGCAATGGTCTCGACACCACCACCCTCACGCTGGTGGCGGTCGACGCCTTCGACCTCCCGGTGGCCAACATCGACTTCAAGCTGTCCGTGCCCCGGGGCGACGGCGTTCTGCCCCCGACCGCGAAGAGCGACGGCAAGGGCCTCGCGCGCGTGGTCTACAAGTCCGGCACCTCGCCGGGGCTACAAACCCTGCGGGTGGAAGGCGCTGGCCTCGTGACCGAACTGCCCGTGTTCCAGGTGGGCAAGAACGTCTTCGCGGCGCCCCCGCCGGGCGGCCCGCCTGCCCACCTCGGGGCGCTGGAGCGCTGGCAGCGCGCCGCTCCGTCCCTCGCCGTGGCCCGAGCGGGCGTGGTGCCGAAGGCCGGGCCGCCGTCGAGCGTGATGCTCACCGCCACCCCCGGCTACACCACGCCCGGGGCCGCGATCCTCGTGCAGGTGCGCGTCACCGACGAGGCCGGGGTGGGCGTGGCCGGGCAGAAGCTCGCCATCTCCGCCGCCCCCGCGACCGCCGGTGCGGTCACCGACAATCGCGACGGCAGCTACTCCGTGCCGGTACAGCTCCCAGCCGGCACCGATGGGCCACTCAAGATCACCGTCGGCGCGGGCTCCTCCACCGCCGCGCTCAATCTCCCCACGCTCGACCAGGTGGGGTCTACCAGCAAGGCGCCCACCGCGACCACCGCGCCGGCCACCACGAGCAGCGGCTCAGGCGTTGCCGCGCAAGCGCCCGTCGCGAGCGGGGAGTTCGCACGGGGCCGCTTCTACGGCGGTCTCTACAACATCCGCGGGCCCTACTCGCTGAAGACCAACGGCGATGGCGGGGTGGCCAACGCCGACCTGAGCGCCCCCGGCGCGGGATTCTGGGGGCTCAACCTGCGCGCCGACTACCAGTTGCCGGCCGGTCCAGGGCGCGTGGCGCTCTCCGGCGGCGGCCGATTCACCGCCAACTGGTTCAAGTTGGGCGAAGACACCTTCCTCACCTTCGTCCGTGATTTCTCCGTGGGTGCCGGCTACGTGTATGGCGCGAGCGACATACTGGCGGTCGGCGGGCGCGCGGAACTCCACTCGTTGAACGCCCCCTACTTCACCTACACCGACGAGACGCGCACCGCTGCCGGCGTCGCGCTGGCCGACTGGCTGGGGGTGCGGATCATGGGACAGCTCGACATCGACGCGCCCAACGGACTGCACGCCAACATCGAGCTCGGCGAGACCTTCGCCTGGGTGCCGGCCGCCACGCACGCCGGCGCGCGAGTCGACATTCCGGTCGGCGACGCGCCCGTCGCCATCCGCGTCAACGGAAGCTGGGACTTCCACTACTTGCCCGCAGAGCAGTTCGAGTCGAAAGGTACGCTCGAGGAGCATGTCTTCGGTGTCGGCGCTGGCGCCACCTACGTTCTCTGGTAGCGACTACAGGCCTTTCCAGCCGACGCCCGGCACGCCGGAGCCGGAGGGGGGCGGGTTGGCGCCGACCATGTACAGCGCGCGGCGATTCACCTGCATGTCCACGCTGTCGCCCGTCTGCACCGCCAGCAAGGACTCGCCGAAACCGTAGTAGAAAATCGGGTAGCTGAACCCGTGCCCGCTGAACCACTTGGCAATGGCCCGGGCGCGGCGCTCGGAGAGATCACGGTTGTGACTCGCGTCGCCCACGGTGTCGGTGCAGCCGGCCACGTAGAGCTTGACGGGTACGATGCTGCCGTACTTGTCGACGACGTCGAGGAGCTGCTCCTGCACCTTCACCAGCTTCCACTCCTCGTCGGCGGCGATGACGTCGCTGTCGCTGGCGAAAAGCACGTCCTCATGGGGGATATCGAGGAACCACGGTGAGTAGGTGAATCCAGCCCAGGCGCTGGACGTGCGCAGGGTGACGTCGAGCAGCACCACCTCGGACGGGTCGCCGACGAAGGGCACGCTCACGTCGCCCGGGCCCTGGCCGATGGGCACCGTTGACTTGTCGAGCACCGCCTTGTGCGCGCCGTAGGCGATGATCTCCGCCTCTTCCACCTTGGCGCTCGCCCGCACGGTGACGGTCTTCGCCTCGAGGTTGGCGCTCGCCCGTGAGAGGTCGATCGACAGCGGCAGGCGGTAGGCCCACTCCACCGGCACGTCCTGCTCCACGACGTCGCCTTCCTTGAAGGAGGATCGCACGAAACAGTCGGCCGTCGTCACCGACTCGTTGCGCGGGAAGCTGACCGTCACCTTGGTCATGGCCGCCACGCTGGACTTGGTCAGCTCCACCGTCTTGCCGCCCACCTTGCAGAGCACGTACAGCGTCTTCACGTCGCGCGTGGGCGTGAGGTAGAACGCGGGACTCTCTCCCGGACCGGGCGCTGGGTTCACGCCAAAATCGAGGTCCTGGGCGAGGGCGAGGGCAACGAGCGGCAACATGGGGACACCCGGGTTCGGAAAACGCTACGCTATCGACATGCGCGCGCTCTTGTTGTTCCTCTTCGCCTGCACGCCGGCCGACGAGCCCAAGGAAACCGGGGAGGCCGACGCCGATTCCGATGCCGACGGCGACACGGACACCGATGCCGACGGCGACACGGACTCGGACTCGGGTTCCGATACCGGGACCGACACTGGCGCCGACACCGGCAACGACACCGGCGGCGACTCCCTCCCCGACGTGCTCGCCGAGATGGAGCGCAACGCCGACGACTGCCAGGAGATGGGCGGGAGCCCCGAAGTTCAGGGCGCCAAGCTCTACTACTGGGGCGAGTTCAACGGCAGCGAGGCCACCGGCTGGACCGGCGAGGAGCGCTGGTACCTCTTCGTGAACGACGCCTGGGCAGCCGAGGGCGGCAAAGACTGCGTCGTGAGCTACTCGGTCACCGCCGAGAGCGGCAGCCGGGGGGCCTGCGGCGACTGCGACATCGGCATGGTGGTCGACGCGTCGTTGTCGGAGAGCGAGACCGACTGTGCCGTGGGCGTGTACCGGGGCTACGAGTCGATGACCGAGACCTACGGCGTGGCGCTGGGCGGCGACGGTGTCGCGACATGGCACTTCACGGGAAGCGGCGACGAGTTCGGCAGCGGCTACTGGGCGGACGAGGGGCTCAACTACCTGGCCGAGTACGGCTGCACCGTTCGCACCGACTGAGCGTCAGTACAGGCTGTCGACGAGCTGGGCGTAGCCGAGACCGAAGCCGATATCGACGGCCGCCGTGAAGACAAGATCCCCCGCCGGGCTGACGCGGACCAGCTTGCCCGAGAGGCTGAGGCTCGACACCACATCGCCGCCGTCAAGGCGGTTCGCGTCGCCGAGGATCGCGACGTAGGCCGGCGGGTCCTCGGTCCATTCCCAGGTCTTGGTGACGGCGCCCGTGCCGTCGCCCACGTCATACTCGACGAGCCGCGAGTACCCCCGCGTGGGATCGCCGTTGTCGAAGGCGAGTAGTTTGCCATCGGCCAACTCGAACTGGTGGTAGGTGTCGAGCTCGCCGTCGCCGGACTCGGGGCGCTGTTCGCCCACCAGTCCACCGAAGGTCCAGCTCACCTCGCCCGTCTGTCGCGACACACGAACGATGGAGGCGAAGTTGCGGAGGCCGACGAGGAAGCTGTCGGTGTCGGGCTCATAGTCCACCGCGTTGGCGTGGGTCCAGGTGCCGCGGGCGGCGTCGACTCCCCCCAGCTCGGCGGGGTCCCAGGCGTCGAAGGCCGACCAACGGTCGACAAGGGATCCATCGGTCGCAACCTCAGTGAGCTTGTCGCCCAAATAAGTCGTGTCGCCGACCGCCTGCTGATCGCGCGCAATGCCGACGATCTCGCCGCCCGGCAGCTCCACGAAGTCGTGCGACAGGTAGGGCAAGGGGATGCGTGTTTCCCCCGACCCGTCGAGCATCACCCGGACAACGTAGGCCTCCTCCATGTCGGCGTAGTCCTGCGAGCGGTCGTTGCTCTCGTTGTAGAGCACCGACTTGCCGTCGTGTGACAGGTACGCGCGGGTGACGGCGTAGAGGTCGGTCGCGACATCCCACCACACGATTCGGCCGTCGGCGTCGAGGATGATCGGTCCCCAGACCGAGCCCTCGAGCACGGTCACCACGTAGCCGCCGAGGTTCCCCTCGCCCTCGGTGGCAAACTCGGGAAGGTAGGTGGGAAGCCCACCGTTGGCCTTCGTGAGCACCGGCGACTCGCCGCTCTCGTCGACAACCTTGAAGAAGATCTCGGTGCCCCCGGGCAGGCCGACGAGCGAGTGGGTGTGTTCGGTCGTGGGCTCAGGGTCGTCGCTCGTCACCAGATCGAGGCTCGCCGCCTCCCCGAACTCGACGTGTCCCACCGTCGGTTCGGAGGTAGTCCAGGTGACGGTGAGGACCGTCGGCACGTCCTCGCGGATCGTGGCCTCGGCGTTGCAGATCTCGGCGCCGCAGTCGTCTCTTGGCTCGCAGCCGAGGAGCAGGAGGGTCAGCACAGGCCGCACCCTAGCCCAGGAAGCCAGGCACCGCGACGGCCTTAGAAGGACACGTCGCGGAGCACCCACTCCCGACCCTCGCGCACCGACACGCGCGCCCCGCCGTCTACCCGCGCGAAGCCGCTGATCTCGCTGCTGCCGAGGCCCACGCAGCGGCTGGGCGCGCCCTCCATGCAGAGTTCAGCCTCGGCCTCGCCGAGCCGCGCGTACACCACGACACCGTCCCAGAGCTGCGCGTCGAGGTGGGCGAACACCCGACCGGTGTCGTCGAGGCGCTCGGGGGCCGACCAGACCTCGCCACCGTCGACGCTGCTCACCACCTCGATGTTGTTCTCGCCGCCTTCGTCGTGGGTGGTGTAGGCGAGCCGCACCTCGCCGTCGCGTGCCCAGATGGCCGGGCGCTCGGCGCGCGCGGCGCGGGTGACGCCCACGCTCGTGAAGCGCAGCGTCCACACCTGTTCCCCATCCGGCTCGCCCACCTCGAAGAGCTGCACGTGCCGGTTGGCGCGCCCCCCGTTGGCGTCGAGGCTGGCCCCAAAGGCCACGAGCGCGTTGTCGCCGAGCACCGCGAGCGCAGGACCCGTCGGGTAGTACACCCCCTCGCGGCCACCGCCGTCTTGCCAGCCTTCGCCGAGCGTGAGCAGGCGCACGGCACGCTCCACCGCGCTGCCATCCACGGCGCCGTTGAGATTGTCTGCCACCGCCATCCAGGGCTTCCCGGCCGGCGAGAGCGCCAGCGCCGGGCGCCAGCCGATGTTCACCTCGTCGAGCGGCGAGGGCAGGCGCGACACCGCGCCCGACGTGTCCACAGAGGCGCAGGCAGGCGTCCAGGGCAGGTCGGTGTCGGCGAAGGCGGCGAGCTCCCGCCAGCAGGCAAACGCGGACTCGGAACCGGAGGCGATGGCTGCGCCGCCGGCGGCCACCGCGAGCGGCGAGGAGAGCTGCACGCCGCCCAGGAAAACCGCCCCTCGCGGCGTGTCCTCCCCCCGACGCTCGGTGACCACGAGGTCCAAGGCGCCCACGGGCGAGAGCTCGCCCGTGGCCGCCGCCTCACCGGCGAGGAAGTCGCGACCGAGGGCGTAGGGGGACTCGACGTCGAGCAAGGTCGCGAGCGTGGCGTGGAGGTCGTCGAGGGTCACGCCGTCGCTCAGCGTCAGACCTTCCGCCACGCCCGAGCCAAGCAGGAACATCGGGATCTCGCGACATCCCGCGCAGCTGTCGCCGTGCTGTTTGTAGTCGGCGTCGGACGCCATCCGGTGGCGACCATGGTCGGCCACGATCACGAGCGTCGTGCCGTCGCGAAGGCGCTCGTCAGCCTGGACCTTGGCCCAGAAATCGGCGATGGGCGCGTCGAGTTTACGCACCGCGTTGGCGTAGTCGGCGGCCTCGTCGCCGTAGTGGCCCATCTGGTCGGGGCGATGCAGGTTGACCACGACGATCCGGGCGCGGTCTTCCTGGAGCTGTCGCCAGGCCTCGTCGATGCCGGCGATATCGCCCTGTGTGCCGACTCCGTCGGTGCTCACGCGCTCGAACGGGGCGCCGTAGTCGGCACCGAGACCCGGGTAGTTGCTCTGTCCTACGGCATCGAGCAGGTCGGTGTTGCCGACGAGGCCGACCGCGCCTTCGTCCTCCCCGTGCTGCGCGCGCACCAGCTCGAACAGAGTGGGCAGATCGGGGAAGTAGGCGCCCATGTCCTCGTAGGGCGGGAAGTTCCCGAAGGGCGTGGGGTCGCCGGTGATGAATTGCGCATGCCCCGGGGCGGTGATGGTGATCCCGAGGTTGTAGGCAGGGAGCACCAGAGTGCCGTGCGGGAAGAGCTCCGCGCGAATTCGCGGGAGGAAGCTCGATGTGGCCGAGCCATCGACCGAGGCGTTGCCCTCGCCGAAGCTCTCTTCCAGGCGCACGCCGTCCATCACGAGCACCACCAGGTGACTCGCACCGGCGGGGGCGGGCGGTTCGCCCATGCTGTCACTCGCGGCGTCGCAAGCGAAGAGGAATGGCAGCATCGCGCGACGATACCTCAGGATCGGCGGGGCTGCCCCGGTCGGAGGCCTAGAACTTGCCGGTGATGTCGATGATGTGGAGCTGTCGCCAGTCGCTCCCCGCCGCAGGGAGCGCCGTGAAGGCGAGGTAGGTCTTGCCGCCCGCGCTGATCATCGAGGGATCACCCACCGCGCTGAGGCCGGTCTTGATCTCGGTGATGCCGCTCCCGTCGAGCTTGGCGATGTACACGGAGCCGTCGCGCGCCGGCTCGCTCGACCCGTAGAGCACCGCCGTCCCGTCGGCCGACAGGTTGGGCGCGGAGCGCTGGGGGAGGCGGATGTCCTTCGCAAGGATGCGACGATCGCCGCCCACGATGGGGACGATGCCGAGGTCCCAGTGATCGTCACCCCGCTCGCCGGTGAAGTACACGACATTGCTGCCGACCACGCGTGGGCGTGTCTGGTCGCCGTTGCCCGTCGCCCCCTTGACCGGCAGTGCCGCCGTGGCGCCGGGGGTCATGGAGAACACGTCTTCGGTGCCGTAGTTCTTCCTCGAGAAGACCACCGTCTTCCCGTCAGGCGCGAACTTCGGAGCGTTCTCCGGCTCCTTCGTGGACGGGAAGGCCAGCGCTACCTTGTTGGTTTGCTGGGAGAACAAGAAGACGTCGCCCGCCCCCGACGACGACGAGGTGAACGCAACCGTCATCCCGTCCGGCGAGATCGCGGGCCAGGCGAGCATCCCCGGCGCCTGCGAGGCGTTGAGGTACTCGGCCGGCGAGCCACTGCCGGGGTTGAAGTAGTAGAGCCGGGTGGTGCCTCCGGAGTTGGCCGCCTCGAAGATGAGGATCGACTGCTTCGGGTGCCACACCGGGTTGGCCGCGAAGCTGCCCCCGCCCGAGAAGCTCGACGAGGAGCCCGGGATCACGACCTTCGTGGGGGCCGCCGGCGCGCCGTTGCCCACCTTCACCACGTAGAGATCCACCTTGTCGGCGTTGTTGTTCACCTCGAAGGCGAGCCAGGCGCCATCGGAAGACCACTGCGGATTGCTCCCGTGGCCACCACCCACCCAAGACACCTCGACGGCCCCTGCGAGGCCCGAGGCAGCGATCAATCCCAGCAACATCAGTTCTTCCCTCCGTCGCTCGACGGGGCGAGGGTAAAGGCCACCTGGGCCCAGGGGTAAAGACGAACGAGGTCGGTCTGCGCGCCACCTTCGACGCTCACACCGCCGCGCAGGCTGCCGATGTCCACAAAGGCATACGACAAGCTCGCCGCGCCGCCTCCTGCCATAATGGTCCCGGAGAGCCGCTGGTATTCCGCGGCGTCGACCGACGAGTAAGTGGTGTCGCCGCCGTTGGTGCACTTTCCGCTGTCGACGCAGTACGGGTCGAGCCCGGTGACGGTGCCCACGCCCACGCCGTAGAGCGGCCCGGCCGCGATCCAGAGGTCGCCCGCGCGCACGTTGGCCGCCAGCCAGCCGTAGCCCATGTGAACCGAGTTCGGCTCGACAACGTACTGCGATGAATCCGGGTTTTCGACGAGAGGGTCGCCAAAGAGGTTGTGATAGCCCACCTGGCCGATGATGCCGAAGGCCTCGCTGACGCCGAGCTCGAGCCCCACGCCGAGCCGGGCGCCCACGCCGCCGAAGCTGGCCGGCTGGATGAGGGCGGACTCCGACACCGCGCCGTCGAAGCTCTCCCCAGGGAAAAGCACGGCTGCGCCCACGTCGATGCGCGGCCCGACGTAGGCGAGGTGAAGCAGGCTGCGCTTGGTACCCGCGGCCGGCTGCACGTCGGCGACGGCCTGCGGGCCGCCCACGGCCACGTTGATCTTCACGCCGGAAACGTCGTACTCCCCGGCGGGGAGGATGCCTTCGAAGTTGTTGCCCTCGGCCACGTAGGTGGCCACCCATCCGATGGCCGCGCGCTGGTCGGGCGCGAAGGGCGGCACGGCAGGCGCCAGGAGCCGCTCGCCGGCAAAGTCGGGGTCGAAGGTGATCTTCACCGGGCCGTAGGACTTGTCGATGTCTTCCAGCCAGCTGATGATCTCGGCGTTCCCATCGATCTTCGCTGCCTTCTGGAGCCGCTGGCGGCAGGCGGTGATGTTGCCGATGGCGCGCGCGGACTCGGCGCCGAGCTTGTTCTCGCCGAAGGTGAGCACCTCGCCCTTGGCCTCCAGCGCCTCGAGCTTCTGGTACTGGGCCTCGACCGCCGTCCAGGCGTTTCGCTGCGCGAGCTTGCGCATCTCCTCCGAGATGCGGGTGTGCTCGGCGCGTTCGACCTCGCCCGCGTGGGCTGGGACGACGAAAAGCGGACTGAAGCCGACGATCAGCAAGAGGAGCGTGCGGGTCATGGGGAACCTCCGGGTTCGTGCCAGGGGTCGAGGAGGGAGCGGGTATAGGGATGGGCGGCGGGCTGCGTACGCAGGTCGGCGACCTCGACCACGCGCCCTTCCAGCATCACCACCACGCGGTGGCAGTACGGGATGGCGGCGTCGAGGTCGTGAGTCACGAGAATACACCCGGCCTTGTCGGGAAGGTTGCCAACTAGGTCTTCGAGCACCGCGGCACGCCGGTCGGGGTCGAGGCCGGAAGTCGGCTCGTCGGCCACGACCAGCCGGGGAACCAGGGCGAGCACCCGCGCGAGCGTGACACGCCGTTGTTCGCCGCCGCTGAGCTGCCTCGGGAGGGCATGATGGCGATGGGCGAGCCCCAGTCGCGACAGCATCGCGGCCGCGCGATCGGCCGCCTCGGCGCGGGGCACGCGGGCGAGCACGGTGAGGGTTTCCACGACCGCCTCGACCACCGTCTGCTGAGGATCGAGCGCGCTCATCGCGTCTTGCGGGATGTACTGGTAGGACACCCGGCGGGCTTGCCGCTCGCGCTCGGGCATGGTGTCCCAGCGGCGACCCTCGATCCAGATCTCCCCCTCGGTGGGGTTCTCGAGCCCCAGCACCATGCGGGAGAGCGTCGTCTTGCCCGAGCCCGACTGGCCGACGAGCGCCACCACCTCGCCGTCAGCCACCTGCAGGTCGACGTCGATCACCGCGCTCACCTGCCGGCGGGGGCTCCACGGCCAGGGCCCAGGCACGTCGAAGCGCTTGCCCACCTTGCGAATGTCGACCAGGGGAGGGCTCATGCCGCCGCCTCGGCCGGTCCACGCAGGCGGACGACGTGCTGCGCGATGCGATCGACAGTGTCTTCGTGGTGGGAGATCAGCAAGATTCCACAGCCGTGGGCCTTGCCGACGGTGAGCAACAGTTCCACCACCTGTCGCCGCAAAACAGGATCTAGGCCGGTTTCTGGCTCGTCGGCGATGAGCACGCGGGGATCGGAGGCCATCGCGACCGCGAGCGCCGCCCGCTGACACTGGCCGCCCGAGAGTTCGCCCGGCAAGGCCGAGGCCGAGCGCGCGTTGAGCCCCACCTCGGCGAGCAGGTTGCGAATGGTCTCTCCCACGCTCAAAGGCGCGGTCTTGCGGCGGGCGATCGACATTTCCATCTGCCGACCGATGGTACGACCCGGATTGAGCGCCGACGACGCGGCTTGTGGCGAATAGCTCAAGTAGCCGCCCCGCAGCGAGGCGGTGTCGGACAGGAGTCGAGCGTGGGCGCGAGGACCGCCCTGCGCCACGCCCGCGTACCAGTCGCGATTGCCCGTCTCGGGGAACTTGAGCGTGCCCGAGAAAAGGCCGGGTTCAACGTCAACCACCCCCATCGCCGCGCGAGCCGTCACCGACTTGCCCGAGCCGGACGGGCCGCAGAGCGCGGTGACCTCACCGGCGAAGACGGTGACGTTGACGCCATCGAGCAGCGTGCGCTCGGTGGAGCGAACGCCGAGGCCGCGAACCTCGAGGAGCACGCTCATCGAACCGCCCCCATCAGCGCGCCCTCGCGGCGGTGGTGGCGAACTTGGCGATGCCCGTGACCAGGGCCACCATCGCGAGGCCCGTCCACAACGCGTGCCCGGTGGGCACGTCGTCGAGCACGATGGAGGGGTAGCCCATGTACAGCAGGTCGGCCCATGACTTCAGCGAGTCGGGGTGCGTGAAGCTCGCCTGCGCGTCCTGGACGGCGAGGTAGCTGAGCCCGAGCTCGAGGAATGTCACCTGGGTGACCACCTCCGCGGCCTGGCGCACCACGACAGGGCGCAGGTTGAGCGCCACCACGTGGAAGAGGAAAATGCGGGGCCAGGAGAAGCCGTGTGCGCGCAGCGCCTCGACGAAACGAGCACCTCCGAGCCGCTCGGCGACGGCCGCCGCCTCGTCCATCGCGCCTGGACTGGCGAGCACCGCCCAGGCCACCGCCAGCGGCAAGAGCCCGCGTGAGGTGGAGGGGATGAGCAGGGCGGTGACCAGGATGACCACCATGCGCGGCAAGGCTCCGAGCACTTCACCGACGCCCTGCACCGCCGCATCGACCCGAGGGTCGCCCACGCAGCGCAAGAGGCCACCCACGATGCTGCTGAGGGCCACCACGCCGCCGGCCACCAGCGCGGGGCCGAGCACGACGCGCGCGCCCTGCTGCGCATACTCCAGGAGCGGGCGACCGCCACGGTCGGCGCCGAAGGGCCACACGCCCCCAGGTCCCATGAAGCTGCGCGAGGGCTCAGGCTCCGCGAGGTGCGCCGGGGCCGCCAGCGCCGCCGCCCCGAGCAGCACGAAGGCGCCCAGCGCGAGCAAGGTGGCGACACGACGGTTCACGCGGACACCGCCGGCCTGACCACGGCGCGGTCGGCCACGAGCGGGGCGCGACGCACCCACATGGCCACCGCGATCTCCACCAGCGCCTGGATCACGAGGAGCACCGCGCTCACGAAGGCAAAGGCGGTGGCCGCCGCGAGCACCACGCCAAAGTCCTGGAGCAGAGTGCCGGCCCACAAGAGGTCGCCAAGCCCATTGATCCGCAGGACCACCTCGACGACTACGGTGCCGCTCAGAAGGTGGAGCACACGCGCTCGGAGCTGCCCGGCCACCGCCGGCGCCACGTTGGGGAGCATGTTTGCCAGCGGACGCTCGCCGCGAAGCAGCGCGATGCCCACGTAGCGCTGGTTGCGCTCCGCCGAGAAGAGCCCGCGGACACCCGAGACGGCGGCCGCGAAGGCACCATCGGCGAGCCCGAGCACCAACGCGCCGAGCAGGAGGCGCAGGCGATTGGCGTCGGGAAGGAAACTCTGGGCGCCATACTCGAGCTCCACGTAGGCCGCGCCCAGGAGCGAGAACACCACGGCCGGCACGAGGCCCACCGCGTGGAACGCACCGTCGGCCCGCTCGTGAATCAAGCCAGTGGCCGCGCCGATCGCCCCGAGCACCAGCGGCACCAGCGCGGCACAGACCAGGAGGACCGTGGTGGGAACGGACTCGTCCAGCAGGTCGCGCACCGGGAGCCCCTGCTCCACGCGCCATGAACGCCCGAACTCGCCGCCGAGCGCGTCGCCGACCCAGGCACGGAAGAAGTTCCACGGCCCGGCGTCGAGGTTCCAGCGCGCGGCCAGCTCCGCCGTGCCACCACAGGTTTCAGGCGGGCAAATGATCTCTGCAGGATCGCCCGGCAACGCCCAGATGAGGAGCGTGATGATGGCCGGTACCGCCAGCGGCAGGATGATTGCCGCGAGCAGCCGCACCCCGGGCCGGATCCACCAGGCAGTCATCCCGGCGACCTACTGGTACTTCCAGCCGTCGACTTCGGTCCAGTAGTTGAACGGCGCGATGACGTTGCCCCGCACCTCCGTTCGCCACGCGCTCTTCGTGTCGAGCTTCCAGAGGAACAAGTACGGGAGATCGTCCGCTAGGGTAGCGTGGAGCTTGTGGTACGCGTCGTAGGCCGCCGTGTCGGTGCGGGCCTGGTTGTACTCGACCATCAGCTGGTCGGCGCTGCTGCTCGAGTAGTTGAACACGTTGCGTGCACCGGTCGTGGTGCCCGAGCGTGTCTGGAAGAGGTCGTTGACCTCTTCGACGAGGCCGAAGCTCCACTTGCCGATGAGCAGGTCGAACTCGGTGGCCTTGCCAGTGACCACCTTGCGTGCCCAGTCGTCGGCCGACACCTTGCTCTCCTGGCGGTCGAAGCCGGCCGCAGAGAGCTGGTTGCCCACCTGGGTGAGCAAGTCGGGCGCCTCGACGTCGAGCGAGGCCATCATGCCGATGTTCAGGGTGACCGGGGCGCCCTTGTAGTGCCAGCGACCGCCGATCTGGGTGAGACCGGCCTCGGTGAGGAGCTTGCTGGCCGCTGCGCGGTCCGACTTCTCCTTGACGGCCACCTGCCGATTGTAGAAGGGCGAGGACTGCACGAAGGGACCGGAGATGAACTCGCAGGGGCTGTTCTGCTCCCCCGGCTTCACGCCGACGGTGAGCTGGCGCAGATCGCTGCGGTCGAGCACCAGGTCGAGGGCCTGGCGCACTTTCTTCTCGACCAGCGCGCCCTTCTTGGTGTTGACGCCGATGAACCACCAGCTACGCAGGTCGTAGCTCTTGAGTTGGAGATCATCGGAGGCCGACACGTCGGGCCGGTAGGGGGGCGGAACCGCGATGATTCCCTGCACGCCGTTGGACTGGAGCGTCTTGACCTGGACCAGCGGGTCTTGCACTTCCTGCAAGGACATCTGCGGGATCGTGGGCGCGTGGTGGGCATTGGCGTAGGCCTCGAAGGTGACGCCACGACGCCCCTTGTTGCCCTTGAAGGGGCCGGAGCCAATCGGGTGCTGGCTGAAGTCATCGTCGGGGACGATCGCCGTCTTGCCCGCGAACTTCTCCGCCGGGAGCAGAGAGAACATCAGGCGTTCCTGCGGGTTGTGGAACACCTTGGTGAACCGGATCGTCGCCACCTGCGGCGTCGTCGCGTCGCAACCGGCGAGCACACCGCGGTACCCTTCGGCGATGGGGCTGGTCGTGCCCGGGTCGAGCATCGCGGTGACGGTGAAGCACACGTCCTTCGAGGTGACCGCCGTGCCCGAGTGCCACTTCAGGCCCTGTTTCAGCGTGATCTTGTAGGACTTGCCGCCGTCGGCGAGCTCGCTCTTCTCGACCAGTCGACTCATCATGCGGTTGTCGATGGCGCTATGGAAGAACAGCCGGTCGAAAACCAGCTCCTGGGCCCGGTAGTCGGCCATCGAGCTCGCGTAGAGCGGATTGAGCGTGCCGGGGAGCTGCTCCTCGTAGAACGAGAGCGGCGCGCCAGCGAGCATGGCAGCGCTCGCGATGCCGAGCGCGACGAGCACGCCCCGCTTGGTGCCGCTCGAGGGATTCTGTGCAGGGGTCGGGCGATTCATCACAACTCCTCAGTGCATGGGAACGCCGGGGACGGCGTTCCGGCTCAGCCGGATGTGGAGGGCGTCGAGAGGCGCCCGGGCCACGTGCAGGCCCGGGAGCATCGACAGGTTCTGGTGGACGATCTCGGCTGCACGTGGGGTGTTGCGGTTGCCCGCGTCCCATGCCGCCACGAAGAGGTAGAAAAGGGGGTCGGCGGCCGCGCCGAGGCTGCGGTCGAGCGCGTTGATCCGCAGGCGCCCCGAGGCGTCGGTGTCGCCACGGGACCGGGCCACGAGATCGAGCGCGCGGAGCACGCCGGCGCGGGCGTAGTCGGCGAAGGGCCTGTGGAAGCCGTCGGCCTGTCCCCCGTTGGCGGCGGCCATGGCGTCTTCGATGGCGCTGCCAACGTGCGCCGCCTCGTCGACCACGCAGTCCACGTCGAGCTTCTCGCCCTCGCGCGTGCAGCCTTGCGCGACGGAGGCGTAGATGCTGGTGGCGGCCATGGCACCGGTGGTATCGCGGCCAGCGGCCGCGTTGGCCACGTACTGCAAGTCGGCCGCAGAACACCAGGGCGACATGAAGAGCCAGTTGTCGCTCGTGGGTGCGGTGCTGCGCTCGGGCGGCGCCTCGAAGGGGAGCCGGAAGGGGTCCAGGAACTGGTCGATGGTCTCGCCGGCCGTCGCGTCGGCCTCACGGGCGCGGGCCTCGTGCCAGCGAGAGAGCGCCCACAGCTCGCCCGGGTCGCCGGCGGCCACCGTACCCGGCTCGCCCTGGAGCGGGAGGTCGATGGTCACCCGGTCGCTGCCCGGGAGGTCGGCAAGTGCACCGACCACCTCGTCGAGCCCCGTGGCCTTGTCGGCCGCAGTGACGTCGGGCGCCGCCACGTAGGCGCTCCACGCGGCATCGCGGGCGGCGACACCGCCCACCTTGGACTTCGACGAGCCTCCGATCTTCGCGGCGTACTCGCTGTTGCCGGTGAAGATGCCGCTCACGCCGAGCAAGTAGTCGGCCTCGGCCGGGTCGGAGGGCTGACGATCCGCGCCGTACACCTGGAGGGTGGCGCTGGCCGCGAGCAGCGCGGCCTGACGGTACATCGCGGCGTACTCGGCGTGCAACCGCGCCAGGGCGGCGTTGTCACTCTCCGACTTGAAGGCGCGCAGAGCCTCGTCGCGACGGTTCCCGAAATAGGAAACCCAGCTCGCCCGCCCCTCGAAGGGCGCACGGGCCTCGGTCTTCGCCATCCGCACCTGCCAAGTGCTCGCCACGAGGGCGGCCGGCACGGCAGAGATCGGCTCGGGCGCGGCGTCGCTCGAGGCCTCCGTGGCCTCGTCGCCGCTACACCCTACACTGTAGGCCAGAAGAAAGGTAAACAACCGGCCTTACCCCTCGCAGAAGGACTTGTTGCCGGCAGCGGACACGCAGATGGCCATCGCGTTCTTGGTGTCTTGCCCGCTGGCCTTCGCGTAGTCGAGCCACTCACGGGCGAAGTCCTTGGTGGTGCCGCGCCACTTGGCCGCCTTCGCCTCATTCTCGTCGGTGTGCTCCTTGGTGGCGAATGTTTCCTCGGCGTCGGCCCAGAGTTTGTTCGCCGCCTCTGCCTTCATCCGGTAGAGGTCGTAGACCCGCTTGGTGTAGGTGGCGCCCGACCACTTCTGCTTGTTCTCGAGCGCGTAGTCGGCCCAGCGGATGACACCGGTGGCCCGCCCCACACCGCCACGGCTGAGCTGCGTGGCGTACTTGAAGCACATGTCGGGGTCGGAACGGTCGATGTCTTCGAGGTGACGTTTGACGAGACGCTCCCACTCCGCCTTGTCGCCCTTGCCCTCTGCGTTCGCAATGAGAACGCGAGAGAGCTTGTCTTTCATCGTCTGCGCACCCTCGGTGCCGATGCGGCCCTCGATGCACTTGGCCTGCCCGGGACGGAGCTGGCCGAGCATCGCCTGGGGCTCGAGCTTCACGAGGTCGGTACAAGAGTCGTCGCCCGCCGCGGCGGCGGTAGGGGGCGGCACCACCGTCGGCCCGATGGTCTTCGGGGTGATGGAGGTCGGCGCCGCCGTCGGGGTCACTGCGGGCGCCGTGGTCGTGGTCTTCGCGGCGATCGCCGTCGGTGCCGTGGTGGGGGCCGTCACGGGCGCGGTGACGGGCGCCGTTTTCGCGGTGGTGGCGGGCGGGACCGTCGTCGGGGCGACAGGCGGCGGCGTGGTCTTCACGGTCTGGGCCGACGGAGGCGCGCTTGAGGCTGTTGCCGCAGGCGCGGTGATGGGCCGAGTCATGCTGGGCGGCGGAGACTCGACGCGCGGCTGCTCCACGCGTGGTTGCTCGACGCGCGGCTGCTCGACGGGGCGGGACGCCTCGACCCGAGGTTGCTCGACGGGCGGCGCGGGTGGGGCCTCCACCACCGCCACCTCGCCCCCAAGCGGACCCGTGTAGGCCGACAAGCTGACGAAGGGCGACAGAGAGCCCGTGGCCTGGAGGTCGAACCAGCCGACGCGCGCGTCGGACGGGATGGGTCGACCGGCCGCGTCTTTCACCATGCCGGGGCCGATGTGCGTGCCGCCCACCATGCAACCGGCCCAGCCATCGGAGCACGGGAGAGAGGGGAAGGCGGCGCTCCAGGCCGGCCAGCCGGAGGCCAGCGCAGGCAACGCGAGAAGCGCGAGCGCGCCAGAGATCAGGATCGGGCGGATTCGCATGGGACTACTCCGAAGCCTCGCGCGGTTCGTCGCGACCGAAGGTGATCATCGGCTCCTCGATCTGGTCGTTCTCGAGTTCGATGACCTCGAGCTTGACCTCGATGACGTTGCGGCGCTTGCGCACCTGGTACTGGAACACCTGCGTGGTGTAGCCGGGAGCCGAGATCTCGAGATCGAGGGTCATGCCCGGCGTGAAGCGCAGCTCGGTGCCGTCGGGCATGTAGAGCACGCTCGTCTCGAAAGAACCGTCGACCGAGTTCACCCGGTGACGGTCTTGCTCGAGCGGGTGGCGGATCACCGCCGTGGGGATCGGCTTGCGCTCGCTGTCGAGCACCACCACCTTCACCGGCACGCCTTCCTCGGTCTTCGGCGCGGCGAGCGCCGCGGGAGCAAAGAAGCCAACCAGCAAGCTCAGCAAACAGGCAAAGGCGACTGAAAAACGCATGACCCTACCCTCCCGCGGTGGCGGTGAACTGGGCCTTGAACACGGGATCCATCGCGACCGTTCCCGCCGTGCCGGGATCACCGAGGATCGCCCATGCGCGCGCCGCGGCGTCGGTACTCTGGCCCTCGAGCAACTTCCGCGCCGTCTCCGCGTCGCGATCCGCGATGAGGATGGCCGCCGTGGCTCGCGCATCGGCGTAGCCGTCGGCGGGGCTGATGGTGACGATCCGATCGAAGCCCGCGAGGCAGGCCTGCCCGTCGCCGCCCGCACAGGCGATCATCGCGCGGGTAGCCTGGACGCGCCAGACCTGACCGGCGGGCGCCACCGGGATGGCGTCGAGCAGATTCTCCGCGATGCCCGGCTCGCCGACACTCACGGCGCGACCCGCCCACACCAGCAGTTGCTCGGCGCCGTCTTCTCGGGCGCCGGCATAGGCCTTCACGAGGTCTTCCACGCTACGGACCGCGATCGGCCGCTGCCCGAGGGCCCACAGCGCCTGAGCCTCGGAGAGGCCAGCCACCAGTGGATTGCTATCGTTCATGAGGTCGAGGTAGGCGCCAGCGGTGTCGCCGGCGGGGCCGCCCGCTGCCTTGACTTCCTCGAGCAGGGCCTTGGCGGCGTCGCGGTCGCCGTCGGCCAGGTTGACCTCGGCAGCCAACAGCTTGCCGAGCGGCGTGCCCGCCGCCGTGGAGTGGGTCTTCACCTGGTCGAGGTCGCCCGTGCGCATCGCCACCAGCGCCCGCCGCATCTTCACCTCGGCCAGCTTCTCACCGGCCGTGGCCTCGGTGGCGGCGAGGATCTGATCGGCCGCCTGGGTGTTCCCCTGCAAGAGCTTCAGGTAGGCAGCGCCTGAGGCGATATCTAGGTTCGTGGGGCTCTTCTTGAGCGCCTCGTCGTAGACTGCGGCAGCGCCTGCGAGGTCGCCCGCCTTCATCTTCGCCTCGGCGTCCGCGATCTGCTTCGAGGGGTCGCCCGTGAGGCTCGACAAGATCGAGCAGCCGGCCATGAAGATCAGAGACGACAGCATTCCCGGCTAAACTCCGCCGCACAGGTAGCGCGCGGCAGGGGGGCCGTGCAAGCGCCGCGGGAGCAAAGGACGCGCGTGATACAGTGGCGGGTCGGAGCATACAGCGCAGGATGGAAGCACTTGCTGGCGGTCGTGGCACGGAGCTCGTGCTCCTCCACGAGATCAACGCTGGCACCTTCGCGCGGCTCTACCTCGCGGAGGCGCGGGCCTCGGGGGGGATCGACCGCATCGTCGCCGTCAAGATCCTCCGCGAGCAGTGGAACGAACAGCAGGAAGTGGTCGCACGAACTCGCGACGAGGCCCGTTTGCTGGCGCGGCTGCGCCACAAGAACATCCTCCGCGTGGAGGAGCTGGTCGAGGTCGACGGGCAAACCGCGATCATCATGGAGTACGTCGACGGCCTCGACCTGAAGCAGCTGGTCGAGGCTCTGAACCAGCGTCGCCAGCGCCTGCCCTGTAAGGTCGCGCTCCAGATCGTGTGCGAAGCCGCCGCGGCGCTGGAGGCCGCCTACTTCCGCGTGCCCACGGGCCTCGACAAGCCCCTGCGCGTGGTGCATCGCGACATCCAGCCGAGCAACATCATGGTGAGCACCGAGGGCGAGGTGCGCGTGCTCGACTTCGGCACCGCTCGGTCGAGCGCGGTTTTTCGGTCTGCTCAGACCGGTGCGCTGCGCTTCGGCTCGCTCAAGTACATGTCGCCAGAGCGCCGCGAGGGCGACCGCGGCGAACACCCGAGCGACGTTTACGCCCTGGGCCTCGTGCTGCTGGAGCTGCTTCGCACCGAGTGGCTGCCGCTCCTGCCGATGGACGTACACGAGCACGACGAGGCGATCGCCTCGGCGATCGCTCGGGTCGACGGCCTCGGGATGCCCAACCGCGAGTGGGACATGGCGCTTCGCCAGGCCCTGGCCCAGATGCTCGCCAGCGACCCTCGGGCGCGGCCAAGCGCCGAACAGGTCGTCAAACTCATGCGCGAGTTCGTGGAGCAAGCGCAAGGGCCGCTCATGGGACGCTTCGCCGAAGAGGTCGTGGCCCCCATCGCCGAGGAACACGCTCGGGCGCGTCCCCACGCAGGATCACTGGCGGGTACCCGACTCGTGGTCAACGCCATCGGCGAGGGACCGCGGTCGATGTCGATCAGCAACCAGGGTGGCGGCGCGGGTGCTCGACCGGCAGCCCAGCCCTCCGCCCCTGCCGCGCCTCCGTTACGCGAGGTCCAGCGCGAGCCCGCGCAGGCCCGCGAGCCGTCCCGTGCACCCGCCCGCGGCGCGCCCAGCGACGATCCGGAGCCCGAGAGCGGCAACGGCGCCGCCATCGCGGTGGGCGCCGGCCTGGTCATCGTGATCGCCCTCGCCGCCGTGCTCGTCGTTGGCGGGGGCGTGGCCCTCTGGTGGTTCACGTCGCGGAGGGCGGAAGCGCCGGTGGTCATCGACGCGCCGGTGGCCGAGCACACGACGACGACAACGACAGCGACCACGACCCCCGCCGCCGCCACGGCTCCAGTCAGCGTGCGCGTGGCCGGCGAACCGGCCCAGTGGATCAAGATCCAGTCGGGCGGCAGCACCGTGGCCGAGGCTCGCGGCGACCTCGACGGTAGCGTAGCCCCCGGGAACTACAGTCTCACGATCAAGATTGTTGGCCGCCCCGCCGTCACGACCGACGTCGAGGTGAGCGAGGCCGGCCTCGCCCTGGAGTGCGCCTCCGACGCGCGGCAGAACGTGAAGTGCCAGGGGGGCAACCGTGCCCTGACCTTGAAGCCCTGAGGCCCCGAGCCCACGCCAGTCGGCGTATAGTCCGCGTCGCCATGCGTTCGCTCTTCTTCCTCCTCGCCCCCGCCTGCTCCGCCACCTTCGCCGGGAGCGACGACGAGCTCGGCACCGACTCCGGCCAAGGCAGCGATACCGACTCCGGCGCCGACACCGGCAGCGGCACCTCCGCCTCGAGCGTGGCCGGCTGGGTGGTCGACGCCCACGGCCTGGCCCTCGCCGGCGCCCGCGTGCACAACGGCTCCACCTACGTGGAGACCGACGAGCAGGGCCGCTTCGAGATTTCCCTTCCCGCCGAGGGCGGCACGCTCTCGGCGTACGCCACCTCTGGTGGGGGAAGCTCCTGCACCCGCACCTGGGGCAGCGCGCGCCGCGCCCTGCTGAGCGCCTATGGAACGGGCCTGGCGGAGCCCATCGACATCGAGACGGGGGCCACCCTGACGCGCGGCAAGGCGCAGCTCGTGGTGCCCGCCCTCGCGCTCGGCACGGTGGGCATGGCGCGGGCACGATTCGACGTGATCGACATCGCGAACCTGGGCATGACCGCCGCGCCGGCCGGGGTGCTCGGCACCGATGGCTCGGTGACGACAATGTACGCGGCGGCCGACGTGGACTTCGAGGGTGTAGACGGGACGCTCACCCCCGGCGCCGCGATCACGGTGAAGTTGCCGCTCGCCGTCGACAACGCCGGTGGGGCGGCCACCGTGTTCGTGGCGCAGGACTGCGGATGGACCGCCGTGGGCACCGCCACCATCAGCACCAGCGGCACCGATACCGTCGCGAGCTTTGATGTGTTTGCCGGGGGCAGCTACGCAGTGGGCGTGCAGGACAGCGGCGGCTGCGTCACCGGGCAGGTGGTGGACGGCGACGGCTCGCCCGTGGAGGGGGCCACCGTACGCGCGTACCTGCGTCCCGTGTCGCAAGGCGTGGGCACGTGGATCGGCGACACTGAGAGTGCTGCCGACGGGCGTTTCTACCTCCCCGCCTCGAGCCTCGGCGTCGAACTGCTCGTCGAGGGCGCCGACGGCACCGCGATCCGCATGGGCACGGCCAGTGGCTACGGCAGCGGCGACGGGCGCTACCTCGAGGAATGCAACGACATCGGCAACGTGGCGCTCGCCTCGGCCGGTTGTGTCACCGGCAACCTGTACGCGCTCGATGGCAGTCGGCCCGGGCCGACGCCCTTCCGCTTCGAGATCGGCGACCCCATCTGGAGCGACGGCGACGCCGAGCTCCTCTTCTGGGCCCCACCCGGCGTCGACCTCGACCTGTCCGGTCCCGGCGGCATGGTGAAGCCCTTCTCCGCCACCTCCGGCAGCACCCCCGAGGCCGACAACTGCGCCCGACTCGGCAACCTGCAGCTGGAGACCCAGTGCGTGATGACCGAGGTCACCGACGCCGCCGGGGCGGGCGTCGTGAGCGCGGGCATCAGCGGCGGCACCTACGACGTCGTCACCGGGCCGGACGGCATGGTCTGCATCGACAGTCCCGAGGGCGACACGCCGCTCGTCGCTACCGTGATGCGGGGGGCACAAGCGGTGAGCGTGAGCGGAACGGTCGACGTGGAGGCCCAGGGTGGCACCTGCTACGGCGGCGCCTGCCTCGAGGGACCGAGCCTGCAGGTAGGCGGCAGCGGCTGCGTGGTGGGCGTGGTCTACGACGAGAGCGGCGATCCCGCCGTGGGCATCCGCGTCGTGAGTTCGAGCTGGGAGACCACCACCACCGACGCCGATGGATCCTTCACGTTGGCCACCGGAGGCGAGGGTAGCGCCGCGGCCTGGGCCGACGGCTACCCCATGCAGTCCTTCGACGACCCCGGCAGCGACGGTACCTGCGCCGAGGTGACCCTTTTCATGGACGCCGGCACCCCACCCGACGTCATCATCGGCGACGACGAGACGCTCTGGTACCTCACGGGCGACGGCGACACCGACACGCTCTTGGAAGTCGACGATGGCTGGCAATCCGATCTCACGACGATGGACGTGTCGGCCGAGGCCGAGGTGCAAGTGTCGATTCACTACGGCACGCTGAGCTTCATCTCCGACCTCTACGGCGACGACTTCGACAGCTTCGTGTCCGGGCTGTGGTCGAGCGCGCGCATCTCTCCCGACGGCACGATGGTGGCACTCCAGGGCTACGGCGCCGCCAACCCCTACATCTCGTTGTACGACCTCGAAGGCGACAAGATCCGCGATCTCTCGACCAGCGCGGGCACCGAGCCTGACGGACTCAGCTGGAGCGCCGACTCGTCGTGGCTGGCTTCGACCCGGAAGGACAACGCCATCGAGGTGAGCCCGGCCTCAGGCGCGCGCGCGGCGACGACCATCGCCGACGTGGACTGCGCCTACCCGGTCTTCTGGGACGGCGACACGGTGGCGGTGAGCTGCGAGGGCGCCATCCGCCTCGCGGCCATTGACGGCTCGGGGCTCCTCGACTGGTACGACCTCGCCGGCGCCGAGGACCGCGCCTGGGCGGTGAGCGGCTCAGATCGCGTGGTGTACAGCACCGGTGACGAGCTGCACGTGGCCTACATCGACGGCACCGACGACGCGACGTTGCACGCGGGGAGCGCCGGCACGACCTACCGCAGCGTCCGCTTCGACGGTGATGGCCGCTGGATCGTGGCCATCGTGGACGACCCCGCGGAGGGCACGGACGTGGTGAGCTTCGTCGACCAGCCGCCCTACCTGGCCTACTGGCTCACGGACACGCCAAACACTGTGGAACTGGCGGTCGATTTCGCTGAGTAGGTTTTGATCTGCCCGAGCCAGCGAGCTCGGGCTTACTCTTGGGGCGTTCGCTGATCGCTCACGCACCCTTGTTGATCCTTAGCTTTGGGCGAGTCTAGGCTCCCCACTTGATCATGTGGAGCTCGTCCCAGAGCGACGCCTCCTCCGCGTCGGCCTCGGCGAGGAAGTTCACCTTCACGTAGGGAAAGTGCTCCTCGTCGCAGAGCATGGGCTCCGTAGTCTCCGGGAGACCGGCGAGGGCGTCGCGAAAGGCGGGGTCGTCGGGGTAGCAGTAGATCATGCCGAGCTCGTCGAGCACCACCTGCTCGCCGAGGTCGCCCCGCAACCACAGCTGGTGACGACCATCCTCGTGGATGAGCGTCGGGCGCGAGCGGAGAGCGGCGAGCGCGCGGGCCGGTTCGAGGTGCATGGCCACCCGGCGCTCCGGCTTCGGCAGTTGCCCGGTCTTGCGGTCGGTGAGCCGCACGTAGAGCACGCCGAGCTTGCCGCTGAGCGCGCGCGCGAGGGCCTCGAAGAGGGCGGGGCGCTCGTCGGCAGGCACCGAGACGGCGAGCTGAGTCTTGCCGTCGGGGAAGGTGGCGAGGCGCCAGCCGCGGGGCAGCGGGCGGGGATCGGGGTCGCCGCTCGCGGTGACGACCTGGGCTTTATTGCGCATGAGGCGCGCGGCTATCCTTGACGGCGACGCGTGGCGGGGGCAAATCCGCGGCGTGATCCCGACGCACTACAACGTCCGCCACCTGCGCATTGAGCCGAACCTCGTGCTCGCGCCGATGGAGGGCGTCACCGACCTGACCTTCCGGAGGCTGGTGCGCAGCATTGGCGGGGTGGGCCTCACCGTCACCGAGTTCGTGGCGTCCGAGGCCTTGCGTCGCGGCGTCGAGAAAGCCGAGCTGATGGCGCGCTTCGATCCCGACGAGCACCCGGTCGCCGTGCAGATCTACGGGCGCGTGCCTGAGGCGATGGCGGAGGCCGCGAAGGTGATCGAGGCGGCCGGCGCCGACATCGTCGACCTCAATTTCGGCTGCCCGTCGAAGAAGGTGTGCGCCCACTCCGGGGGCAGCTCCCTCCTCCGCGAGCCCCACCACGCGCGGCAGATCGTGCGCGCCGTGCGTGCCGCGATCAAGATCCCTCTCACGGTGAAGATGCGCTCGGGCTTCGACGCCGAACGTCGTAACGCGCCCGACATCGCTGCCATGTGCGAGGACGAGGGCGTCGAGGCGATCACCATCCACTGGCGCACGCGGGCCGACCTCTACGGCGGCACGCGCGCGGTCGACAAGATCGCGGAGGCCAAGCGGCGCGTGCGCATCCCGGTGGTGGGCAACGGCGACGTGGTCGACGCCGCCTCGGCGCGCGCGATGTTCGAGGACACCGGGGTCGACGCCGTGATGATCGGCCGCGGGGCCATCAAGAACCCTTGGGTCTTCCAGCAGGTGCGAGCGGATCTGCTTGGTCTTCCGAGCATTGTTGTCGACGCGCGGGAGAAGCGCCGCGTGCTGCTCGCCTACTTCGAGGCCATCCGCAGCGAGTTCGGAAGCGACCGCGGGACGCTCGGGCGGATGAAGAAGATCGCCAACTATTTCACCCACGGCCTGCCCTACGGCTCCGACCTGCGCGTGGCTTTCCTGCACAGCCAGAGCATCGACGAGGCGGTGGCGCACACCGAGCGATTCTTCGACGCCCTTGCCGAGCGCGAAGAGGCCCGGCTCGTCGGTTAGTCACCGGCGCGGAGAGCCCATGGCCGTCGAGGTCCGCCCGATCAGCCTGCCCCGCGACGCCGCGGCCTTCATCGACGTGTGGTGGAGCATCTACAAGGGCGATCCACACTGGGTGCCGCCCCTGCGCTTCGAGCGCAAGGAGTTCCTCGACCCGGCGAAGAACCCCTACTTCGGTCTCGCCGATCTCCAGTGTTTCATCGCCTACAAGGATGGCAAACCCGTGGGCACGGTGTCGGCGCAGCTCGACCATGGCTACCAGGAGCTCCATCCCGACGTCGGCTTCTTCGGGTTCCTCGAGTTCATCGACGATCGCGAGGTATCGAAGGCGCTCGTCCACACCGCGCTCCAGTGGCTGCGTGACAAGGGCATGGCGCGGGCGATGGGCCCCTTCAACTTCAACACCAACCACGAGTGCTCGCTCCTGGTCGATGGTTTCGACAGCGACCCGCTGGTGATGATGATCTGGAACCCCGCCTACTACGTGGCCCACTACGAGGCGGCGGGGCTCGTGAAAGAGAAAGACCTCTACGCCTACTGGCTCGAAAACGACGGCCCCATTCCGGAGAGGATCGCCGCCATCTCCGACCGTTTCGAGCAGCGTCACCCCGAAGTGAGCATTCGCCCGGTCGATACCACGAACTTCGAGAAGGAAGTGGCGATCTGCAAGCAGATCTACAACGACGCCTGGGCCGACAACTGGGGTTTTGTCCGCCTCACCGACAAGGAGTTCGACAAGGTGGCGGCCGGACTCAAGCCCATGCTCGACGGGCGCTACTGCTACATCGCCTTCGTCAACGGCGAGCCCGCGGCCTTCTCCCTCACGCTGCCGGACTTCAACCAGGTGGTGAAGCCGATGAACGGCTCGATCTTCCCGATCGGCTGGTGGCACTGGCTCACGCGACCCTCAAAAATCAATCAAATTCGAGTGTTTACCCTTGGAGTCCGACAGAAGTACCAGAACCTCCCGCTGGGTGCTCCGCTCTACAAGCGCACGTGGGACGCCGGCCGCGAGGCGGGCATCAAGGGTGCCGAGTGTTCCTGGGTGCTCGAAGACAACCACAAGATGCGCTCGGCCATCGAGAAGATGGGTGGCCGGATCTACAAGACCTACCGGATCTACGGCGCGCCGTTGAAGGCCGCCGAGTAGTCCGCCATGGCGGCGCGGATCACCTCGTAGGCACGCTCCGCGTCGTACACCGCGTCGATGCGGACGGGGTTCTTGCCGGGTTCGAGCTTGTAGGTCTCGAAGTAGTGCCGCAGGCGCGCCATCAGCGCCGGGGGCAGCGCCGCGGCCTCGCCATACACCGGGTCGCCCTCGAGCACCGCCACGATCTTGTCGTCCGCCTCGTCGTCGTCGACCATCAAGAAGCCGCCGATGACTCGAGCTCGCAAGATGATGTCGGCGCGGTCGATCGGGCGCTCGGAGACCACGCAGATGTCGAGCGGATCGCCATCGCCACGGGGGGTGCCCGCCAGCGCCGCGATGCGACGGTCGCAGTAGGTCTGGGGGACGAAACCGTAGAGGGTCGGCGGTAGCGCCGAGAATCGCTGGGGACGATCGACCTTGAGGAAGCCCGAGGCCTTGTCGACCTCGTACTTGATCACCGAGAAGGGGGTGATCTCGATGTAGGCGGTGACCGTCCGCGGCGCGTCGGGACCGGGGGACAGGCCATGCCAGGGGTGGGGCCGGAAGGCAGAGTGGGGCATGCCGAGGAGTTAGCCCGGGAGCATGCCCCCGCGCGCCACGCATCGCCTCCGCGTCGTGATCGTCCCCGGGCGGGTGGGCTCGATCTCCGCGCACGAGGCCTTCGAGGGCCTCGATGCCATCGCTCTCTGTGGGCAGGCCGAAGACGTGCGCGTTCACGATGGCGACCGCGAGTTCTTCCTCGGCAACGAGCAGGGCGGTTTCCACGTGCGCTGCCCGGTCACCGGCGAGCCCGCCGCACGGCCCTTTGCCCACGCCCTGCAGACCTGGCGCGAGGGGGGCCCGCGCGAGATGGACTGCCCCTGCGGCGCGCATCACGACCTCGCCGCCATGGACCTCCAGCCCCCGGCCGCCTTCTCGGCTCGCTGGATCGAGCTGTGCGAGCCGGCGGAGTTGGAGCCCCGGCACGGCACCTTGCTCGACGAGCGCTGGCCGGGGTGGACCTCGCTCGTGGTGCGCGGGTGAGCGACACCGAAGCCCTCCTCGATGCCCTCGACCGCGTGCGCGACGTCCGCGGCAGCATCGATCTCTTCGACGGGATCGCGGCAGACGACACCGCCGCCGTCGCGACCGCCCTCGCGCGCTTCGTGCGTCACCCGCTCGCCGAGAAGGTGCGCGCCTGGCTGCGCGTGCGCGGCGTCGAGGGGGCCGCCCTCCCCTCCCCCGGCGAGGTGGCCCGGGCGCTGGGCATCTCCGACCTGCAGGCCCACCTCGAGACCGAGGCCCGCGACCGGGCCCGGCTCTCGCGCTCGCTCGAGGAGGCCTGGAAACGTGCCGAGCGCGCCGAGACGGTGGCGAACGCCTACGCGGCGATCCTCGTGCTCATGGCGCTCGTGGCCGTGCTCGGCTGGCTGGCGGCCCTCGGTGTCGTGCCCATCCTCGGCGGCCCAGGCGACGCCCCGGAGCGGCCCGAGTCTCGCGACGCCGTGCCAGCGCGATAAGCCGCGAGGCCTGGAGCCCTGGCGCATGGACCTCCGTCACGCAGCGAGCAGCACCCGAACTTGGCGCGGCGGTCGCGTCGACGAGTCGGCGGGCGAGGGCACGGGCCTCGCGCGCGCCCTCGACCGCGGTGGGCCGGGGAGCCTGGCTGCGCTCCTCGCTCACGACGTCGATCGCGTGGAGCTGGAAGACGCCGAGGTGTGCGTGTCGGTGGAGCGCAGCCTCTACGGCCTCGCCCGCGTGCGCACGCGCTGGCACACCGGCGAGGTGGCCGACCAGGACATCCCGCTCGAGGTGCCGGTCACGGATATTGTCGACGCGCTGCACGACCCGGCGCGGACCATCCACTTCCGGGAAGGGGCATGGTTCGAGGGCGCGCCGCTGGCCCCCGCCTCGATGATCGTTCCGGCGCTCTACCCGGAAACGCTGGGCTCCGGTGCCTTCCGTGCGGTCCACGGCGTCCGCGCCGCCTACACGGCCGGTGCGATGGCCGGCGGCATCGCGGGCGTGGAGCTGGTGGCGGCGATGGCCGGGGCGGGGCTCTTGGGCTTCTTCGGCTCTGGCGGCCTGCCCGTCGAAGCCGTGGAGAACGCCCTCGACGAGCTTTCCACGCGCTGCGCAGGCCAGCCCTTCGGCTGCAACCTGCTGCACAACCCCGCCGAGCCCTCGGTGGAAGAAAGGACGGTCGACCTGCTCCTGGCCCACGGCGTGCACGACGTCGACGCCAGCGCCTTCATGCAGCTCACGCCCGCCGTGGTTCGCTACCGGCTCACGGGGATCCACGAGGCCGACGGGCGCATCGTGGTACCAAATCGCCTCGCGGCAAAGGTGTCGCGACCGGAGGTGGCCGAGCCATTCCTGCGTCCCGCCCCCGAGAAGCTCGTCGCCGATCTGGTCGCCGCCGGGAAGCTGAGCGCCGCGCAGGCGATCCTCGCCCGTCGGGTGCCGCTGGCCGACGACATCACCGCCGAGGCCGACAGTGGCGGCCACACCGACCGGCGCCCCCTCCCCGTGCTGATCCCGGTGATCCGGCGCCTCGCCGACAGGGTGGCAGACGAGTTGGCGTACGCGGAGCGTCCCCGGGTGGGCGCGGCGGGCGGCATCGGCGACCCCTGGTCGCTGGCGGCGGCGCTGCAACTCGGCGCCGACTACGTGATGACCGGCTCGGTCAACCAGGCCACGCCTGAGGCGGCCACGTCGAGCGCGGTAAAGGAGATGCTCCTGGCGGCGGCCTTCTCCGACGTCATCGAGGGGCCGGCGCCCGACATGTTCGAGATCGGCGCGCAGGTGCAGGTGTTGTCGCGAGGCACGATGTATGCTCAGCGAGCGGCGCGGCTTTACGATCTCTACAAGGCCTACGACGGCATCGACGCCATCCCCGCCGCCGACCGGCAGAAGATTGAGAAGCAGATCTTCCTTCGTCCGCTCACCGAGGTGTGGGCAGAGACCGAGCGCTACTGGCAGGGGAGAGACCCGCGCGAGGTGGAGCGCGCCGCCCGGGAGCCGCGTCACCAGATGGCCCTGTGTTTCCGTTGGTACCTCGGCATGTCGTCGCGTTGGGCCCGCGTCGGCGAGCAAACGCGCAAACGCGACTACCAGGTGTGGTGCGGCCCGGCGATGGGCCTCTTCAACGACTGGGTCCGAGGCACCTGGCTCGAGCCGCTCGAGGCCCGCAGCGTCGTGACCGTGGCCCAGGCGATGCTCCGCGGTGCCTGCGTCGCGCAGCGCGTGCAGATGGTGCGCGCCGCGGGCCTGCCTTTGCCCGCCGCGGCCCGACTCGTGCTCCCCAGCCGCGGCTAGGACTCGCCCACGATGAGCACCGAGGCCGGCCGCGCGCGGATCGTCGGCCTCGGCCTATTCCTGCTCGTCGTCGTCGCGATCTTCTTCGACAAGGCCTTCCTCACCAAGGCTCCGGTTTTTGGGATCGGGGTCGACCCGGGCGGCACCCTGTGGATGTACGACTGGGTGAAGGAGGAGCTCCTCTCGGGTGAGTTCCCCGCGCACACCACGCGCATGTACTACCCGGAGGGGGTGAATCTGATGGTGCGAAACGGCAGCAATGTCGTCGACGCCATCCTCTCGATTCCCTTCCAGCTGGCCTTCGGATCCCAGCGAGGGATGGTGTTCACGGCGGTGGTGATCATCCTTGGCAATGGCTTCGCGTTCCTGCCCCTTGCGCGCCACCTCGCGCCACGGCGACCCTTCCTCCAGTGGGGCGTCGCCGGATGGTGGATGTCCAATGCCTACATCCTCCAGGAGCTCGAGGGCGGGCGTCCCACCCAGGCCATGCTGTGGTTCATCCCCCCGGCGGTACTTGCCCTCCTGCGGTTCCGTGATCGACGCGACGCGGTGATGCTCGGCGTGTGGATCGGGCTCGCCGCGTGGGTATACTGGTACTCGGCCCCCTTCCTCGCCATGGCGCTGGCCCCGCTCGGGGTCGCGCGGCTCTGGCGGGATGGGGTGGAAGGCGTCAAGAAGTTCGCCATCGCCGTGATCACCTCGGTGATCGTGGTCGCCCCGCTCGCCGCGCCCATCGCCTACGCGCTGGCGACCGGCGACGTTCCCGGCCTTTCCGCGCCCGTGCAAACGGCGATGATCTACCTGGAAGGCGCCCATCGTTTCGCACACCTGCTGGATCGACACGATGGGATCACGACGGTGCTCGCGATCCTTCTTGCCCTCGGGACGGTTCGGCGGGCATGGATTCTCCTCGGCGGCCTGATCGGCGCTTGGTTCAGCCTCGGACTACGCTTCGGCACCGACGAGCTGATCTTCGAAAACGTGCCCTACACCTGGTTGTACGAGCACAGTAGCTTCATCTCGCGGCTCAACTTTCCCGAGCGAATCTGGTCGGTTGTCTACTGCCTGCTCGGCTGCACCTTCCTCGTCAGCTTCGCCCGCTCACGCCTGCGGTGGTTGCCCTTGCTCCTCGCCTTCGTGGGCCTGGCCGAGCGCCGGTCCGACCGGCTCCTCCCCCTGTCGCCCTTCGACGCGGGGGAGGTGCCCGCGAGCGTCATCGTGCGTGGCCACCCGGGGCCGATCCTCACGGTGCCCATCCAGTCGGTGGACTCCGCCCTGATGCAGCAGGTGTACCACCGCCAGCCGATGGTCGGCGGCATGGGCGACCATGAGCCCACCATCCGCACCGCGGAGTACTCGGCCCGCATCTCGGGCAATGCCTTCTTCGCCGCGTTGGTGGCCGAGGCCGACGATGGTGCCACGCCCTGGACACCGGCCGACGTCGACGCGCTCAAGGAGTGGGTGCGGTGGATCTGGTTCGACTCCGAGCTGCAGATGCGCACCAACGGCATCGACACCGCAAAAACCACGGCGACGAGGCTGGAGGCCTACCTCGGCAAGCCCTACTACTCCGACCAGTTTTCAAGCGTGTGGGACTTACGACGGACTGGCGCCGAGGCGACCGAACAGGAGCGGCAGCTGGCCACCTCGGTGCTCGGCGAGCGCAGCGAACGAGAGAAACTCTTCCCGAGTCCCACGAGCGAACTGGAACAGGCGCAGGAGGACGAGGCGGCCATGCAGGCCGCGCAGAGCGACACGGAGGAGGAGGAGGAGGGAGACACGCCCTCCGGGGACGACGACGAGTAGGCACGTGGTAGGCTCGGCGGCATGCGCACGGCCGTCATCGCCGGCACCTTCGACCCGCTGACCCTGGGCCACGTCGACATCGTTCGACGCGGGCGCGCGCTCTTCGACCGCGTGGTGGTGGCAGTGGGACACAATCCAGCGAAGAAGCGCCTCCTCGACCTCGACACCCGCCTAGCCGTTGCCCGCGCCGCGTTCGCCGCCGACGGAGGCGTGGAGATCGCCGCCTACGAGGGCCTGACCGTCGACCTCGCGCAGCGGATCGGCGCCACCGCGATCCTCCGCGGCCTGCGCGACGGGACGGACCTCGGCTTCGAGATGCCCATCGCCCTGGCCAACCGCGCCATGGCCCCCGGGATCGAGACGGTCTTCGTGGCCACCGACCCCTCGCTCGCCTTCGTGTCGTCCTCGCTGATGAAGGAGATCGCCGGTGCGGGCGGCGATCCTTCGCGCTGGCTCACGCCTGAGGCCTGGTCGGCACTCCGCGCGGCGCTCGCCCGATGAAGGCCCGCCGGGCGTGGCGAGCCGCCCTCGACCGCGAGCTTCTCCTCGCGGCCGCCGTCCACGATCTTCGCGGCCCCGCCACGGTGATCGGCATGTACGCCGAGATGAACGAGCTGCCCGGCACCCATCCCGTCGCGACGGCCGCCCACCGTCTCGTCGAGACCAGCGCCCACATCGAGAGTTACCGGGCCCCGGGCGAGCTGCTCGCCACCGCGCTTGCCGACACGACCTCGCGCGTGGGCGATCACCACGGCGAGCGCATCCTCGAGGTGGGCCCCTTCCCGGCGGGCACCTTGCCGGTGACCTTCGACCTGCCGCGGGTCCGTCGCTGGCTGGCCTCGCCCGAGCCCGCGCTGCTCGCCGCGCGAGTCATCGTGGCGGCCCGTGCCAGCGGCATCGACGTGGAACAAGACGCGGCACGCGGGTTGCTGTTGCTCCGCGTCGAGCCCCCGGCTCCAGATTAGGGGCAGGCTCCCGGAGCGTTCATGTGCGGCATCGTCGGCTACGTGGGTGAGAAGCGAGCGGCCCCCTTGCTCCTCGATGGCCTGAGGCGCCTGGAGTACCGCGGCTACGACGCGCGCGGCCCGACCCAATGCGGTCACCATCGGCACTTTCGATGGCGTGCATCTCGGACACCAGGCCATGCTGGCGCGGCTGACCGCGCGTGCCGCGTCGGTCGGCGCGCTCCCCACGGTGCTGACCTTCGAGCCCCACCCACGCGAGATCTTCACCCCCCAGGACGCCCCCACCCGGCTGACCAGCCTGCGCGAGAAGATGGAGATCCTGAAGGGCCTGGGGGTGGCGCATGTGCATGTGTGCCGCTTCACCCGCGGATTCGCCGCCCTGTCAGCCGAGGATTTCGTCCGCCGCATCCTGGTCGAGGGCCTGCGCGCCCGTTATGTCCTGGTTGGCGACGACTTTCGTTTTGGCGCCAAACGGGCTGGCGACTTTGCGTTGTTGCAAACGCAGGGCGAAACGCATGGCTATGTCGCGGAAACCCTGCACACTGTCGAGGCGGCCGGCCAGCGCGCGTCCAGCACCGCCGTGCGCGAGGCGCTGGCCATGGGCGACATGGCCCTGGCGGCGCAATTTCTTGGCAGGCCCTATTCGATTTCCGGGCGGGTGGTGGGCGGCGACCAATTGGGCCGCAAGATCGGCTACCCCACCGCCAATATCCAGCTCAAACACAACCGCCCGCCACTGGGCGGCATCTTCGCCGTGCGCGTCCAGGGACTGGAGCAGCCGGACTGGCCTGGCGTGGCCAGCCTGGGAACGCGTCCCACCGTCCACGCCAATGGCCGGCCGACGCTGGAAGTACACCTGTTCGGTTTCAACCGGTCGATCTACCGCACGCACCTGCGCGTCGAGTTCCTGCACAAGCTGCGTGACGAGGCGAAGTTCCCCGACATGACCAGCCTGATCGCCCAGATCGACCGCGACGCCCAGCAGGCACGCGAATTACTGAATGTGCCCGCGAACGGCCAATGAATCCTCCGATTGTGAACTGACATGCCTGACTACAAAGACACCCTCAACCTGCCCGACACGCCCTTCCCCATGCGCGGCGACATGGCCAAGCGGGAGCCCGGCTGGATCAAGGCCTGGCAGGAAAAGAAGCTCTACGACAAGTTGCGCGCCAACGCCAAGGGCCGGCCGCTGTTCATCCTCCACGACGGGCCGCCCTATGCCAATG
>SXON01000107.1 GCA_005778355.1 Pseudomonadota bacterium | reverse complement strand
GGATCGAAGATTTTATCTCTGCGATTTTTTGGGAAGTGAAACACACAGCAGTGTGATTGCGATTGAAGTCGAGATGGATGGCGCGGGATATAAAGTGAAAAGTTCAAAACCCTTTGCGACACAAGAGCACGGCGGCATCATCAAGCACGGGGCCAAGCTGCTCTACGCCTTCGCCGAGGCGACCGTGCCCAAGGTGACGCTCATCACGCGCAAGGCCTACGGCGGTGCGTACTGCGTGATGAACAGCAAGCACCTGCGCGCCGACCTGAACTTCGCTTGGCCCACCGCCGAGATCGCGGTGATGGGTCCCGACGGCGCCGTCAACATCATCTTCCGCAACGACCTGGCCAAGGCCACCGACGTCGCCGCGCGAAAGGCCGAACTCGTGACAGACTACCGCGACCGCTTCGCGAACCCCTTCCGCGCCGCCGAGCTCGGCTTCATCGACGAGATCCTCGTGCCGCGCGACACCCGCGCCCGCCTGATCGACGCCTTCGACACCCTCGAGAACAAGCGGGACAAGAACCCCCCGCGGAAGCATGGCAATATCCCCCTGTGAACACACCCGTTGACGGCACGACCCCCGCCGGATAGCCGCCGGAGCTTTCCAGGGTCCCCAGATGGTCCGCATCCGCCTTGCCCGCACGGGCGCCAAGAAGAAGCCTTCCTACCGCGTGGCCGTGGCCGACAAGCGCTCGCCGCGAAACGGTCGTTGCATCGAGTACATCGGGCACTACAACCCGATGGTCGAGCCGCCCGTGATCAAGATCGATCTCGCCCGCGCCGACTACTGGCTCGAGAAGGGCGCCCAGCCCAGCGAGACCGTGTCGTCGTTGCTCAAGAAGGCTCGCGCGGCCAGCGGTTCGGCCGAATGATCGAGCTGGTGCGCCACATGGTGAAGGGGCTGGTGTCCGACGCCTCCGCCGTGGACGTGACCACCGTCGAGGGCGAGTCCAGCTTGCTCATCGAGCTGCGCGTGGCCCCGGCCGACCTCGACCGCGTGAAGGGTCCCGACGGGGAAACGCTCCGCGCGCTCCGCACGGTCCTCAGCGCCGGTGCCGGCCAGCGCCGCGCGGTGCTGGAGTTGATCGAGCCCGGCACGACGGGCGCCGCCGACGGCGGCGAGTCGACCGGCGACGAAGCTACCGCAGAGTAGGCGCATGCCGGCCGAACTCATCGAGCTCGGCTCCGTGGTGGGTCTCTTCGGCGTGCGGGGCGAGGTGCGCCTGCACCTCCACAATCGCGAGGACAGCGTGCTCGACGAGCCGCGAGAGGTGATCTTCCGCGGCCCCGATGGTCAGGAGCGCGTGGCCACGGTGAGCGCGCGACCCGGCGCGGGCAAGCGCATCATCGGCCGCGTGGCGGGCGTGTCCAACCCCGACGAGGCCGCCGCCCTGGTGGGCTGGACGGTGCTCATCGACCGTGATGCGCTGCCGCCGCCCGGCGATGGCGAGTTCTATGTGGCGGATCTGCTCGGACTCTCCGTGGAAGACGAGGAAGGCACCGCCATTGGCACCCTGCGCGACGTGGCCGTCACGCCCGGCGGGGGTCGAGACGTGTGGGTGATCGACACCGACGGCGGCGAGGCCTTCGTGGTCGCCACCCCCGAGAATATCGTCCGAGTCGACCACGAGGCGGGTGTCATCGTGGTGGCCCGTGCCGCCGTTTCCAGCGACTAGGACGCGGTGCACGTCGACGTCCTCACGCTGTTTCCCGAGATCGTGCGTCCATCGCTCACGACGTCGATCCTCGGGCGTGCGCTAACGGCCGGTCACTGGTCGCTCGGGATCCACGACATTCGAGCGCACGGGATCGGCCGTCACCGGGTGGTCGACGACTCCCCCTACGGCGGCGGCAGCGGCATGGTCATGCGCGTCGACGTGATCGACGCCGCCATCGCCGGCGTGCGACGGCCCGACAGCCACGTGGTCATCCTCGAGGCCAGCGGCACGCCATTCACCCAGTCTGTCGCGACGCGGCTCGCCGCCGTCCCCCACCTCGTGCTGGTGTGTGGCCACTACGAGGGCATCGACGCGCGCGTTCGCGAGCACCTATGCGACGAGGCCCTCAGCATCGGTGACTTCGTGCTGACCGGCGGCGAGATCGCGGCCTGCGCGGTGATCGACGCGGTGGTGCGCCTGCGTCCCGGGGTGCTCGGGAACGATCACTCGGCGGTCGACGAGTCCTTCACATCGGGACAGCTCGAATACCCGCACTACACCCGCCCCCGCGAGTACCGCGGCTGGGGGGTGCCCGAGATCCTGCTCGGCGGCGACCATGGCAAGGTCGAGCGCTGGCGTCGAGAGCAGTCGGCCGCGCGCACGGCCGCGGTTCGTCCCGACCTCAACCGACGCGGGTAGCGCCCTCAAGCGCAGCATGGGGAGTTCCGATCCCCGGGCGAGACAGGGACCACGCCCATGATCTTCGCGCTCTTACTCGGCTGCGCCGACTTCCTCGCCATCGCCGACACCTTCAACGACCTCACCAACCCGATGGTGGTGCAGGCCTGGTACATCGGCGTGGAGCCGCTGCCCGAGGGCGTTGACCTCGGCGCCTCGGACTGGGACGCCGGCAGCTCGGCGCGCGTGATGCTCGCCGACGCCACCGCGCTCGAAGACCTCGGCGACTCGCCCATTGACGACGCCGCCGTGGAGCTGGAGGTGGATGGCGAGGGTTTCGCGCTCTTTCCCGAGAGTGACGGGAACTTCGCCGCGACCTCGGAAGACGGTCTGCCGTGGGCGGCCGCCGCGGACACCGTCTTGCGGGTCGATCGCGACGGCGCCCACCACCTGTCGATGGTGACGCCCGACGCCCCCGAGCTCGACGTGCCCGAGTCCATCGACGCCGGCGCCGAGCTGGTGGTGAGCCTCGAGGGACAGGACTACGACAACATGATGGTGACCGTGGTGCGCCTCGCCGACGGCGAGACCACGTACGACTCGCTTCCCACCGACATCGCGGACCTTTACCGGCTCACGCACGCCGCCGGTTCATTGGAAGCTGAGATCCCCGGCAGCGCCTTCCGCGAGCCCGGCGCCTACGCCGTGGGGGTGGCCGGCCTGGTCAACGCCGATCCCGACAGCTACGAGGACGTGAACCTCGCGCTGAGCGCATTGACCGCGGGCTCGCTGCGCTTCACGGCCGTGCACGTCGGAGAGTAGAGCTCAGCAGCCCCGTTCGCGCATGTCGAGAACAATCACGTCGTCGAGCAGACTCACGTCGCGACTTGCCCAGGCCCCGGTGGCCGGATCGTGGAGCACCGCCGCGAAGGGGGGCGCCTCGCCGTCGACCCGGAGGCGAACAGCCGATTTGCCCTCGGCGACAAACGAGGCACTCGCGACACCGTGGAAGGCCGTGCACGGACCGCCGGCCTCCGCGTGGACGAGGATCCGGGCGCCCGACGGCAGGGAGAAGCGCGCCACCTCGGGGGCGCCGCCCCCGCTGGTGTCCCACTCGGTGCTGTCGAGAGGCTGCGCGCTGGACATCCACCGCGATTGCACGGCCTCCCACGCGTCGAGCGCGCGGAAGCTGGCGATGGCGAGGTAGCCAAGGTTCTCGTCGGCCACCGGGCGGGCGCTCACCGGTGCGAAACGATCTGCTGTTTCCCGCCTCGCCCACCGCGCCCCGGGGCAGCCCTCCACCACGCCGAGCAGGTACGGCCGCGAGCTCGCGCCGATGGTGCCGGCCGCCGTCTCGAGGATGCGTGCCGAGCAGAGACGTCCGGCCTCGCTCGCGAGACCTACGGTTGCCCCGCGCCAGCCCGAACTCAGCTCCACCCCGCTCACGCGGGCACCGGCTTTCCCTTCCTCCACAAGGTCGGTCACCGAGCCGGGAGGCATCTCAGGCAGCTCGGCGATCACCACCCAGGCGGGCGTGCTGGGCACGACCGGCATGAGCCGGAAGTCAGGCTCGGGCAAGTCCACGAGGGCGATCTAACGCCGAGGCTGGCGTCGCGAGTCCTTGACTCCGCCCCCATCGGTGGATAACCAGCGCCCCCTCAATTCCTGCCCCGCATCGGCACGCGCCCACGCCCATCCCGGGCCCATACGCGGAAGCCATCACCGGGCGGCGGCGGTGCTGAGGAAAGGTAGATTCAAATGGCCCTGCACGAGAAAGTCAAGGAAGAGCTCATCGCCAAGTTCCGCACCCACGAGGGCGACACCGGCAGCACGGAAGTGCAGGTGGCGCTGCTCACCGCGAACATCAACGAGCTCACCCAGCACTTCAAGGTGCACGCGAAAGACCACCACGGTCGTCGCGGCTTGCTGAAGGCCGTCGGTCACCGCCGCCGCCTCCTCAAGTACCTCCGCAATACCGACTCGGCGCGTCACGAGGCTCTCGTGAAGAAGCTGGGCCTCCGGTAGAGCAAAACGGGGCGGGGAAACACCCCGCCCCGCGTTCTTTTCACCCCCCGCACTCCAGACGAGTCCCGCCATCGCGGGTCTTCGCGGGCTGAGCGCCTCCGGGTCTTCCGGGGCAACGCTCATTCCGAGCAGGCCCACGGTTTTTCACGGTCGCGGGCCGCGCGCGGAGTGCCTTCACAGAAACCCCATGGGCGCAGGTGCGCCCGGGATCCGCCCAGGACTGGGCAAACAAGGCAAACTCCATGAATATTCAATCTGTCACCGTCGATGTCGGCGGCCGTCCCCTCACTATCGAAACGGGCAAGTACGCCAAGCAGGCCGGTGGCTCCGTCATCGTCCGCCAGGGCGACAGCTCCGTGCTCGTCACCTGCACCTCGGGTACCACGCCCGCGCGCTTCGACTTCCTCCCCCTGTCCTGCGAATACATGGACCGCGTCGGCGGCTACGGCCGCATCCCCGGCGGCTACCTCAAGCGTGAGGGTCGCAGCAACGAGCGGGAAACGCTGGCCAGCCGCCTGATGGACCGGCCCATCCGGCCCCTCTTCCCCAAGACCTGGCGCTTCGAGACCCAGATCATCGCCACGGTGCTCTCGTTTGACACCGACTGCGACACCGACGTGCTCAGCATCTGCGGCGCTTCGGCCGCCGCGCACCTCTCCGACGCCCCGCTCAAGCAGCCCTGCGCGGGCGTGCGCGTGGTTCGCCACGGCGGTGTGCTCGTGGTCAACCCCACCCGCGTGCAGATCGACGAGTCCGACCTGAACATTGTCGTGGCCGGCACCGCCGACGCGGTGTGCATGGTCGAGGGCGGCGGCAAGGAAGTGTCCGAGGGCCTGATGATGGACGCGATGGACCTCGCGCACGCCGTCATCAAGACCATCTGCGCCGCCATCGGCGAGCTCCGCGAGAAGCACGGTGGCGCGGTCAAGCGCGAGGCGCCCGCGCCCGCCGCCATCGACGAGACCCTCGTGGCCAAGGTCAAGTCCATCGCGACCGACGGCGTCCGCGGTGGCCTCCGCACCCACGGCAAGCACGAGCGTCGCGACGCGATCGCCGCCGCGAAGGCCGCGGCCCTCGCCGCCGCCGGTGCAGGCATCGAAGACGCCGCCAAGAAGGCCCTCGCCGAGGCGCAGGCCGCCGAGGTGTGCGAGAAGATCGTGAAGGTCGAGATGCGCAGCATGGTGATCACCGAGGGCGTCCGTATCGACGGCCGCGCCACCGACGAGATCCGCCCCATCTGGACTGAAGTGGGCGTGTCGCCCCGCGCGCACGGCTCGGCCGTGTTCACCCGCGGCGAGACGCAGGTCTTCGCCACCATCGCCCTCGGCGTGGAGGACGACGGCCAGCGCCTCGACTACGCGGGCGTCACCACCCCGCTGCGTCGCTGGATGCTGCAGTACAACTTCCCCCCCTTCTGCACCGGGGAGAGCTACCCGATGCGCGGCCCCAAGCGCCGCGAGATCGGCCATGGCGCGCTCGCCCACCGGGCGATCCAGAACATCCTCCCCGCGGCGGATGGCTTCCCCTACGTGATCCGCTGCTCGGCCGACGTGCTCGAGAGCAATGGCTCCTCGTCGATGGGCACCGTGTGCGCGGGCACCCTCGCGCTGCTCGACGCCGGCGTGCCGGTGAAGGCGCCCGGGGCCGGCATCGCGATGGGCCTCATCAAGGAGGGCGATGAGTTCG